>NZ_CP087597.1:85000-416899 GCF_020990385.1 Paracoccus sp. MA
GAGTAGCGACAAACAGGGTGAGAGACCCTGTCGCCGAAAGTCCAAGGGTTCCTGCTTAAAGCTAATCTGAGCAGGGTAAGCCGGCCCCTAAGGCGAGGCCGAAAGGCGTAGTCGATGGGAACCAGGTTAATATTCCTGGGCCAGGAGATGGTGACGGATCGCAGGTGTAGTTCCTCCTTATCGGATTGGAGGGGCTGCTGAGCGGTTCCTGGAAATAGCCCTCCATGAGACCGTACCCTAAACCGACACAGGTGGACTGGTAGAGAATACCAAGGCGCTTGAGAGAACCACATTTAAGGAACTCGGCAAAATACCTCCGTAAGTTCGCGAGAAGGAGGCCCCGTTGGCAGGCAACTGTTGGCGGGGGGCACAAACCAGGGGGTGGCGACTGTTTACTAAAAACACAGGGCTCTGCGAAGCCGTAAGGCGACGTATAGGGTCTGACGCCTGCCCGGTGCCGGAAGGTTAAAAGGAGAGGTGCAAGCCTTGAATTGAAGCCCCGGTAAACGGCGGCCGTAACTATAACGGTCCTAAGGTAGCGAAATTCCTTGTCGGGTAAGTTCCGACCTGCACGAATGGCGTAACGACTTCCCCGCTGTCTCAAATGTGGACTCAGCGAAATTGAATTGTCTGTGAAGATGCAGACTTCCCGCGGTTAGACGGAAAGACCCCATGCACCTTTACTATAGCTTCGCACTGGCATCAGGATTGCGATGTGCAGGATAGGTGGTAGGCATCGAAGCGGGGACGCCAGTTCCCGTGGAGCCATCCTTGAGATACCACCCTTCGCACTCTTGATGTCTAACCGCGGCCCGTTATCCGGGTCCGGGACCCTGCGTGGTGGGTAGTTTGACTGGGGCGGTCGCCTCCCAAAGAGTAACGGAGGCGCGCGAAGGTTGGCTCAGAGCGGTCGGAAATCGCTCGTTGAGTGCAATGGCAGAAGCCAGCCTGACTGCAAGACTGACAAGTCGAGCAGAGACGAAAGTCGGCCATAGTGATCCGGTGGTCCCGAGTGGAAGGGCCATCGCTCAACGGATAAAAGGTACGCTGGGGATAACAGGCTGATGATGCCCAAGAGTCCATATCGACGGCATCGTTTGGCACCTCGATGTCGGCTCATCTCATCCTGGGGCTGGAGCAGGTCCCAAGGGTATGGCTGTTCGCCATTTAAAGAGGTACGTGAGCTGGGTTTAGAACGTCGTGAGACAGTTCGGTCCCTATCTGCCGTGGGTGTAGGATACTTGAGAGGAGTTGCCCCTAGTACGAGAGGACCGGGGTGAACGTTCCACTGGTGGACCAGTTGTCGTGCCAACGGCAGTGCTGGGTAGCTATGAACGGACAGGATAAACGCTGAAGGCATCTAAGCGTGAAGCCCCCCTCAAAACAAGGTATCCCTTGAGAGCCGTGGAAGACCACCACGTCGATAGGCCGGAGATGTAAGCGCAGCAATGCGTTCAGTTGACCGGTACTAATGGCTCGATTGGCTTGATTTGATCCGGAAGAAGGCAGACCTTCTTCCAAAAGCATCCTTGGACAATGTCTTTCCAGGTTCCCAGAAGAACCGGAAAACGCCGATCGCTCCTTTTCCGGTCTGGTGGCCAAAGCACGAGCAAAACACCCGATCCCATCCCGAACTCGGCCGTTAAGTGCCGTCGCGCCAATGGTACTGCGTCAAAAGACGTGGGAGAGTAGGTCACCGCCAGACCTGAAAAGAAGCGATCCGTCTCTCATGAACGAAGCAGAGCGTATCAGAACGATCCGCAAAAAATGCCGCGGGGTAGAGCAGCCCGGTAGCTCGTCAGGCTCATAACCTGAAGGTCGTTGGTTCAAATCCAACCCCCGCAACCAAATCCCTACGCGTTATCAAACACTTAAGCGCCGCCCTCCGGGGCGGCGTTTGCGTTTCCAACACCCGTGGAAGCACTGTGGAAGCAAGAGGGGCCGAAGTCCTTCATATCGCTTCGAAAGATCAAGCTCGCTGCTTCCGGCTCCCGATCAGGAGACATTGACTGTTCTCGGGGAAGCTGTTGCAGTTGGGGAACCGAAAAAGATCAATCATCTCTCTAGAAAACGAGCAACGGCATCGCCGATGGACGAAGAATTGACGATCCGAGAGGCAGGTGAGCGCCGCATGGTGGCCGAGATCACTGGCATGATGCTCACTCCGAGCATGCTGATCGATGGATTTGGTCATGACGCCGCCTTCGTCGACCTCCGCCAAAGGGACAATGAACTGCTAGTGCTGAACACCGACCGATCCGGGCTCAATGCGGCCTACGGTCTCGGGCTTGCCGGCCCAGAATGCGTTGGGGACTTCGGCGTTTCACATGCCATCAGCGACATCGTGGTCTCCGGGGGCATTCCGCGGGCAGTCACGGTGGCCTTGCTGCTTCCCCCTGACACTACACTTGGGTTCGTCCGTGGTGTGATGCGGGGCGCTGCCGAGGCCGCTAGGCGCTACGGTGCGGAAATCGTTGCCGGTGACACCAAGCAGAACCCAAAATTCGCGTTGGTCGCCACTGCGCTCGGCACGGTGCCGCGCGATAAACGTATTTGCCGCTCGGGTGCCCGCCCGGGCGATGCGCTGGTGGTTACAGGGTTCCTCGGATCGATGCTGCTAGGGCTGATTGCCTTAAAGCGCGCGCTCCCGATCGGTCTCCGCGCCCGCCGCGTAGTTGAGAAGGCGATCATCGAGCAGCGCCCGCCTTTCACCCTCGGATGCGCCATTGCGGAGGCTGGTATACCGCATGCCGGAACCGACATCAGCGATGGGCTGCCCGGCGCAATTCACGCCTTATGCGATGCTAGCGCCTGCGGCGCCTTTGTCGATGAGCAGCGCATCCCGTTGCATCCCGACCTCGACGAACTCATTTTAGCATCGGGTCTCTCGCCGCTACAGCTCAGCACCGCGGGCGGCGACTGGCAGTTTCTCTATGCCGTCCCGGCGGCGCACTTGCCGGCAATGTACAAGCTGGCGGCATCCCAGGATGCGAAGGTATCGGTCATCGGCGGCATAACCGAGCGCGAAGAAATTGCCGTCCGCCATTCCGATGGCGCCTGGCACCAACTCGAGCGTCTCGAGCACGACAGTTTCGCAGATGACGGGAATGGCGCCGGCCATTTCTCGCGGACCGGGGCGGCCGCAGCGCGACGCGGCGTGTCGCTCGAAGGACGACATTACGAGGCGCTCTGGCGCGAACTGTTCTGAAGTAGGAACTAATTTTATGGCAGACCTGCCGATGGCAATCCGTGCCCAAACGATCGGAGAGTGTTGGATCGAGAGCATCAACCATGTGCTGAGCCACGGCCAACCCCATCACGATGGAGAGGTCGGGATGCTCGAGGTGCTTGGTCTAACAGTCGAGATTTCGGCGCCAAGCGTCTCTGATCCGCTGCTATCCGCCCATGGTGACCCAACCGTCTTGGCCCGGACCCTTGCCAAGTTTGCGCAAGACGCCTGCATGCCTGATCGCCCCTTCACCTACGGGCAGCGAATTTTCGACATGGCGGGAATCAATCAGTTTGATTGGATGGTCGAGCGACTCAAACGCAAACCCGAAACGAAGTCTGCGACTATCAACCTTCTCGTTCCCGGTAGCTCCGCGGCTAGCCTGCCTTGCCTGACCACGCTTGACGCGAAAATACGCCAAGGAAGACTCGACCTGCAGTTTTTCTTCCGAAGTCAGAACATCTTCGGGCGCCAATATGCCAATCTTGCCGCGATGGCCCAGCTACAGAGCGACCTTGCGAGAAGCTGTAACACTGTTAGCGGCACTCTACGCGGTTATGTCGCCTCGGCCCATATTTATGCTTTCGACACGGACGAGGCGCGAAAGCTACTCACCGGAGCCCCTATAAAGATTAGGGACAGATACTATGAACTCGGCCCGCAGGCGACGGGGGAGTGACGGCGCCAGTTCTCTACTACTCTACGGTGTGGCCCGCCTCGACCGCGAAGCTCCATTGCCGCCTTGCTCGGTCGAAACTGGTGGTGATGATCACATTGAGCACCTCCCCCTCGCGCAGCCCATTCCGGTCCGTCGCGGCAATCTTTGAAAACAGGCAGAAGATGTCTTCCTTGAAATCGGGGTGCCGAACGAAGCCGAAACCTCGCTCGGGGATGGTCCGCTTCAGCTCAACTGTCCAGCGTGTCTTCGCAAGCTCTGAATTAACCTTCATCCGGGATTTGGCATCACTGAGCATCGCAACCGAAAACGTGGTCGCCCCAGGTCTTGCACGCGGCTTTTTGGGGGGCGATGGGGCGGCGGCCACAGTTCGTTCACGCAACTGGGTTGGCAGATCCTCTGGGCTCAGGAGCCCACTCCTGATTGCCTCGTCAATGTTGCGACTTGTGGTTTTTCGATCATAGACAAGACGTTTCCGCGTTCCGGCATCGATGTCAGCAGGGCGCAGCAGGCCTTGCTTAGACAAGCGGATGGCGTTCATCATGGACATCCGGGCGCACACATTGGCCAGAAAACCTTGTCGCTCACGAAGTTCCTTTGCTTGGACCACCCCTCCCCGAAGCAGGATACTGAGAGCTCGCAGTGACAGTTCTGGTTCGACGGCAATTCGGCGCAGCTGGGCTTGGTAGCGCGGGAGCATGTCTTGCAGGATATCGTTCATCTGCTCTTTCTCGGTGCGCAGAATGTCCAGAAGGTCGAGATCCAGTCGATCTGCTGATGAGCGGTCAAGTGCTGTCTTCCAAGCGGAGACGAAGGTTTCGGCAGAGATCATCTTGCGTCGCCGGAGAGCACAGAGTTCAGAGACCGAGCATGAGGACAACACTTGACGCAGGGTTGGAGTGGGGCTGACCCCCGCGATGGCGCGGAGCGCCGGCGACAGGCCCTCAGCCCAAGCTTTGCAGCCGACCAGTGTATCAGAAAGCAATTCAATCCACGGGAAATCGGGACCGCAGACCAGACCGCGTAGCCGGTCGAGTCTAGCAACACCGGCGGCATGTGTTTGCGCCGTGTACCAGAAAGCATGACTGTTCAGGCTGCTCAGCAGATATTGCGAGATTGGATACTTCGGCGGCAAGCGGGCAATGATCGAGATAGCGCGGGCCTGTGCCGCAGCGTCCTTCCCAAGCAGGACGTTCAATACTGCCTCCTCCCAAAGGTCATCGGCCACATCTTTGGCATGATGGTGCAGTTCGCTTCGAGTTCCGGCAGCAACGATCAGCGGCTCAACCCTCCACGCTGAATACACAAACGCCGGCGATGGCTGCGCGAGCATCTCAAACGCGAAGGCTAGAGGCATTGCCCATATTCCTGGCTTGGCATCAGCGCGCACCGCCAACACGTCGGCATGCAAGTCCTCATGCCGAGCCACTAAATATCTGGCACAGAGATACTCTTGGATCGTCTCGTGCTCGAAAGCCAGGTCACCGCGACCTTCGTTACGAACCAGAACGGTGCCCTGTGAGGCCCAGTCGATGAAGCGATCGGTGTCCTCACCAAGGCGATGGATTAGTAGGGCGTGGGCCTGCGGCCGAGGAATTCGGCTGCTACCCTTCTGCCGCGCCCGGAAAGCCAACTCCGCCAGCGCGTTGATGGTCAACTCGTGATCCCATGGCAGCGTCTCGCCGCTGCGCCTCGACGTTTCGGTCTCACGCCGGAACCAGGCATCGAGAAAGCGACAATACAGCTTCGAGCGCTCGTTCGGGATTGCGTCGGTCTCACGCGCGACCTCAGCGGCGATGCGTAGCAGCATCGGGCTGCCGGCGATCGCTCTGCCACCGTCATGAAGGTGCAACTGCTCAAGGATCGACTCGCCCTTCTGCGGTTGCTCAAGATAGGTTTCCAGAAACTTGCTTTGGCATGCCCTATCCATTGCCTCGAGTTCGAATACCTCCAACTTGAACTCTGGCGGCAACTGTGCGCTCCGGCTGGTTACCAGCACGCGCGCGGCGGGATACTCGCGCAAGATCCCTGCAATCTCCTTCAAGCATTGATCATAGAACAAGTCCGGGCATTCATTTAGCCCATCAAGATAGAGAGTTAACTCGCCAGCCCTGACCCGCGGCGCCAGATCTTGCCAGTCGATGCCGCTTTCAGTTGCAAGCAAGCCCGCCAAGCCCTGCGCGGAATAGGCGGAAAGAGATACCAGAAGCGGCCAGGGCTGGCCGGGCTTCCATTCGCGGGCCGCTTCGAAGGCGAGCGCAGCAAGGCATCTGCTCTTGCCGGAGCCACCTTCCCCGATCAACAGCGCTTGGTTGGTTCGTCCGAGCAGTTCGGTAGCCGGTCCCCTACGCGGCTCGGGGGCGGTCGGCAGTAGATCGCTGTCCTCCCTCGAAGGTGTCGCTTCGCTCCGGACCCAGTTGTCGCCGTCATCGAGCATCTGAGCCTTGTGGACGGCGTTCGGCCTAGTTGTGCGTCGCTGAACCGCGACAAGAGGGATGAATTGAGCCGCGACCGGCGCCAGATGCTTCTCCAGCGCGGCGACATGGTGGCGTACATCGGGCACGAGCTCCTCATTCGAGCGGGCCAGCAGGCCTCCTTCCTCGAATTGTCTCCAGAGCAGTGGGATCTCAGCCGCAAGCTTCTGGCGCTGTGCTTCATGTGCTGAAAGCACATCCGTTTGATCTCCGTCCAGCGCCACGACCTGCCCAACCGCACCGCGTTTGCGCAGGTAGACCTGCCGGGTGACATGCTTTGATGCCTCAACTTCGACAAAGCCGTAGCCCTCGGGCGCGGGATCGACAAAAATAGCTAGAACGCTCTGCTCGCCTTGCGGAATCTCTTCCAGTGCGACCAGTCGCTCGAGCAACGCTGCATTCACAAGTCGGAAATGGCCCTGGCGGCCCGTCTTCCAGCCCTTGGTTGGGCATAGAACCTGCGGCATGACCACCTCGCGACGAAACGCCTCCGCCCCCTTGGATTGCCGCCGACCGTCGGGGTCGCTGGCCTCGATACCGATTACGCCCCCATTGTCGGCGACTCCCAGCAGCACCACTCCACCGATCGAGTTGGCCAGCGCAATGACCGCCTTTGCAACGTTCCAGCGATAGTCGTCTGCATTCGTTCCCTGCTCGAATTTGCCACCCTCAGGATAGAATGAGGCCTTAAGCTCCAGCCACTCAGTTTCACTGTTCCTGACCAATTCCATCAACGCATTCACGCCCCCACGAGGGTGCAGCAGAACTCGGCGTGCGAGTTCAGGAGCGGAAATGGGGGCTTTGGGAAAGGACATCTATTCTGTGCTCAAGAGTGGATCGGTACACGGCTCAGTGAAAGTTGAAGGGAAGACATTTCGCGAGATGTACCCAGATGCGTGCGGGAGGTATTCTGCCGTGTGAAGCCTCAGCCGCGAATTCGGCCAACGCCTCCCAAGGCGCATGCTGCAGGCGCCTTCGCAGTTCCTCCTCCGCCGCATGATCAGAACTGGGTAGCGGCACGCCAATCGCCTTCGCCAAAGTGCTAAGCACCAGCGCCATCCACTCGAGCGTCACACCGTGGTCATCGTCGAGGCAGGTGCGAACGGCCGCATCTAGGTGAGAGTGCGCCTCCTCAGTCTCGCCCGCGTCCTGCAGAAGCCAAGCACGATAGGCCAAGATTAGCGGCCAAGGATGATCGCTACCGACCTTCCATTTGTTGCGGTTGCCGAGATAGGCCGCGCGGGCACTGGCCATCTGCCGGGGAAAGCGGTTAAGCGCACGCAACCATAGATGATTTTCGAAGCGCTTTTCCTGATCCGACGCGGACAGAGACCGACTGATTGCCTCGGGGTCGCGGCTGCCGAGCAGTTGACGAATGGAGTCCAGTACCATTCCCACTTCGGCGCTCGCCTCTTCGCCGTCGGCATCGAAAGGCACAGCGTCCATCCGGGCGATCATCTCGTAGATGCCGGTTTGATGCCTCTCCCGTTCAACCTGCCGTGGATCGCTCAGTCGGGCGAAACTCTCTGCGGCTGCCTCGAAAAAGGAAACGGCTGTGGCAGGATCATGTGAGAAGGCATGCATCTGGCCGCGCGTGGATTGCAGCTTGCCATAGTTCAGCAGTCCGGCCACCGCGATGGGCTTAGCAAGCCATGTTTCGACGATCTCCTCTAGCGCGTTGAATTGAAAATTATTTGTCATTGTGCTTGCCATCCGCAAAAGCGCCTCCGCTACCAGTTGCGGCGCCTCGTCCTCAAGCTTGTTGACCCACTCGAGGCAGCGGAAGACAAGCTCATCGTGAATCTGCCCGCGATGATTGGCCAATGACAGGTGGCTGCTGTCGAGTTGTAGCCTCAACGTGCCTGGAATGATTTGCGACTGGTCGGCATACTGCTGCAGCCAAGCTATGGCACTGCCCAACTCGGCAAGGGAGTATCGCTTGCTTGAAAGGCGCATCTGTACTTCTTCGAGGTAAAGCTCCCATTGCCGGGGGTGGCGCGCAATAACCTTACCGAGCCGATCGAGTTCGCGGCGCAGGAAGCTGCTTTCTTGCTCATCCGCCACCGCAGCGCAAAGCGTATACCAATCGGCTGGTGCCAGCGGCCCCCCACTGGTCAATGCTAAGAAGAGATGGTGCAGACTGCTTTCGTTGGCCTCGACGAAACAGTGACCCTGCAACTGCGATTTACGCAAACGGTCCTTATTCGACCAGTCTGTGCTGCCCCATGTAAAGGCCAAGACATCAACATAACCGTTCATGGGGTGGTTCTTGCCCATGAAGCCCATCTCAAGTGCGAGTCTGTTGAAACGCTGTGGGTCAAGTGCGGCCAATTCGCTTTCAAGGGCTTGGGCTAGAGCCTTCAGATCCGTCTGTGGACTATAGGCGTCACGCTGCTCGATCAGGATGCGAATCTGGCTTCTTCGGCCATCAGGCGGAACCGGAAGTTGAAGCAGCGTCCAGCGCACGAGATGGAGAACGTGGCCGATCCAGTAGCGATGGCGCGCAGTATCATCCAAAACGCTGAAGCCTAGAATGCCTACCGGCGCGTCGAGAACACGCTGCAGTAATTCGTCGACCTCGGCAAACGTTCTGTCTGCAGCATGAAATCCACCGCAATCTGGCAACTCGACGCTTTCGGGAACAGCCAGCGCGACTATACGCCCTGTTCGGTTCGGGTTCGAGGGGCGCTCTGTGCTGTCGAATTCGGCGCCAGTCTCGTCGATATAGATTGTCCAGGAATTGGTAGGTTCTTGGGCACGTAGGCAGTTTGAGTGCCGACCATCCCTTAAAGACGCCCGCACCGTAGAGCTCTGCTTGGGCTGGCTATGTCTACCACGAAGACGATGCTCGCGCTCGATCAACTTGTCAAGCTCGCGTTCCAGACTCTTGAGAATATCGCGGTCGCGCACCCGAGTTCCCGTCGCCTCCGAAAGCCATTGTCTCGCAGAGCGCTCCCCGTCGTTGCGGAACACCTGCCCTAGCTCCTGCTTGGCCGCGTACGCCCTCGCCCCTCGATCGCGTGCGGCAAGGAACTGATCGACCTTGGCGGAGCGCCCCATGGCCCGGATCTCGTCCTCAAGCGCCTGCAGTTCTCGTTGTCGCTCCGGAGAAGGCCCCCAAGACTCCCAGAGGTAGGCCAGCCAAAGCGGGTCACTATCATTCATCGCGCGAGTTTCTTTCCTGCATTGTTTTGACTAATACTGTGGCCGTCGCTTCTGGGATGGCCGGTAAGGCTCGTCGCCCTCGATTGGAGGCTCCTCTGTCGCCGTAAATGTGTGGAGTTCGGCCGTGATATCAGCCTCGCCGAAGCCAGCCTGTTGCAGCCGTTTTGACCGCGAAAGATGACCTGGCTCATCATCAGCCTCCCGCTTTCCCCGCCATGAACTTGTCGAACGTATCCCGTGTTGGATCTTCCTCGAGTTCGGCAGCTTCCCAACGCGATGGCGCTCGGTCGGGATAGATGAGCAAAGAGATGGTCATCATCTCATTGTTGGGCGAAAACACGGTCATCTCGTGTACGGGTTCGTTCCCCAGCCAGACCCCGGGCCCGTGACGCTCACCATGTCGGCCAGTGTCCCCGTCCACTTCACGGGCGGCCAGTGACCGCGCGGGAAGCTCGATCACGGTCTGCCGCGCGGCGTAGAAGATCCCGGACCTGAGCAAGGGCTGGCTCGACCAGGCCCAGTCGATGAAACCCTCCTTGCCGACCACGATCATGGCGCGCTTGTCGGTGATGGTCATCCATTTCAGAATCGCCGCGGTCAGCGACACGGCATAGCGGTCGGCCAACTCGGTCATCACGTCGATGTCGATGGCGCGCCCCTTGATCTGCGCGCGGAAATCGTCGAGCGGCATCAGGAGATAGGAGGCGAAGGTGTTCGCCTCCGCCTCGATCCTGTTCCGGGCGCTATCCCAATCCGCCATGTTCCGGCTGGTGCATTGGAGCCCGCCGGGATGAGCCTCCCGATGCAGAAGGTAGTGACCCAGCTCGTGGCCCAGCGTGAAGTTGCGCCGCCCGGCGGACCGGATAGCTTCGTTATAGATGATGCCCCAATCGCCAGAGCCGTCCGGGCGCGGCATGAGCATTCCTTCGACGCCCTTGGAAAGGTTCAGGCCGCCGACCATCGAGATCGGCGCGTCTGGAAAGACCTGCCGCGAGAAATCCTGCGCCAACGCTCCCACGTCCACCGGGAACCGCGGCAGGCCGTGTGCTGCCTGATGCAGCGACAGGATCTGCGTCAGGCGGATGGCCCAACCCTGCGGCGTCGTGGGCAAGCTCAATCCTTCTTCCCCCACATGTCGATCATCTGCTGGATCTTCTCCTGGTCCTCCGGCTTGAGCTTGCTGAACTTCCGGAAGAACGCCTCCTTCAGAACCTCGTCACCGGGTTCCGCCGTGTCGTCGAGCAGGTAGTCGGTGGTGACCTCGAGAGCCTGGGCGATGCGGGTCAGCTTTTCGCCGGATGGCTTGCGGGTGTCGCGGTTCTCCAGTTCCCAGATGTAGCTCTTGCTCGAGTCGGTGAGCTCGGCGAGCTTGTCGAGCGAGTATCCCTTCTCCTGGCGGTGGCGCTTGATCTTGGCGCCGAGGGACGTGGTCATCGCGTCATCCTTGCTTCCTTGGGGCTGGCGGCTTGTTCGGTATGCCAAACGAATTCGTGCCGCGCAAGTAGACGTGATGGCGCGTTCGATATATATAGAACGTCAGCGTATCGCTGTGCTGATTCCCTCGTCCTCCTCCTCCTCGGCACGAAAGGGCCCCCGATGACCGCCATTACCGCATTCCTCCGCAAGACCCCGATCACCCGCCTGAAGGACTACTTCACGGCCGGTGGGTTCACCTCGCTTCCGCCGATCGACTGGGCCAAGCCCGAGCCCGAGGTGGTCGAGCCGCTGGTCATGGCCGTGGACGGCATGTCCGAAGACGAAAAGCAGCGGGTTATCCTCGACGCCGGTCGTGTCGCAGCGCTCGCCGATGAGCCGGGCCAGAACGCACTGCAGAACGTCGTGCTGAACCGCGCAGTCTTCGACATCCTCGAGGGCGCCAACAACCGTTCGCTCTGGGTCTTCCTCAAGGAGCCTGATCGATTCCGCTTGGCGGAAGAGGTTCGCTACAACGACGAACGGCGCCGGGGTCGCTCCTGGAGCGGCTTCGAGGTCGAGAAAGACTGCACGGTCCGCCGCGATCCGATCTCCGTTGCGGCCTTCACCAAGGCCATCCGCGACCGCTTCGAGACCCCGCATGTCCATGTCGATATCTTCGACCGGCATCGAATCATGCTCGATGACCAGGAATGCGATCTGGTGCAGGTCGCCGTCTATCGCGAGGGACGCCCGGAAGATATGCTGGGCTTCGATGCGAAGAGCAAGCTGCAGCGGCGCATCGTGAAGCCGGTGTTCGAGGCCGCCCTGACCTACGAGGCCGAAACCGGCGTCATCGAGGTCGTGGCCAACACGCTCGATGACCGGCGGGACCTGACCGCGTTCATGGCGCGGGATCTGCTCGGGATCGACTTCAAGGAGAAGCACATCCCGTGGCGCGAATACGACCTGAGCATGCTCCTGAAGCCCTTCGATTTCCCGACCGATCCCGAGGACGGGATCATGGGGGTCACCGTGAAGGAGCTGCGCTTCATGGAGTTGGGGGAGCGCGGCGAGCGGATCACGCTCGAGTCCATGTCGGGCGCCGAGCGGACGATCTGGGAGATGGCCGAGAAGCGGATCGGCCTCGACATCGGTGGGACGGGGCATTTGCTGCCGGTCGCGACGGAGACGCCGGAATGGGTCATCACGCGCGCCAGGTTCACCATCAAGTTCCATCCCGGACCCGAAGGTGGCCGCGGGAAATCCCTGACGCTCACCGTCACGATGCCCCATGGCTGCAACCTCAAGGACATGACCCCCCATGAGCGCCTGATCGGCGAGAAGTACCTCCGGCGCTGGGGGATTCTGACCGACACCGCCGACATCGGTGACCTCGTTGACTAAGACGGCCGTGGATCTGCTGCTCCAGGCGATGGAAACCCGCGTCGGCAAGGTGCAGGTGGCCACGCTTAGGCAGGTGGCGCCTCGGGCAGCGGACAAGCTGCTCGAGGCCAGGCTGCTGGTGGCGACCGGGCGCATCCCGGTCGTCGCCGCGATGGATGGCTATGAGGACGAGCCCATTCCGGCGGAATGGTGCCCGGAGCGCGGGCAGTACGGGTATCGCGACAGCGTCGGTCGCTGGATCACCGTGGAAGCGGGGGAGATCGCCGCCTGTGCCGTCGACTATCCGCTGGTATTGGCGAAGATGCTGGTGGCCTTCGAGCGTGCCGGGCCATCGCGTCCGAACCCCTTGATCGACGGATTCGTCTGGGACGTCGGAACCATCAGGCTGACGGGTGCGAAGTCGCCGGTGCCGGTCTGGTTCGCGCGCCGTCTTGCCGATCCAGCCGTCTGGACCAAACTCGATGCCCTCCTCGAGCGCAGGCCGCCTGAAGAGGTCCGGGTCATCCTGACGTCGACCCAGGGCGATCGCATCCCGGTCACGAACCACAAGCGCAACATCCTCATGAGCGTGGCTGACGTACTCCGCGCACCGGGCAAGCTCTCGATCTCACCGCAGGTCTTGGGCGCGCGCATCTTTCCGCGGCAGCGTCAGCGCCGTTTCCCGATTGACCATTCGGAGGATTGCGGGATCGTCTGGTTTCACGACAAGGAGTACCGGTTCCGGGGTCCGAAGCATCGGCAGATCCTCTCGATGCTCTTCGAAGCCTACTGGGCAGGCAGACCTGTGTTGCGCACCTCCGAGGTCTTGCAAGGCGGGGACCACGTGCATCGCGACACCAAGGTGACGACCCTCGGCCGCGCCTTCAGCGGTCGAAGCGACTGGCGCGACTTCATCCGTGAGGCTGAGGGCAATTGCTGGATCGACGTCTGAGAGTCCGCCGCTCAAGCTGACCAAGGCCGCCCACGAGGCGGCCTTTTCCGTTTTCAGGGGTCGTTTTGTGGCTCTCCTTACCGTGCTCCTTGCTTTCCCCTTCCCGGCCCCTTCCTCGCCCTCGGCGATGGTCCTTCGCAGGCATTCGGCCAATCGCGAAGGAGACGACGATGTCAGTCACACATCTCAACCAGGTCGAGCTGGCGGCTCGATGGAAGATCAGTCCGCGCACGCTGGAGCGCTGGCGTTGGACGGGTGAGGGCCCCGCCTTCATCAAGATCGGGGGCCGGGTCGTGTACCGGCTCGAGGATGTCGAGGCCTACGAGGCCAACCGGCACTGCTCGAGCACGGCCGACAAGCCTGCCGTGAAGCTGGCGTGAGGGGGTGGCCATGACGATCCCCAACCACATCACCCTCGACGAGCTGCCCACCATGCCGGTCGGCGATATCGCCGCTCTGCCGGGCGACCAGCTGGCGCTCTTGAAACAGGACGCCGACGAGCGGCTGCGCGCCGCGAAGACCTTCTGCGACTGGATCGACGGCGCCATCGCGCTGAAGTACGGCGACAAGGCGCAGGAGGCGCGCCGCGCGGAGAGCATGGACACCGGCACGGTCAGGCTGCAGGACGGCCCGGTCACGGTGGTCGCCGAACTCCCCAAGCGCGTCGATTGGGATCAGACGATTCTCGCCGGTCTGGTCGAGCGGATCCGGGCCGATGGCGCCGACCCCGCCGAGTACGTCGACATCTCGTTCAGCGTCCCCGAGCGCAAGTACACGGCCTGGCCCAAGGACATCCGCCAGGAGTTCGAGCCCGCGCGCACAGTCCGCACCGGCAAGCCGAAGTTCCGGCTGCTGCTCGGCGAGGAGGCGCGCTGATGGCCATCTCGCTCGCATCCCTGCAAACATCGACGGTGCTGCGTCCGCCGCGCGTGCTGATCCACGGCGTCGCCGGCATCGGCAAGTCCACCTTCGCCGCGTCCGCCGACGCGCCGGTGTTCGTCATCACAGAGGACGGTCTCGGCAAGCTGCAGGTGCCGCATTTCCCGTTGGCGACGAGCTATGCCGAGGTCGCCGAAGCGCTCGATGCCCTTCTCGACGAGGACCACGCCTATTCCACGGTCGTCGTCGACAGTGTGGACTGGCTGGAGCCGCTGATCTGGGCCGAGGCCTGCCGGCGCAACGGCTGGCAGTCGATCGAAAGCCCCGGCTTCGGCAAGGGCTACGCCGAGGCGCTGACCATCTGGCGCGAGTACATCGACAGGCTGAATGCGCTCCGCGACCGGAAGGGCATGGCGGTCATCCAGATCGCCCACACGGACATCAAGCGCTTCGATAGCCCCGAGCACGAACCCTACGACCGGTACGTGATCAAGCTGCAGGCCCGCGCCTCCGCGCTGCTGCAGGAGCACTCGGACGTGGTGCTCTTCGCCAACTACCGGATCTCGGTCAGCAAGTCCGACGTCGGCTTCAACAAGAAGGTGACCCGGGCGCTCGGGTCCGGTGCGCGCGTCATGCACACCGAGGAGCGCCCCGCCTTCCTCGCCAAGAACCGCTACGGCCTGCCGGAGACCCTCCCGCTCGAGTGGTCGGAGTTCCTGGCCGCCATGCCCCAATCCGCCTGATTACGACTGAAAGGACAGAACGATGGCACGTTTCGACAGCGTCTTTGACGCCACCGGCATCGAGCCCACCACCGCCTACGAGATCCTGCCCGCGGGCAAGTATCGCGCCCAGATTGTCGAGAGCGAGATGCGCGTCACGAAGAACGGGATGGGGCAGTATCTCTGGCTGATGCTCGACATCCTCGAAGGGCCGCAGCAGGGCCGCAAGGTCTTCGACCAGCTGAACCTGGTGAACGCCAACCCGACCACGGTCGAGATCGCGCAGCGCACGCTGTCGGCGATCTGCCACGCCACGGGCAAGCTGCAGGTGAACGACAGCGAGGAACTGCACCTGATCCCGATGACGATCCAGGTCGGCGTGAAGCCCCCGAAGGACGGCTACGGCGAGCGCAACACGATCCGCTACCTCGTGCCGGAGGCCCCGGCGCAGGCGGCCCCGCCGAAGCCCGCCGCGACGCAGCCGGCCAGCGCGCCCGCGCAGTCGGCGCCCGCCCGCACGGCCACCGCGCCCTGGAACCGCAAGAGCTGACGCCCTCGGCCGCCGTGGGCTGACACTCGCGGCGGCCCGGACATCGCCAGACCCGAGAGACCGACCATGACCGACACCACCAACGCGGCCTGCGCGGCCGCGAACGCCCCCGGCTTGCCTGACGACACCCGGCGCCTGATCGAGATCGAGGACGCCATCGCGAAGATCCGCACGCAGATCGCGACCGCCGATCTGACGCGGCAACGGACGGCGAAGCCGATCGACCCCGACTGGTTTCACCGCGCGCGCACGGCGCTGCGTCACCTCAATCGCGAGCGCGCCGAGATCATCGCCCGTCAGGGCGGCCGCCGCCGGCGCGAACGGCTCAAGGACATGATCATCGCCGTCCTGCGCGAGCGCCACGACAGCGCCGTCTGGACGGCGGTGCTGGCCGAGGCGCGGTCGCGGCTCGAGCGGGAGGAGGCGTGCTGATGGCCGAGCTTCCCGAACCCCCGACGCCGACCCTCTCCGCCATCTACGCCTCCTACGAGGCCCGGCAGGGCGACGGTTTTCGCGACCACCTCGGCGCCTCGCTGATCGGCAAGTCCTGCGCCCGCGCGCTCTGGTACGACTTCCGCTGGGCGACGCCCGCGCGGCACACCGGCCGTATCCTGCGGCTGTTCGAGACCGGCCAGCTGGAAGAGGCCCGGCTCGTCCGCGATCTGCGCGCCACCGGCGCGACGGTGCTGGAGGTCGATCCCGAGTCCGGGCGGCAGTTCCGCGTCGAGGCCCATGGCGGTCATTTCGGCGGCTCGCTTGATGGCGTCGCGCTCGGGCTGCTCGAAGCGCCGAAGACCTGGCACGTCGTCGAGTTCAAGACGCATTCCGCGAAGAGCTTCGCCGAGCTGGTCGCCAAGGGCGTCGCGCTCGCGAAGCCCCAGCACGCCGCGCAGATGCAGGTGTACATGCACCTGACCGGCATCACGCGGGCGCTCTACGTCGCGGTCTGCAAGGACACCGACGCGCTGCACATCGAGCGGGTCCCGGCCGACTCCGAGATGGCCGAGCGCCTGCTGGAAAAGGCGCGACGGATCATCTTCGCCCAGCATCCGCCCGAGCGGATCAGCGCGGATCCCGCCTGGTTCGAGTGCCGGTTCTGCGACCACCACGGGCTCTGCCATGGCGAGGAGGCCGCGGCCGTCACCTGCCGGTCCTGCCTGCATTCGACGCCGATCGAAGGCGGCTGGCACTGCGCGCGCCACGACCGGCTGCTCGACCCGGCCGACCAGCGCCGCGCCTGCGCCCGGCACCTGTTCATCCCCGATCTGGTCCCCGGCGAGGTGGCCGACGCAGGCGAGGACTTCGTCGCCTACCGCATGCGCGATGGCTCGGTCTGGACCAACGGCGCCCGCGAAGAGGAGGCCGCCGCATGCTGACCCTGCGCCCCTACCAGCAGGCCGCGATCGCCTCGATCTACGGCTATTTCGAGAAGGAGAGCGGCAACCCGCTTGTCGTCATCCCCACCGCCGGCGGCAAGAGCCTCGTCATGGCCGCCTTCATCGACGGCGTGCTCAAGGCCTGGCCGGATCAGCGCGTGCTCGTCGTCACCCATGTGCGCGAGCTGATCGCGCAGAACCATGCCGAGATGCTGGGGCTTTGGCCCGAGGCGCCGGCGGGCATCTACTCGGCCGGTCTCGGCCGCCGCGATGCGCGGGCCCGGATCCTCTTCGCCGGCATCCAGTCCATCCACGACAAGGCGACGCGCATCGGCCATGCCGATCTGGTGCTGATCGACGAGGCCCATCTGATCCCCGGACGGTCGAACACCATGTACCGCCGCTTCCTGACGGACCTGCAGGCGATCAACCCGGCGCTGAAGGTGATCGGTCTGACGGCAACGCCCTTCCGGCTCGACAGCGGCATGCTGCACGAGGGCGAGAATGCGCTCTTCACGGACATCGCCTATGAGGTGTCGGTCCGCGACCTGATCGATCAGGGCTATCTCTCCCCGCTCATCTCGAAACAGACGAAGACCCGCCTCGACGTGACCGGCGTGGGATCGCGCGGCGGCGAGTTCATCGCGCGTGACCTCGAGGAAGCGGTTGACCAGGACGCCATCACATGCGCGGCCGTGGCCGAGGTGATCGCCCATGGCGAGACGCGCAAGTCCTGGCTCGCCTTCTGTTCCGGCGTGCGCCACGCCACCCATGTCGCCGAAGAGTTTCGCCGCCGCGGTGTGAGCTGCGCCACCATCTTCGGCAAGACGCCAAAGGACGAGCGCGACCGGATCATCGCCGCCTTCAAGCGCGGCGAGATCAGGGCGCTGGCCTCGATGGGCGTGCTGACGACGGGCTTCAACGCGCCGGCCGTGGACCTGATCGCGATGCTACGGCCCACCAAGTCGGCCGGTCTCTATGTCCAGATGGCCGGTCGCGGCACGCGGCTCTCCGAGGGCAAGGAGAACTGCCTCGTTCTCGATTTCGCGGGCAATGTCCGGCGGCATGGCCCCATCGATCTGGTGCGGCCGAAACGGCCGGGCGGACCAGGCGACGGGCCGCCGCCCACGAAGATCTGCCCCGAATGCGGGACCATCGTGGCCATCGCCGCCCTCGAATGCCCCGGCTGCGGCTTCGAGTTCCCCGGCCGCGAGGTGAAGCTGGAGCCGACAGCCTCGACGCTGGAGGTGTTGTCTACCGGCAAGCCGCAATGGGTCGGCGTCACCGACGTCACCTACGGCCGCCACGAGAAGCGCGGCGGACGGGTCTCGCTGAAGGTCACCTACCGCTGCGGTCTCGCCTTCCACACGGAATGGGTCTGCTTCGAGCACGAGGGCTATCCGCGCCGCAAGGCCGCGAGCTGGTGGCGCGAACGGGCGCCCGAGATGGACGTGCCCGACTCCGTCGACGAGGCGCTCCTGCTGGCGGACCGGCTGCGCCGCCCCACCGAGATCGCCGTCCGCCCCGCGGGCCGCTTCACCGAAATCACCGCCTACAGGTTCGCCCCATGCCTTACGTCCGTGCCGGGCTCTGCGCCGTCTGCCATCGAGAACCCCGCGGTTGGGGCTGGTTCGACGCGCGCTTCCGCGTCTCCGACCCGCGGCGCGACACGAGCCGCAGAGACCTCTGCAGCCGGGTTTGCCAGGACATCTGCCACCGGAGGTCGGGCATGATCGATCCGACCCCCAACGAGACGGCGGCCATGGTCGAGGGCGGAAAGGCCGGCGGCGCCTATCTCGACAGCCTCGGCCGGACCGATCTCGCCCAACTCAGCGAGGAAGAGTGGGACACCTTCGTCGAGGTGATCGTCACCGGCTACTGCGACCACCTGCGTGACCTGGCGGCGAAGGACCGTGCACGGCTCGACGGCATGATCCCGGAGGTGCCCTTCTGATGGCGGACACCTCGTGGATGGCGCGCGTCGGTGCGCGTCTCGTTACCAACGGCTACGCGATCCTGCCGATCGCGCCCGGCACCAAGAAGCCCGGCCAGTTCGCCCGCGCGGCCTGGCACGACTACCCGCAGTGGAACCGGCATGCGAGCCGCGCCACGACCGAGCTCGAGGTCGCGACCTGGTCCAGCTGGCCCGACTGCGGCGTCGGGATCGTCGGCGGTGCGGTCGCCGCGCTCGACATCGATATTGCCGAGGATGGCGAGCTTGCACTGCGCATCGAACGACTGGCCCGCGAACGGCTTGGCGACACGCCCGCGCTCAGGATCGGCAAGGCACCGAAGCGGCTCCTCGTCTATCGGACGCGAGAGCCCTTCGCCGGGATCCGGCGCGCGCCGCTTGAGGTGCTCTGCCTCGGACAGCAGTTCGTGGCCTATGCCGAGCATCCCGACACCGGCCAGCCCTATGCCTGGCCGGACGAGGGGCTCGCTGATCTCGACATCGAGAGCCTGCCCGAAATCGACGCCGACCGGGCTGCGGCGTTCCTCGACGAGGCGCTGGCGCTGATCCCGCCCGAGATGCGCCCGAAGAGCCTCGGTGCGAAGGGCGCAAACAGGGCCGGGCATCCGTGTCTGCCGGCCCACGCGCAGGCCGGCACGCTGGCCGCGATCCGGAGCGCGCTCGCCTGGTTGCCGAACGCCGAGCTCGACTACGACAGCTGGATGCGCATCGGCATGGCGCTCAAGGGCGCGCTGGGGGAGGAGGGCGCGACGCTCTTCGCCGACTGGTCCGCGCAGGCGGCTAAGAACGACCCGGCCGCGACGGCGAAGGCGTGGACGAGTTTCAAGCCCGTGCGGATCGGCGCCGGCACGATCTATCACCTCGCCATGGAGAAGGGCTGGCGCCCCGATCCCGACCTGCTGCTCGACGGCAGTCAGAAGGTTTGCGCGAGCGACGAGCATCCCGCAGCCGGCCTCCTCGCGCGTCTCGCCCAGCCCGAAGCCCCGATGCCGATCCTCGCGCCTGTGCCGTCATTCATGCTGACGATCCCGGGCGGGCTCGTGGGCGATCTCGCGCGCTACATGATCGACACCGCGCGCAGACCGCAGCCGCTTCTCGCGGTGGGCGCCAGCCTCTGCGCCCTCGGCGCGCTGATGGGGCGGCGCTACCGCACGACGACCGACCTGCGCACGAACCTCTACATCGTCGGCATCGCGGATAGCGGCTCGGGCAAAAACCACGCCCGCGAGGTCGTCAACGAGCTGTTCTTCGCGGCGGGGCTCGCGCATCACTTGGGCGGCAACAAGATCGCCTCCGGCGCGGGGCTCCTGACCGCGCTCCACCGTCAGCCCGCGATCCTGTTCCAGATCGACGAGTTCGGGATGTTCCTCGCAGCGGCAGCCGACCGTAAGCGCAGCCCGCGCCACGTCACCGAGATCCTCGACAACATGACCGAGCTCTACACCGCCGCCTGCGGGGTCTTCCTCGGCGCGGAATACGCCAACCGGGACGGCTCGAACGAGCGGCGCGACATCGTCCAGCCCTGCCTCTGTGTCTACGGCACGACGACGCCGCTGCATTTCTGGGGGGCGCTGCAGGGCGCGAATGTCGTGGATGGCTCGCTCGCCCGGTTCATCATCCTGCCGAGCGAGGAGGACTATCCGGACGAGAACCGTCGTGCCGGGCTGCGCACGTCGCCGCGACCGCTGATCGAAGGGCTGCAGCGCCTTGCCGAGGGCGGCGGGGCGAGCGGCAACCTCGCCGGCAAGACCTCCGGACCCGAGACCGCGGTCGATCCGATGACCGTGCCGATGGATGCCGACGCGCAGGCGCGCTTCGACGCGCTGGGAGAGGAGATCACCGCCGAGCTCAGGGCCGCGGCCGGCACGTTCCAGACGCCGATCCTCGCCCGGATCGCTGAGAACGCGGCCAAAGTCGCGCTCGTCCTGGCCGTTGGGCGGGATGCGGTCCAGCCCGTCATCCGGCTCGAGGATGCCGTCTGGGCCATCGACTTCGTGCGCCACTTCGCCCGGCGCACCATCGACGCCGTCGAGCGCCATGTCGCCGACACCGAGACCGAGGCGCATCTGAAACGCCTGCGCGAGATCATCCGCAAGGCGGGGTCTGCCGGCGTTACCAAGTCCGAGCTGACCCGTGCCTCGCAATGGCTCCGGGCGCGCGACCGCGACGACATCCTGCTCACGCTGGTCGAGAGCGGTGACATCGTCACGGTGGAGCAGGAGACCGGGGGTCGGAAGGCCATGCGCTTCCGGGCGCTGCGGTGAGGGCCGGGACGATGCTTCCTTCAACGGCCCCCATCCTTCATTTGAAGGAAGTACCCGCCCAAGCCCCTGTCGCGCAACAGAAATCCGGCACGGGCGGCTTCTTTCAATATTTCACGCAGAGACCCTCGCGCGCGTGGGTGGGGATGGAAGCCAGACACATACCCCATGAAGTAACTGAAATATTGAAAGAAGAGATTTATCCTCATTCTGCCAATGGCTTGCGGCCCCACTTCCTTCAAGCGGACGGAGTGAAGCCATTGAAGGAAGCGCCGGGCGCCCCCGGCATCGACAACGTGACCCTGACCAGACCTCGCGATCCCGGCCCGGGCGCGCGTGCTGCCGCTCGACCCGTGCAGCCGTGCCGCCCCGGCCTCTCAATCGAAGAGGAGGTCGTCATGGACCGCCCCCCACACATCGCCCCGGCGCCTCTCACGGCTGCCGGCACGCTCGACCGCTGCATTCTCGCGCTGGATCTCGGCACCAGCACCGGCTGGGCGTTGCGCGCCCCGGACGGGCTGATCACCAGCGGGACCGCGAGCTTCCGCCCCGGCCGCTATGACGGTGGCGGCATGCGCTATCTGCGCTTCACGAACTGGCTCACCGAGATCGACCGCCTGTCGGGGCCGGTTGCCGCGATCTGGTTCGAGGAGGTGCGTCGCCACGCCGGAACGGACGCCGCGCATGTCTATGGCGGAATGATGGCCACGCTGACCGCATGGGCGGAACTGCGGGGCGTGCCCTATGCCGGCGTTCCCGTCGGCACGATCAAGCGCCACGCCACCGGCAAGGGCAACGCGTCGAAGGAAGCGATGATCGCGTCCGCGCGGGCCCGAGGCTTCAGCCCCGTCGACGACAACGAGGCCGACGCCATCGCGCTTCTGCTCTGGGCGATCGAGACGAACGGGGGTGTCGCATGAGGTGGCATCCCAAGGGCTACGGCGGCCAGCGCCGGGATCCCGACCAGGTGAAGCGCGACGGCTGGCGCGAGCAGGGTCTGCTCGCCGTCTCGCTCGAGGACGCGCGGCTGACCTGGCCGGAACGGGAGCTCGTCCGACAGCTCGGCGAGAAGCTCTACGGACCGCGCCCCTCCGACGAGGGAGGGCGCCATGGATAAGTGGACCCCGTCCCTCGTCGAGGCCCGTCTCGCCGAAGCGGCCTTCGTGCTGAGGCGCCTGCCCGAGCCGCGTCGGCAGGGCTACTTCAGCACGTGGCCCGAGATAATCCACTCCTTCGCCGACAAGGTGGGCCAGGAGCCGAAGCCCATGCGCGTGCTGCCCTCGCCACAGGCGATCAGCCGTATGGAGGAGACGCTGACCTGGACCGCCTGCCTCGACCCCGTCGATGGCAAGATCGTCTGGATGCGCGCCCATGGCGAGCGGTGGAAGACCATCTGCTGGACGGTCGGGCTGCAACGCTCGGCCGCCCATCAGCACTGGCTCTACGGGCTCTGCGTCATCTCGCTGAAGCTCAACCGGCGTCGGTTCAACCGCAACCTGTCGAAGCGGCGCGTGATCGAACTGGCCGGTGGCGCGTAACCCTGCGTGCCACCGAGGAAGGTGTGCGGCGGACAGTTTTCGACGGGACAGAAAACCGGTTCAGGGGCTAGGTTCGGGATAAGCTCGGGAGAGGCGCGCGCGGCGCGGTCCCGAACGAAACCATCCTTTCGTTGGCGGGGCCCGCTAAGAAAGAAAAGGCGCCGATCCTTTCCTTTCGGACCGCTGTCCGCCCCCACCACGCCCCTCGGCCGAGTTCGCGGTTCCTTCCGCGCGACCTGCGTATGCTGGCGGGCTTGGCTCGGCATTTCGCCAGCGTCAGGGCCGGATTTTTGGGAAGCCACCCGGAAGCCGGAGCCACCCGCCGCTCGCGCGAACCCCAATGAACGCTGGCCTTCGGGCCGGATACCCCGGATGCCGCCGGACCCCGCCTGGAGTCCGGCGTGGTATCCGGAGTCCGGACCCCGGCTGGCATCCACCTCATCGACGGAAACCACCCGCCCATGACGCTGAGCTTCGCCCCCGAGCGGATCGAAACCTGGCCTCTGGCCAAGCTCCAGCCCTACGCCAAGAACGCGAAGGTGCACGGGGCCGACCAGGTCGCCAAGATCGCCGCCAGCATGGCCGAGTTCGGCTGGACCGTGCCCTGCCTCGTGGGCGAGGACGGGGAGCTGATCGCGGGCCACGGCCGCGTGCTGGCGGCGACGCAGCTCGGTCTGACCGAGGCCCCGGTCATCGTGCTCGGACATCTGACCGAGGCGCAGCGCCGAGCCTATCGCATCGCAGACAACAAGCTGACGGAACTCGGCAGCTGGGACGAGGCGCTGCTCTCGGCGGAGCTGCAGGACCTGCTGGCCGACGACTACGATCTCTCCCTGGTCGGCTTTTCCGACGGCGAACTCGACAAGCTGCTGGCCTTCGATACGGACGGGGGCGGCGAAGAAGAGGGTGGCGCCGGGGGCTCGCTGCCTCCGGTGACCATCCCCGAGCCGCCGCGCAATCCGGCCTCGCGGACGGGCGATCTCTGGATCCTCGACGACCACCGGCTGCTCTGCGGGGACAGCACGAACCACGACGACGTGCGTCGCTTGATGAACGGCGAGCGCGCGGTGCTGTTCGCGACTGACCCGCCGTATCTCGTCGACTACGACGGCTCGAACCACCCGACGCGGAACAAGGATTGGAGCCAGTCCTATGGCGTCACTTGGGACGACAGTTCTCAGGGCGCGGAGCTCTACGACGGCTTCATCAGCGCCGCGGTCGCAGAGGCGATCACCGAGGATGCGGCGTGGTACTGCTGGCACGCCTCGCGCCGCCAGGCGATGCTGGAAGCCTGCTGGGAAAAGGCGGGCGCCTTCGTGCATCAGCAGATCATCTGGGTGAAGGACCGCGGGGTGCTCACCCGGTCCCACTACCTCTGGAAGCACGAGCCCTGTTTCATGGGCTGGCGCCGCCCGAACCGGCCGCCGAAGGTGGCCGAGCAGACGCTGCCCTCGACCTGGGAGATGCCGTCCTTCGCCAAGGACGAGCGACCCGACCATCCGACGCCGAAGCCGCTAGACGCCTTCGGGATCCCGATGCGCCAGCACGTCGCCCGTGGCGGACTCTGCTACGAGCCGTTCTCTGGCTCCGGCTCGCAGATCATGGCGGGCGAGGCCAATGGTCGCCGGGTCTTCGCGATGGAGATCAGCGCGGCCTATGTCGATGTCGCCGTGGAGCGCTGGCAGGTCGAAACCGGCCACGAGGCTATCCTCGACGGTGATGGCCGGACCTTCGCCGAGGTGAAGGCCGAGCGGCTGGGCGAGACGCCGACTCCGGCCGAGGGGGCCCACGCGGCCTGACGACGTGGATGGCGTGGCTCTACCTTCCTCCGGCCTGCCTGCCGGGGACGACGACGCGTGCCTGTTCGGCCTCTCGCTCTGTTCCGGGGCCGGTGGCCTCGACCTCGGGCTGCACCTGGCCCTCCCCGGATATCGCATTGTGGGTCACGTCGAGCGGGACGCCTACGCCGCGGCCATCCTCGTGGCGCGGATGGAAGACGCGGCCCTGGATCCGGCGCCTGTCTGGGACGACGTTGCCACCTTCGACGGCCGCCCGTGGCGCGGCGCGGTGGACATCGTCACTGCGGGCTATCCGTGCCAGCCGTTCTCCGTCGCGGGCAAGCGCCGGGGCGCGGACGATCCGCGGCACCTCTGGCCCCATGTCGCCCGGATCGTCGGCGAGGTCGAGCCGCCCTTTGTGTTCCTCGAGAATGTCGCCCATCATCTCCGCCTCGGCTTCCCTGAGGTCGCCGGAGGACTGGTCGGCCTGGGCTACCGCCTTGCGGCAGGCCTCTTCACGGCGGCGGAAGTCGGCGCGCCGCACAAGCGCGAGCGGCTCTTCATCCTCGCCCACCGCGAGCGCGACCACCTGGCCGACCCCGCGCGCCTGCTCGGGGACGCGGTCGAGCGGCGGGAACCGGACGGAGATGATGCGGCTCTGGCCGACGCCACTCGCCGGCGACAGCAAGGGCACGCGGAACCGGACGAGCAATCGCAGCGAGACGGCGCGCCCGCGCAACGACGGGTCCACGCTCTGCGATGCGATGCGGATGTGGATGACGCCGACGGCGCGGGATCACAAGGACGGGGCGACGAGCCTTGCGAACACGCCGGTGAACGGGCTGCTTGGCCGCCAGGTCCTGGTGATGCCGACGGCTGGCGCGAGTTCCTGCGACACGCCCCGGACCTTGAACCCGCTGTTCGTCGAGGCGCTGATGGGCTGGCCCACCGGGTGGACCGGCTTCGGCTCTGTGGCAACGGAGTGGTCCCGCTGGTCGCGGCGCATGCGCTCCGAACTCTCGCAGCTGAACTGCTGGCCGATGGATGAGGGGGCGGAGTGAAGACCTGGACGATTCATGATGTTGCGGACGCCTGCCTGATGACGACTGGCGAGCTGAGCCAGTGGATCTCGCGTGGTCACTACCGGCCCTCCGAGGAGGTCCGACCCGGTCAGCGCCGGCGGTTCGATTGGCGCGATCTCGCATGCCTCGCGGTCATCAACGCGCTTCGACCGCACTGCCTGTCGATCAACGCGATGGGTCTGATCGCCGGCGATCTTCGCGAGGAACTCGCCACGATGAACCGGATCCCCGAAAGTCCGGGGCTGTTCTTCTTTTTTGCGAACTGGACCAGGGGCAGACACAGACAGACGGTTGGACTGGTTCCCGAAAAGGACCTCTGGACGGTCTTGAGGAGCTATCCCGAGTCCGTGATCGTCGTGGATGTCACGGGCGTTTACCGTGCGGCTCTGGCGAGGCTCCCTTCCGCGGTCGCCGCGGGAGGCGCTGCATCATGAAACAGAGCCGCCTCATGTCTATGGTCGAGGCCGCGACGAATGTCGTCGTCGGCTACGTTCTGGCCATCGCAACGCAGATCGTCGTCTTCCCATGGTTCGGGATCGAGACGGGGCTCGCCGAGCACATGACCATCGGTCTCGCCTTCGTCGGCGTCTCGCTGGCCCGCGGCTATCTGCTGCGGCGGCTGTTCGAGCGCCTGCGCGGCTGGTGACCATCGCGCTGGCGGGCGCTCGGTCGCGCTGGTAGCGTTGGGCCATGTCCGAAAGCTGGCAGCATATCGAGATCAACGATCATGGGACCATCGTCGTCCTGCGTCCGATTTCGGACGAGGGGCGCGGCTGGTTCGAGGAGCATGTGGGGGAGCCGGAGCCGGGCGGGATCTACACCTGCGAGCCTCGCATGGCGCAGGACATCCTGCAGGCCGCCGCGCGTGACCTGCTGTCATGGCAATAAGACACCGCCGCCCCATGCGGGACGGCGGCATCGGGACCGTCTTCGTGTGCGGCGTCAGTCGTCGGCGATCATGTAGGTCCTGCCGCGCCCCTCGACCTTCTCCGAGGTGATGGTCAGCCCAAGTTTCTTTTTCAGCGCGCCGGACATGGCGCCCCGAACGGTATGCGGTTGCCATCCGGTGGCTTCGACGATCTCGTCGATGGTCGCGCCGCCCTCGGCGCGGAGCATCGCGATCAGTGTTTCCTGCTTGGTGCCCTTCCGGCGCTGGACAGGGGCGGTCGGCGTTTCCGCCGGCGGCGTCTCATCCTGATCGTCCGTGATGCCGAGGGTGCTGTAGGCGAGCGGGGTGGCGCGCAGCGTGATCGGGCCGCGCTCCTCATCGTGCCGCCAGACCGTGTTGAGATCCGTGGCGGCGATTTCCTCGATCAGGCCCTGCTTGAGAAGGCTCTTGCAGACGTTGCCGACGGCGCCGCCCTTGAGGCTGGCGGTGACGGGAAACACCGCTCCGTCCTCGCGCGCGCAGGCGGTGGACAGGATGACGGCTTGGGCGTCTGAAAGCTGGATCTGTGTCATGGGGTCGTCTCCGTATTCGGGCCCGCGGCATGCGGCGCCTTCTACGACCCCAAGCCGCGCAGGGCGCGCGGCGGGAGTTCCGGCTGTTCCGGAGATCAGCGGGCGTGTTCGCCCTCGCCAAAGGCGCTGTCGGTTATGCGCTTCAGGAGGCTGGCGTAGTGTTCAAGGGTGCCGACCATGGCCCAGCCGACCTCGTCGGGATGGCAGTTGAAATGGTCGTCGCTGAGCGCCTGCAGGCGGGCGAGCATCTCGTCGATCTCGGTCTTCTTGCCGATGAAGGCGTTCAGGGCCGCTTCCCTGTTCCGGCGCGCCTTCTCGGCGCGGAGTTCGTGGCGGGGGGTGGTGATCGGGTTCGGGCGGGTGGTCATCGTGGTGGCTCCGGGTGAGTTGCATCGTCCTTGTGGGATCGAAGTTCGCTCTGTCCGCGAGGCTTATCAACTCGATAAGCACCTGACTTTGAATGATAAACGGGGCTGGCAATGCAGGGCATGAGCGAGCGCCAGTACGCCGCCCATGTCGGGCTGTCGCGCGGCGCGATCCAGAAGGCGAAGAGGGCCGGAAGGCTCGTGCTCTTCCCCGATGACTCCATCGACGCTGAAGCTTCCGACCGGCGACGGGCCGAGACGACCGATCTGTCGAAGAGCAGACCGAAGGCCGCAGGCCGTCCAGGCGGAATGAAGCCGGTGCCGGCGGCGGTCATTGCCTCTGCCAACGAGACGCTGCGCGAGAACGGGGTCACCGTTCCGGAGGTCGGCGAAGCCGGTGCCTACATGAAGGCCAAGACCTTCAACGAGATCATGAAGGCTCAGGAGCGCAAGCTCGGGCTCCAGATCAAGAGGGGCGAGTTGGTCGACCGCAACCGCGCGATCTCGCTGGTGTTCCGGCTCGCGCGCGAGGAACGTGATGCGTGGGTCAACTGGCCGGCGCGGGTGGCTGCGCTGATGGCGGCGGAGTTGGGAACGGAGACGGCGGCCATGCAGAAGGTTCTGGAGGCCCATGTCCGCGCCCATCTCGAGGAACTCGCCCAGCCCCGGATCGCCCTCTGACGAGATCGCGACCTTTGACGGGGCGGAGGCGCTGCTCCGGGCCTGGGGCCGCGGGCTCACGCCCGATCCCTGGCTGACGGTCTCGGAATGGTCGGACACGCATCGCTGGCTGAGCTCGCGGGCGAGCGCCGAGCCTGGCCGGTATCGGACCGAGCGCACGCCCTACATGCGCGCGATCATGGACGCGCTCTCGCCCGGCGATGCGACGCAGCGGGTCGTGTTCATGAAGGCCGCGCAGGTCGGAGCGACCGAGGCCGGCAACAACTGGATCGGCTTCGTGATCCACCATGCGCCGGGGCCGATGCTGGCGGTCCAGCCGACGGTGGAGCTTGCCAAGCGGAACTCGCGCCAGCGGATCGACCCGTTGATCGAGGAGAGCCCGGCGCTGAAGGAGCGGGTCCGTCCCGCACGGGCGCGCGACAGCGGCAACACGCAGCTGTCAAAGGATTTCCCGGGCGGCGTGCTGGTGATGACCGGCGCGAACTCGGCGGTGGGCCTGCGCTCGATGCCGGCGCGCTACGTCTTCCTCGACGAGGTCGACGCATATCCGGCCTCGGCCGACGAGGAAGGCGATCCGGTCGGGCTCGCCGAGGCGCGCTCGCTGACATTCGCGCATCGGCGCAAGGTCTTCCTGGTCTCGACGCCGACGATCCGCGGCGTCAGCCGGATCGAGCGGGAATACGAGGCCAGCGACCAGCGCCGCTTCTTCGTGCCGTGTCCGCATTGCGGCGCGATGCAGTGGCTGCGCTTCGAGCGGCTGCGCTGGGAAAAGGGCAAACCGGAGACGGCGGCGTACCATTGCGATGCCTGCGACGAGCGGATCGAGGAACACCACAAGCTGGCGATGCTGGCCGCGGGAGATTGGCGGGCGACCGCCGAGGCCCGCGATGCGCGGACGGTGGGGTTTCATCTCTCGGCGCTCTATTCGCCGCCGGGGTGGAAGAGCTGGGCCGACATCGCGCGCGACAAGGAGACGGCGGCGGGCTCCGACGAGGCCGAGCGCGTGTTCCGCAACACCGTGCTCGGCGAGACCTGGATCGAGACAGGCGATGCGCCGGACTGGCAGCGGATCGCCGAGCGGCGCGAGGACTGGCCGGCCGGCACGGTCCCGGACAAGGGTCTGTTCCTGACCGCCGGCGCGGACGTGCAGAAGGACCGGATCGAGGTCGATGTCTGGGCCTGGGGCCGCGGGCTGGAAAGCTGGCTCGTCGATCACGTCGTGATCGAGGGCGGCCCGGCGCGACCCGAGGCATGGGAGGCGCTGACTGACCTGCTGGGCCGCAGCTGGCGACATGCCGGCGGCGCGGAACTGGGCCTTGCAAGGCTCGCCATCGACACGGGCTACGAGACGGCCGCGGTCTATGGCTGGGCGCGCTCGGTCGGCTTCGCGCAGGTGGCGCCGGTCAAGGGGCTCGAAGGCTTCAATCGTTCGAGCCCGGTGTCGGGGCCGACCTTCGTGGACGCGACCGCGGGCGGCAAGCGGCTGCGCCGCGGCGCGCGGCTCTGGACCGTGGCAACCTCGACCTTCAAGGCCGAGACCTACCGCTTCCTGCGGCTGGCCCGGCCGACGCCGGAAGAGCTGGAGGCCGGCGCGGCGTTCTCGTCCGGCACGGTGCATCTGCCCGGCTGGGCCGACACGGAGTGGATCCGGCAGCTGACGGCCGAGCAGCTTGTGACGGTGCGCAACCGGCGCGGCTTCGCCAAGCTCGAATGGCAGAAACTCCGCGAACGCAACGAGGCGCTGGACTGCCGGGTCTACGCCCGCGCCGCGGCCTGGGTCGCCGGCGCGGATCGCTGGCCCGAGACGACATGGGCCGATCTCGAAGCGCAGCTCGGCGTGCCGAGCGGCATGGACAGCCCGGCGGGCCTTATCGGGCGGCCCGACGCGGGCCCGCAAGGCAAGCGCCGCTCCGACTGGCTCGGACGGCGGGAAGGATGGTTCTGAAGATGGCCGACTGGACAGAGGCTGAACTGGCGGCGCTCCGGCGTGCCTATGCGAGCGGGACGACGCGGGTGAGCTATGACGGCAAGACCGTGGACTACGGTTCGGCCGAGGACCTGCTCGGGCGCATCCGGACCATCGAGCGCCAGATCGCCGGGACGACGGCCCGGCCCATCGCGGGCTTCGCCGGCTTCTCGCGCGGGGACCGCTGATGGTCTCGTGGCTCGACAGGGCCATCGCCTCGGTCGCCCCGCGCACGGCCACGCGCCGGGTGCTGGCGCGGCAGGCCTTCGAAGGGCTCGCGCGCTCCTACGAGGGCGCGGCGCGGGGACGACGCACGGACGGCTGGCACGCGCCGGGATCCTCGGCCGACGCCGAGATCGGCCGGGCCGGCGCGCTCTTGCGGGACCGGATGCGGGACCTGGTGCGCAACAACCCGCACGCGGCCAAGGCGGTCTCGGTGCTCGTGAACAACATCGTCGGCGCCGGGATCATGCCGCGCGCCGCGAGCGGCGACGCCGCGCTCGACCGCGAGGTGGACCGGCTCTTCGAGATCTGGGCGCGGGGCTGCGACGCGGACGGCCAGCTCGACTTCTACGGGCTGCAGACGCTCGCCTGCCGCGAGATGGTCGAGGCCGGCGAGGTGCTGATCCGTCGCCGTCCGCGCCGTCCCGGCGACGGCGTCATGCCGCCGGTCCAGCTGCAACTCCTCGAGGCCGATTTCCTCGACGCCACCCGCAACGGCGCCCTCGGCGCGGGCCAGGCGGTGCAGGGCATCGAGTTCGACGCGCTCGGCCGGCGCCGGGCCTACTGGCTCTTCGGCGCGCATCCGGGCGACGCGACGCTCAGCCTGACGGGCGGGCTCACCAGTCGCGCGGTGCCGGCCAGCGAGATCGCCCATGTCTACGAGAAGCAGCGCACGCAGGCGCGCGGCGTGCCCTGGGGCGCGCCCGTCATCCGCGCGCTTCGCGATCTCGCCGACTACGAGGTGGCCGAGATTGTGCGCAAGAAGACCGAGGCCTGCGTCACCGCCATCGTCTTCGGCGACGAGGAGGCGCAGCAGGGCATCGCGCCCGCGGTGGTCGATGCCGACGGCAACCGGGTCGAGCAGTTCGAGCCGGGGCTTATCGCCTATGCCCGCGGCGGCAAGGACATCCGGTTCAACCAGCCCGCCGCCACCGGCGGCTACGGCGAATACAAGCGCGCGAGCCTGCACACGATCTCGGCCGGCTTCCGGGTGCCCTACGAGCTGCTGACCGGCGATCTCAGCCAGGTGAACTACTCGTCGATCCGCGCCGGGCTCGTCGAGTTCCGCCGGATGATCGACGCGGTGCAGTGGCAGCTGTTCATCCCGATGTTGTGCGCGCCCGTCTGGCGCTGGTTCACGGAGGCCGCATGGGCAGCGGGGCGCATCCCGACGCCGGACATACCGGTGGAATGGTCGCCGCCGAAGTTCGAGGCGGTCGATCCGCAGAAGGACGCGATGGCGGACCTGCTCGCCATTCGTTCCGGCACCATGACGCTCGCCGAGGCCATCGCTCGGCAAGGTCGCAACCCCGACGCCGTGCTGGCCGAGATCGCGGCCACGAACGCCAAGCTCGACGAGCTGGGCCTCGTGCTCGACAGCGACCCGCGGCGCGTCACCAAGACCGGCAGCGCACAAGCCAATGCGCCGGCCGACCCCGCGACCGATCCGGAAGACCCTGATGCGGAAGCGGCCTGACGAGGATCCATACATGGAGCAGACGATCGAACTGCCGGCGTTCCGCCGGTCGGCGGAGCTATCGCCGAACAGCATCGACCCGGAGACGCGCAGTGTCGAGGTGATCTGGTCGACCGGCGCCCGGGTGCGGCGCGCCGCGCTCTTCGGCGAGCCGCATGACGAGGAACTGAGCATGGCGCCCGAGCATGTGCGGCTCGAGCGACTGAACGCGGGCGCGCCCTTCCTGAAGGTGCACGAGGCGCACGACCTCGACGCGGTGATCGGCTCGGTCGTGCCGGGTTCGGCGCGGATCGAGAACGGTCAGGGCATCGCCCGCATCCGGCTCTCCGAGCGCGACGCGGTGGGCGACATCTGGCGCGACATCGAGGCCGGGCACATCCGCGCGGTCTCCATCGGCTACCAGGTCCACCGCTTCGAGATCTCGAAGCCCGATGGCCAGCGCGAACTCTGGCGGGCGGTGGACTGGACCCCGTTCGAGATCTCCGCCGTGCCCGTGGGCGCCGACCCCGCCGCCGGCTTCCGCGCGCACCGCGAACACGAGACTTGCGTCCTCCACCGCCGGGACGCCCCCACCAGCGAAGGAGCATCCCCAATGACGGACAAGCCCCAAAACCCGGCCGAGACGGCCGAGCAGAGCAATACCATGGCAGCGCCCGAGGAGACCCAGATGACCGATGACAAGACCGGCGCTGCCGATGCGCAGACCCGCGCCGCCGACACCAGGCCCAAGGCCACGAAACCCGCGCCCGATCCGGTGCCGGAGGATCGCACCCGCAGCGCCGACACCGACGCGCTGGTCAGCGAAGCCCGCGCGCAGGAGCGCGAGCGCGTCTCCGCGATCCATGGCCTCGCCGATAAGCTCCAGCTCGAGCGCGGCTTTGCGGACGACCTTATCCAGCGCGGCGTCTCCATCGACGAGGCGCGTCGGCTGATCCTCGACCAGGTCGCGGCGAAGGCGGACGAGACGCGGACCTTCCCCTATGTCTCGATCCCGCTCGGCGGGCGCGACGCCACGGTCACGCGGCGCGAGGCGATCTCGAACGCGCTCCTGCACCGCTATAGCCCGACGCTCTTCCCGCTGGAGGACGCCGCCCGCGAGTATCGCGGCATGACGCTGATGGAGCTCGCCCGCGAAAGCCTCGAGACGGCGGGGGCCAGCACGCGTGGCCTCTCGCGCGACGAGGTGGCGACCCGCGCGCTGCACTCGACCTCGGACTTCCCCGAGATCCTCGCCGCCGTCACCAACAAGACGCTGCGCCAGGCCTACGAGGCCTATCCGCGGACCTTCCCGCTCTTCTGCCGGCAGGTGCTGGCCACCGACTTCAAGGCCATGCACCGCGTCCAGCTGGGCGAGGCGCCGCAGCTTCTGAAGGTCGGCGAGAGCGGAGAGTTCAAGCGCGGCACCCTCGGCGAGAGCAAGGAGAGCTACCGGATCGAAACCTACGGCCGCGTCGTCGCCATCACCCGGCAGGTGCTGATCAACGACGATCTCGACGCCTTCACCCGGATCCCGGCGATGTACGGCAACTCCATCGCGCAGCTGGAGTCGGACGTGGTCTGGGACATCGTGACGTCGAACCCGGCGATGGCGGACGGCACGGCGCTGTTCCACGCGACCCACAAGAACCTCGCCGGCAGCGGCGCGGCGCTTGGGGTGGACAGCGTGGGCCTCGCGCGCGCGGCGATGCGCAAACAGACCGGGCTCGACAAGAAGACGGTGCTGAACATCCGGCCCGCCTTCCTGATCGTGCCGGCGGCGCTGGAGTTGAAGGCCGAGCAGCTGGTGGCCCAGAACCTCGTGCCCGCGCAGAGCGGCAACGTGGTACCGCAGTCGATCCGCACGCTTTCGCCCATCGCCGAGCCCCGACTCGACGCGGCCAGCGAGACGGCCTGGTACCTGGCGGCGAGCCCGAACCAGATCGACACCATCGAGTACGCCTATCTCGAGGGCCAGCAGGGCGCCTACATCGAGACGCGCAACGGCTTCGACGTCGACGGCGTCGAGATCAAGTGCCGCCTCGATTTCGGCGCTAAGGCCATCGACTGGCGCGGCCTCTACAAGAACCCCGGCGCGTGAGCCGGGCCACCCCCTGAACCCTGATCCCTGATGCACGGGCGGTCCCGATGGGCCGCCCCCCGTTGTTCCGCGAAAGGAATGCGCGATGAAGAACTACGTCCAGCCCGGCAACACCCTCACCCTGACCGCGCCCTATGCCGTGACCTCCGGCGGTGGCCTGCTCGTCGGCTCCATCTTCGGCGTCGCGGCCGGCGATGCCGCGAGCGGCGCCACAGTCGAAGCGGCGCTCACCGGCGTCTTCGATCTCACCAAGATCGGCTCGCAGGCCTGGACCGTCGGCGCCAAGGTCTACTGGGACGACACCAACAAGCGCTGCACGACCGTGGCCACCGACAACACCCTCATCGGCGTCGCCGTCGTCGCGGTGGCGGGCGGGGCCGGCGACACCATCGGCCGCGTGCGCCTCAATGGCAGCTTCTGATGACCGCCTTCGCTGCCGCTCTCGACGCGCTCTTCGCCGACGCGCATCTGGCGCGCGACGTCGTCTACACCGCTGAGGGCGAGGCGCCGTCACTGGTCCGCGCCATCCTGCGCCGGCCGGACGACGTCACGAACTTCGGCGACGCGCGCATCTGGTCGGAGACCACCCGGTTGGATCTGCGCCTCGCCGAGGTGGCGAGCCCGCGCCCCGGCGACCGGATCGAGATCGACGGCGAGGCTTTCCTCATCCAGGGCGAGCCCGTCCGCGACCGCGAGCGGCTGGTCTGGACCGTGGACCTGCGCCCGGCCTGACCGTCATGAAGCTGAAGCTCGACATCGCGCCCGATCTCGTCGCCGCCATGGCGGCAGAGGTGAAGGCCGGCGAAAAGGCCGTGACCGCTGCCATGCGCGAGGCCGGGACCGGGCTGAAGACAGCCTGGCGCGGCCAGATCACAGGCGCCGGGCTCGGCCGGCGGCTGGCGAACTCGATCCGGAGCCAGACCTACCCAAAGGCCGGCGAAAGCCTGAATGCCGCGGCGCTGGTCTGGTCCAAGGCGCCGGTCATCGTCGGCGCCCACGACACCGGCCCGCTGATCCGCTCGAAGGAGGGGTTCTGGCTGGCGATCCCGACCGAGGCCGCCGGGCGTGGTCTGCGCGGCGGCAAGATCACCCCCGGCGAATGGGAACGCCGTCGTGGGCTGCGCCTGCGCTTCGTCTACCGCCGGAGAGGGCCGAGCCTGCTGGTGGCGGAGGGACGGCTGAACAGTCGAGGTCTCGGCGTCACGTCACGCTCCAAGACTGGCCGTGGGCGCACGACGGTGCCGATCTTCCTGCTGGTGCCGCAGGTCAAGCTGCCGAAGCGGCTGGACCTCGCGCGGGATGCCGAGCGGGCACACGATGCAGTGCCGGGGCTGATCGTGGCGAACTGGGTTGAAGGGCATATCAACTGAAGAAGTGGCGCGCCACCGCGCTAGCTGAGGATTCTTAGTGTCTCTTTGACCGTCAGCAAAAGTCGCTTCTGGAATTCGGCGATGAAACTGGGCAAGCGCATGTTGATCTTATCTTCATTGCCGTAAAAGAGGTTTCTGTTGCCATATGATGTGAGGCGTCCGTTCTCACGGTCGGGCATGAGAATAAACCGCTCTTGTACGACACCATTCGCCCTAACTTCATAGACCTTGGGTTGTTCGTCAAAAAATCCGTCGTGGATGATCAGATTTCGGAGGGCCTCCGTTTCCGTGATCAGATCGCAGGGCTCAAATAGCGTCCCGGTTTTATTGTTGAGTGAAATGCGACGCCGGTCGCCGAAGAGCTTGTTTTTCGACGCCAAACGAGGGTAGCGACTGAAATCTGTTCTTAGATGCTCAGCTTCAAAGACAAGTTTTGTGGCGTAGTCCAGAAGGCTATGCAGACGAATGTAGATCACGTTAATGAGGGCGATCAGCTTTGCGGTTACTGGTGAACCGATGTGCCGAATTCCATCCGGGCTGACGCCGGGGGGATAGAAGAGTTCTTCCAAGTTGAGCGTTTTGTAGAATTCGCCCTGAAGTTGGACGACCTCGATCAGTGCCTCCTGAATGCCAGAAACCAGCCTGCGGCAGTCATACAGGTACAGGAGTTTGTGAGTCGTCGGGTCGCTGTTTGCGCCAACGAGTTTTTCGAAGAGTTCACGGGAGATTGGCGCTTCTGAGTTTAGTCCGGCAGTCACGACCCACTCTGGCACTTTCGGAAGTATTGCGTGGTATTGTCCAATCCCATCGAAGATTTGTGCTGCAAGGGCATCGTGCATTCGAACACAAATATTCTCGATATCATGGGAAAAATCACCAGTGCTGGCACGCCAGACTCCCTGGGGATCAAACGAAAAGTAGACCACACCGCTGCGCGGGACGTCCAAAAGGGGAACGCCGTGCAGAGTAAGGTAGGTCGGTTGCCGATCCGAAGCGCTCATTTCTGTTGACTGACTGAACATGCGTTCGAAGCTACACGCACAAAATTTTCTTTGCCAGACAGTACTGTTAGCCGCCACAGCAACGCTCATCCAATAATCGCTGGCCGCCAATGCCCACCCCACGCGAAACCATCCTCACCGCGCTGCATGCGCGGCTCTCGGCGCTGCCCGCCACTGCGCTCCGCGGCGAGGTGCTGCCCGAGCGTGTGCCGGCCGAGGGCCTGCTGATCCTCCGTGACGGCGAGCCGGGGGAGCCGGAGGTCACGCTCTCGCCGCTGCGCTACCACTACCAGCACCGGGCCGAGATCGAGGCGGTCGTGCAGGGCTCCGACCGTGACGCCGACTTCGACACGCTGACCGCCGGCATCGGCTCGACGCTCGTCGCCGACCGCACGTTGGGCGGCCTTTGCGACTGGGTTGAGGCCGAAGCCCCGCGACCGGTCGATCTGCCGGTCGAGGGCGCGGCGAGCCTGAAGGCCGCCGTAATCCCGGTCGTCCTGCACTATTCCACGGCCGACCAACTGGCCTGACCCCGACAACCCGAGGAGATCACCATGGCACGAGCCCAGGGGGCGCGGGCGCAGATGGCGCTTGCGTTCGAGACCGTCTATGGCACGCCGCCCGCGAGCGGCTTCACGAAGATGCCCTTCGCCAGCACCACGCTCGGCGCGGAGCAGCCGCTGCTGAATTCGGAACTGCTCGGCTACGGCCGCGACCCGCTGGCGCCGATCAAGGACGCGGTCACCGCCGATGGCGACGTGGTCGTGCCGCTCGACGCCGAAGCCTTCGGCTTCTGGCTGAAGGCCGCCTTCGGTGCACCGACCACAACGGGCACAGGCCCCTGGACGCACGAGTTCCAATCTGGGTCGTGGACGCTGCCCAGCATGTCGATCGAGACCGGCATGCCGGAGGTGCCGCGCTACGCGATGTATTCCGGCTGCGTGCTCGACCAGCTGACCTGGCAGATGCAGCGCTCGGGGCTGCTGACGGCAACCGCGCGGCTGGTGGCGCAGGGCGAGACGGTCGGCACGACCACCAGCTCGGGTACGCCCGCCGCGCTAGAGCTGAAACGTTTCGGTCACTTCAACGGGGCGATCAGCCGAAATGGCACGGCGCTCGGCAACGTGGTCTCGGCCGAGGTCACCTATGCCAACAACCTCGACCGCATCGAGACCATCCGCTCGGACGGGCGTATCGATGGCGCAGACCCGTCCATCGCCGCGCTCACTGGCCGGATCGAGGTGCGATTTGCCGACCAGACGCTGGTGACGCAGGCGATCAACGGCGAGGCCTGCGAAATGGAGTTCGCCTACGTCCTGCCCTCTGGTGAGAGCTTCACCTTCACCGTGCACGCCGTCTACCTGCCGCGCCCACGCATCGAGATTTCCGGGCCGCAGGGCGTGCAGGCCACCTTCGACTGGCAGGCGGCCCGCGACAGCGTCGTCGGCCGGATGTGCACCGCCACCCTCGTGAACGATGTGGAGAGTTACTGATGCTGACGCTCGACCTGACCAATGCGCCGCGCTGGCATGACCTCGCGCCCGGCGTGCGGGTGCAGCTGCGCCCGCTCACCACCGCCCTGATGGTGGCGACGCGCAGCGATCCGGCTGTGGAAGCCTTGCCCGAGGAGGCATCCGACGAGGAGCGTGCGGTCTCCTTTGCCAAGGCGCTGGCGCGACGGGCCGTGCTCGCCTGGGAGGGCATCGGCGACGCCGAAGGCAATCCCATCGAGCCGAGCCCCGAGGCTATCGACGCTTTGCTCGATGTCTGGCCGATCTTCGAGGCCTTCCAGCTGACCTACGTCTCCAAGGGCCTGCTGCTGGAACAGGAAAAAAACGCCTCCGCGCTCTCGCCGAATGGTCCTTCGGCGGGGGCGAGCGATACTGCCAAGCCTGCGCACCCTACGAGGGCCGCGAGCAAGCCTGCCCGGACTGCCCGGCGCGGCTGAACCGTCCGGAAACGCCGGAGGGTTGGCAGGTCTGGGACCTGGTCGGCCGTCTCGGCGGCCAGCTGCGCGTGTTGCCCGGCGCGGTGATCGGCTGGGACATGTCGGCGGCGCTGGCGCTCGGTGACGCCCTCGGCGTACCGCCGCTCGTCACGGCCGAACTGCTACCCGTCATCGAGGCGGTGATCGTCACAAAACTCAACGAACAGATGGATCACTCCCATGGCTGAGAAGAGGGTCAGCGTCCGCCTCGCGGCCGTGGGCGGACGGCAGGTGCGCGCCGAACTGGAAGGCGTGGGCGAAGCCGGGTCGCGCGGCTTCGGACGGCTGAGCCGCGAGATGGAGGCGGCGAACGTCCGGCTCGCGGCCTTCTCGCGGCGGGTGCGCGTGGCCGCCGCTGCCGCCGTGGCAGCCGCTGCAGCCGCTGGCGTGGCGATGATCCGGTCCGGTCTGCAGACCGTCGATGCGCAGGCGAAGCTCGCGCAGTCGCTCGGCACTACGGTCGCCTCGATCCAGACGCTGGAGCGCGCGGGCGAACTGGCGGGCGTGTCGATGTCAGGCATCGAGCAGGCCACCAAGGATCTGACCCGCCGTCTCAGCCAGGCGGCCGCCGGGACCGGCCCCGCCGCCGATGCGCTCGACCGGCTGGGGCTCTCGGCCAATGAGCTGATCGCCCTGCCGCTGGACCAGCGGGTCGGCGCCATCAACGCGGCCATCGAGAACTTCGTGCCTGCCGCCGAACGCGCGGCCGTGGCGGGCCAGCTCTTCGGCGAGGAAGGCTCCATCGCCATGAGCCGGATCGACACCGCGACGCTGCGCCAGGCGACCGAGGACGTCCTCGCCTTCGGGGTGGTCGTCTCCGAGCAGGACGCCGATCAGATCGAGCGGACGAATGATGCGATCTCCCGGCTCGGGCTGATCTGGCGCGGGCTGTCGAACCAGTTGGCGGTCGCTGCGGCCCCGGCGCTGGAAGCCGTCGCCGACGCCATGGCCGCGGTCGCCAGCCGAACGGGACCGCTCGGGATCGCGATCCGCGGCCTCTTCGACAACATCGGCCGCCTGACCACCTATGCCGCGACCTTCGCCGCCTTCCTCGCGGGACGCTGGGTCGCCGGCATGGCCGCCGCGGCGCTCTCGGTCCGCGGCCTCGCGACCGCGCTCGTCGTCCTGCGTGGCGCGCTGATCCGTACCGGCATCGGGGCGCTGATCGTTGGCGCGGGCGAGCTTGTTTACCAGTTCACCCGCCTTGTCTCCGGCGCGGGCGGCTTTGGTGGGGCGATGTCGCTCCTGAAGGACGTCGCCGTCGATGTCTGGGAGCGCATCAGGATGGGCGCCGCTGCGGCGGGAGCCGCAGCCACGGCGATGTTCTTCGACCTGAAGGCCGATGCCGCGTCGGGCATGCAGAGCGCCATCGAGAGCGTTGTCGGATTCGGCAACACGGCCGCAAACACGTTCGAAGGCGCCTACGAGGCGATCAAGGCGATCTGGGGCCTGCTGCCCGCCGCTATCGGCGATCTGGCGTTCCAGGCGGCCAACAGCCTGGTCGACGGCGTCGAGGCGATGCTGAACGGCGTGGTCTCGCGCATCAACGGCTTCATCGGCGGCCTCAACCAGGGGCTGGAAGCGCTCGGGTCGGAGCGGCGCATCTCGCTGGTACCGGACCTGGACCTCGGTGAGATCGAGAACCGGTTCGAGGGCGCGGCCAGTGCAGCCACGACGGCGGCACAGGCGGCCTTCGACCGGGCCTTCGAGGACAACCCACTGAGCGCGCCCGACCTTGGTCTGGCCGAGGCGGCGAACCGCGCGCTCGAGTCCGCGAACCTCTATCGCGGGGCGGCGCGCGATCTGGCGGAAGGTGCCCGTGCGCCTCTCGAAAGCTGGCAGGTGCTCCGCGATGCCGTGCGCGGCACAGACGAGAACGGCGCAGATGCGCTCGCCGAGGCCACGGCTGCGGCGGAGCGGTTCGAGACCGCGCTCGACGGCGCCGGGCAGGCCGCGACCGATGCCGGCGCTGCCGCAGGTGCTGCGGCGGCTGCGACCGAGCCCAATGTGGAGACCGCGGTCACCGGCTGGCAAGCCGTCACCGCCGCGCTGTCTGACTACGCCAGCAAGGCGCGCGAGATCGGTGGCGATATCGGCCAGAGCCTCGTCGGCGCCTTCCAGTCGGCCGAGAGCGCGGTCGGCCAGTTCGTGAAGAGCGGCAAGCTGAACTTCCGTGACCTCGTCACTTCGCTGCTGGCCGACCTCGCTCAGCTCGCCGCCCGACGCTTCATTCTGGGACCGATCGCCAATGCGCTCTCCGGCGTGTTCTCCGGTGCGGGCAGCATTTTCGCCAATGTCCTGCATGCGGGCGGGATGGTCGGCTCCGCTGGCCCCTCGCGCATGGTCCCGGCCATGGCTTTCGCCGCTGCCCCGCGAATGCATGGCGGCGGCATGGCCGGACTTCGCCACGACGAGGTGCCCGCGATCCTGCAACGCGGCGAGCGCGTGCTGTCGCGGCGTGAGGCGCAGAGCTACGGCGCGGGAGGCGGGGTCAACGTCACCATCATGGCGCGCGACGCCGAAAGCTTTCGGCAGTCCCGCACCCAGGTCGCGGCCGACATCGCCCGCGCAGTGTCGCTTGGACGAAGGGGCATGTGATGGCGTTTCACGAGGTCCGGTTTCCCGACAACATCAGCCGCGGCGCGCGTGGCGGGCCAGAGCGGCGCACCCAGATCGTCGAGCTCGCCTCGGGCGACGAGGAGCGCAACGCCAGCTGGGCCAACTCGCGCCGCCGCTACGATGTCGCCTATGGCATCCGCCGCGCGGACGATCTGGCGGCGGTCGTCGCCTTCTTCGAGGCGCGGAACGGTCGGCTCCACGGCTTCCGCTTCAAGGACTGGGGCGACCACAAGTCTTGCCTGCCCTCGGGCGCATTATCCCCGACTGATCAGGCGATCGGCACCGGCGACGGCGCGACGACCGCCTTCCAGCTGGTGAAGCTCTACGCCTCGGGGGCGCAATCCTGGACGCGCGCCATCGCCAAGCCGGTGGCGGGCACCGTGCGCATCGCGCTGTCGGGTGTCGAGCAGCTCTCCGGCTGGTCAGTCGACACCACGACCGGCCTCGTCACCTTCGGCGCCGCGCCGGCCGCTGGCGTCGCGATCACCGCCGGGTTCGAGTTCGACGTGCCGGTCCGCTTCGACACCGACGTGCTCGACGTGACGCTCGACCTCGAACGACTCGGCTCGATCACCTCCATTCCGCTTCTGGAGATCCGGCGATGAACGACACCGGCAGCTTCATTGCGGCCGTGCTGCGCGAGCTCGCGGCCTCGACCGCCGTGATCCTGGCCGCCTGGGGGGCGCTTGGCGGCGCGACGAACGCGCTGACCACGAAGATGCGGCTGCGCGATGCGCTCCGGCACATCCTGCTCGGCGGTCTGATCGCGGCCGGGATGGGCAGCCTTTCCATGGCCGTGATCACCGCCTGGCTCGGCCTTCCGCCCGAAGCGATCCCGGCGGGCGGGGCGGCGGGGTCTGCCGCTTATCTCGTAGGGGTCTTCGGACCGGCCTTCATCGAGATGCTGCTCGCGCGCCTGCGCCGTGCCAACGAAGGCGGCGGCGATGAATGACCTTCTCCGCCTCGCGCGCTCTCTCCGCTGCGACCCCGCCCACCCTCGGCAGGCCTTCGCTCACCGCCTGCGTATCGGTCTCGTCGTCGCGGCACTGATCCTGATCCTCTCGCTTCTCCGGTAATTCCATGCACATGACCGACCGGGGCCTGCTGGCCCTCGTCCGGCACGAAGGACTCGTGCCCGGACCCTATCTCGATGTGAAACAGGTCTGGACCTTTGGCATCGGCCACACGGCCGCGGCCGGGCCGCCCGATCCGGCCAGCATGCCGCGCGGCATGCCCGCTGATCCGGACGCCGGGATCCGCGAGGCGTTCCGGGTCTTCCGCGCCGATCTTGCGCGCTACGAGGCCGCCGTCCTGCGCGCCGTGAAGGTGCCGCTGGCGCCGCACGAGTTCGATGCGCTGGTCAGCTTCCACTACAACACCGGCGGCATCGCCAAGGCTGCACTGACCCGCCACCTCAATGCCGGCAATCGCGTTGCAGCCGCCGACGCGTTTCAGAACTGGCGGCGACCGGCCTCGATCATCCCCCGCCGGGAGGCCGAGCGCGACCTGTTCCGCCATGGCCGCTATCCCGGCGGAACCATCCCGGTCTGGTCCGTGGATCGTGCAGGCCGCGTGGATTTCTCGCGGCCGATCCGACGCCTGACCGAGGATGAGGCTCTGGCCTTGGCTCGCGGGCCGTCGCCGCTGCCGAGGCCACCGGTCTTCGAACCTGCACCCACCGCACCGACCGGCTGGCTCGCCCGGCTGGCCGCCCTCTTCTCCGCCCTGATCCGGAGGGCTTGACCCCCATGCGCTACGTCCGACCCAACTCACTCACCTGGTGGGCGGGACTTCTCGCCATGCTCACCGGCATCGCCTCCCTCGCGCTGCCAGCCACCGGTCCGCTCGGCGAGTTGTCCCGTCTCGTCGCGCTGCTCGCCGGCTCAGGCGATGCCTCGCCGGCGGGGCTGATGTTCCTTGGTCTGGGCCTGATCGGCCTGCGCGACCGGATCGAGCGCGGGTTCCGCGGCGATGCTTGAGTTTCTCGCAGGTCTGGTCGTGGGCGGCTTCCTCGGCGTCTTCGTCGCAGCCCTCTGCGTCGCCGCCGCGCGGGGGGAGCAGCACGATGGCTGATCACCTGATCTGGCTGGTCGCGGCTCTGGGCGCGGTCGGGGGCGTCGTCCTCGGCCGGGCCTGGGGGCGCGTGGAAGGGGAGCACGCTGGCAAACGGGAGGCGGAACGCGATGCCATGCAAGACAAGAACGAGCGCGTCGAGCGCGGGCGCGACGCGGTTCGTGACGGCCGCGGCGCTGGCGATCCTCCTGACCGGCTGCGTCGCAACGATGGGAAATGGTGACGCGGGCTGCGCCTCCTATGCCGAGGCGCGGCTCGCCCGGCCTCCTGCCCAGACTGTCGCGGAGGTGCCATCGGACTGGGCGGACTGGATCGCCGATCTCGACGACCGCATGACGGGAACCTGCCGATGAAGTCCCTCGATCCCGCGCTGCAGGCCCATCTCGACGAGGGCACGACCACGCTCGCCTGGTGCTGGCGGATCGCGCGCGCCGATGGCGCGAGTTTCGGCTTCACCGACCACGACCGGACGCTCAGCTTCGACGGGACCGACTTCGAGCCCGAGAGCGGGCTCACGGCGTCCGAGGTGCGCTCCGGCTCGGACCTGTCCGTCGATGCGCAGGACGCGGAAGGCGTGCTGACCTCGGACCGGATCACCGAGACCGACATTCTCGACGGCCGCTGGGACAATGCCGAGGTCGAGGTCTGGCGGGTGAACTGGGCCGATACGAGCCAGCGCGTGCTGATGCGGCGCGGCGCCATCGGCCTGATCCGGCGCGGGCGGCTGGCCTTCGTCGCCGAGGTCCGCTCGCTCGCGCATGTGCTGGGCCAGACGGTCGGGCGGACGTTTCAGGCGACCTGCGACGCCGCGCTTGGGGATGCGCGCTGCGGCGTCGATCTTGAGGATCCCGTTTTCAAAGGAGCGGGCGCTGTGATCGATCTGTTGCGCGACCGCGCCTTCACCGCCTCTGGGCTCGGCGCGTTTGCCTCCGGCTTGTTCACCTTCGGGACCGTGGAATGGACCAGCGGCGAGAATGCCGGGCGCAAAGCCGAGGTGCTGGGCCACGACGTAACCGACGGCATCGCCATCCTGACCCTGCTCGAGGCGCCGGTGCGGGCTATCGCCGAGGACGACGCATTCACCATTCGAGCGGGCTGCGACAAGCGGATCGAGACCTGCGGGGCGCAGTTCGCCAACACCGCCAACTTCCGCGGCTTCCCGCACATCCCCGGCCAAGACACGATCCTGCGCTACGCCAGCCGGGACGGCGGCCACGACGGGGGCGTTCTGTGACGCCGGCCGATCCGGAGAGGGTCATCGCCGCGGCGCGAGCGTGGCTGGGAACGCCCTACCACGACCAGGCGAGCCTCAAGGGCGTCGGCTGCGATTGCCTCGGGCTGGCCCGGGGCGTCTGGCGCGAGGTCGTGGGCCCCGAGCCATTCCCGATCCCGCCCTACAGCCGCGATTGGGGCGAGACCGGACCGCGCGAAGTTCTGGCCGAGGGCGCGCGGCGGATGATGATCGAGGTGTCGCCCGCCGAGGCCGGGCCGGGCGCACTGGTCCTCTTCCGCATGATGCCGCGCGCCATCGCGAAGCATGTCGGGATCCTGACCGGTCCCGGCTCCTTCCTCCACGCCTACGAGCGGCTCGGCGTGATCGAGGAACCGCTCACCCCATTCTGGCGGCGGCGCATCGCCTTCGCCTTCCTGTTCCTGCAACGCTGAGACCCCGGACATGGCCACCCTCGTTCTCGGTGCCGCTGGCGCCGCCATTGGCGGCAGCATCGGCGGCGCCATCCTCGGCGTGAGCGCCGCGACCATTGGCGGCTTCGTGGGCTCGACCATCGGCTCGGTCGTCGACAGCTGGATCGTGTCCTCGCTCGCGCCGACGCAGCGGATCGAGGGGCCGCGGCTCGACAGCCTTCGGATCACGTCCTCGACCGAGGGTGCCGTCATCCCCCGCGTCTATGGCCGCATGCGCATGGGCGGTAACGTGATCTGGGCGACGGATTTCCGCGAGGAGACGAAGACCACCACGCAGGGAGGCGGCAAGGGCGGCGGGGGCGGCGGCAAGGTCAAGACGACCGAGTATCTCTACTACGCCTCCTTCGCCGTGGCCCTTTGCGAAGGGCCGATCACGGGCATCGGGCGCATCTGGGCGGACGGCAAGCTCCTCGACACTGCCGGGATCACCTCGCGCTGGTATTCGGGCGACGAGAGCCAGACGGCCGATCCGTTCATCGCGGCGAAGATGGGCGCCGCGAACACTCCGGCCTATCGTGGGACGGCCTATGTGGTCTTCGAGGACCTGCCGCTCGGCAATTACGGCAACCGCCTGCCGCAACTCTCCTTCGAGGTCTTCCGCCCGCTCGCCGATCCCGACACCGCCGAGGGGCTGACCCGCGCCGTCACCATGATCCCGGCCTCGGGCGAGTTCACCTACGCGACGACCGGCATCCGCAAAGGCAGCGGCGGAGCGCAGGTGCCGGAGAACCTGAACGCGCTCTCGGACACCGCCGACATGGTGGTGGCGCTGGACCGGCTGCAGGCGATGGCGCCGAAGGTGGAGAGCGTCAGCCTCGTGGTGGCCTGGTTCGGGAACGACCTGCGCGCGGGTGACTGCACGATCCGGCCGGGCGTGGAGGTCTCGGAAAAGACCACGAGCCCGCAGACGTGGAGCGTGAACGGCGTGAGCCGGTCCGCAGCCCATCTCGTCAGTCGCGACGACCAGGACCGCCCCGTCTATGGCGGCACGCCGGCCGACTTCGCGGTGATGCAGGCGATCAAGGAGAAGAAGGCCCGCGGGTTCCGCGTGACCTTCTATCCGTTCATCCTGATGGACGTGCCGCCCGGCAACACGCTGCCGAACCCGTACAGCGACAACGCCGCCGAGGCTGGTCAGCCGACGTTCCCATGGCGCGGCCGGATCACGTGCTCGCCCGCGGCGGGCTATGCCGGCAGCGTGGACACGACCGCCACCGCGGCTAGCCAGGTCGCGGCCTTCTTCGGCAACGCCAGCCCATCGGACTTCGGGGTCTCGGGCGAAACCGTCGCCTGGACCGGCCCGTCCGGCGACTGGGGCCTGCGCCGCATGATGCTGCATTAAGCGCATCTCTGCGCCGCGGCGGGCGGGGTCGACGCCTTCCTGATCGGGACCGAGATGCCGGGGCTGACCACCATCCGCTCCGGAGCCAGCACCTATCCCGCGGTGCAGGCCTATCGGGACCTCCTCGCCGATGTGCGGTCCATTCTCGGGGCCGGGACGAAGATCGGCTATGCGGCCGACTGGAGCGAGTATTTCGGCCACCAGCCCGGCGATGGCTCGGGCGACGTGTTCTTCCACCTCGACCCGCTCTGGGCCGATCCCGAGATCGATTTGATCGGGATCGACAACTACATGCCGCTGTCGGATTGGCGCGACGGGTTCGAACATGCGGACGCGGCCGAGGGCTGGCCCGCGATCTACGACCGGGCCTACCTGCAGGGGAACATAGTGGGCGGCGAAGGCTTCGACTGGTTCTATGCCAGCGCGGCTGACCGATCCGCACAGGTCCGGACCGCGATCACCGACGGTGCCGCCAGCAAGCCATGGGTGTTCCGCTACAAGGATCTGCGCGCCTGGTGGTCAAACCCGCACTACAACCGCCCGGGTGGGGTGGAGAGCAGCACGCAGACGGCATGGGTGCCGCAGTCCAAGCCGATCTGGTTCACCGAGCTCGGCTGCCCGGCCATCGACCGGGGCACCAACCAGCCGAATGTTTTCTTCGATCCGAAATCGTCCGAGAGCTTCACGCCGCATTTCTCGCGGGGCTGGCGCGACGACGCGATCCAGCGCGCCTATCTCGAGGCGACCTACCTGTTCTGGGGGGACGCTACGAACAATCCCATCTCGTCGGTCTATGGCGGCCGGATGGTGCATGTGCCCGAATGCGCTGCCTGGACCTGGGACGCGCGGCCTTACCCGTTCTTTCCGGCCCTGACCGATGTCTGGACGGACGGGGCGAACTGGCGACTGGGGCATTGGCTGACCGGGCGGCTGGGCGCGGTGTCGCTGGCGGCGCTCGTGCGGCACCTCTGCCTGCGCGCGGGCCTGCCCGAGTCCCGGATCGACGTCACCGGCCTATGGGGCGCCGTCGAGGGCTACGCCATCACGGCCCTAGAAAGCCCGCGCGCCTCGATCACCACGCTGTCGCGCCACTTCGGCTTCGACGCCGTTGAGACCGAAGGCGTCATCCGCTTCGTCATGCGCGGCCGGGCAGCGGCAGCCACAGTCAGCCCCGACGACCTCGTCGCCGCGCGCGAGGGCGACGTGCTCGAGCTCACCCGCGGTCAGGAGACCGAACTGCCGCAGGCCCTGAAATGGCAGGTGGCCCGCGCGGACGAGGATTACGAAGCCGCGCAAGTGGAAGCGCGGCGCATCACCGTCGACACGACCCGGATCGCCTCGGAGAGCTTCCCGATGGCGGTCCCGCCGGAGGAGGCCGAACGCCGCTGCCGCCGCGCGCTGATGGAAGCCTGGACCGGCCGCGAGAGCGTGGTCTTCCGACTGCCACCGTCGCGGCTGGCGCTCGACCCGGCAGATGTCGTGTCGTTCGCCCATGACGGCCGCGCCGTCCCGCTGCGGCTCGTCTCAATCGCCGATGCGGATGCCCGCGGCGTCGAGGCGGTGCGCCAGGACCGGGAGGCCTACGACCTGCCACCCGGCGCCCCGCGCCCCTCGGCGCTGTCGCAGGCGGTCGTCTTCGGCGCGCCCGAGGCGGTGCTCCTCGACCTGCCGCAGCTGACCGAGGACCAGCCCGCGCATCGGCCCATCGCCGTGGCGCATGCGGTGCCGTGGCCGGGCGAGATCGCGGTGTTCCGAAGCCCCTCGACGGACGGCTTCGAGCTGCTCACGAGCTTCGGGACGCGGGCCCGGATCGGCGCGCTGGTCTCGGATTTCTATGCTGGCCCCACCTCGCGCTTCGACCTCGGCAACGTCCTGGTGGTCGATCTGCTGACCGGCACGCTGGAAAGCGTCACCGACCTGACGCTGTTCGGCGGGGCGAACGCATTGGCGGTGGAAACCGCGCCTGGGGTCTGGGAGATCGTCCAGGCGGGCGCGGCCGAGCTGCTCGCCCCCGGCCGGTATCGGCTGACCCGCTTGCTGCGTGGCCAGCGCGGCACCGAGGATGCCATGGGCAACCCCGCGTCGGCGGGCGCGCGCGTGGTTGTGCTCGATGACAGCCTCGCATCGCTGCCCATCGCCGAGGCTGATCTCGGCATCCCGTGGAACTGGCGCATCGGCCCGGCGAGCCGCCCGGTCAGCGACGAGACCTACGTCGGCACGAGCTTCACGCCCGAAGGTGTGGGACTGCGGCCGTTCTCCGTCGCCCATATCGAGCAGCCGTGGCGCAGGCCGCGCACGCCCGGCGATCTGACCATCCGCTGGACGCGCCGGTCCCGCGCGCTGGCGGCCGACAGCTGGGGCGGGCTCGAAGTGCCGATGGCCGAGGAACTCGAAGCCTACGAGGTCGAGATCCTCGACGGCGCCACCGTGAAGCGGGTGTTGAGCACCGTCACCACCAGCGCGGTCTACACGGCCGCACAGCAGAGCGCCGATTGGGGAACGCCGCTCGGCCCCGGCGACACACTCGACATCCGCATCTTCCAGCTCTCCGCCCTTGTCGGGCGGGGTGCGCCGAAAACCGTCACGCTCACGTTCTGAAGGCCATCCCATGTCCGACGCCACGACCCATCTCCTGCTGTGTCAATCGGCACGCAACTTTGACCCCCTTTCGGCGCCCAATAATGACCCCGCTTGGTCAGCACGGGTAGCTGGCCCGATGCGGTGTAGCCTCCATACAGCGCAACCGGATCGGGCCAGCGGCGTCTCGGTCATTCCCGCGTCTTGAAGCGCCAGCTCTCGTTGCCGGTCTCGACGATGTCACAGTGATGGGTCAGTCGGTCGAGGAGCGCCGTTGTCATCTTCGCGTCTCCGAAGACGGTCGGCCATTCGCCGAAGTCGAGGTTCGTCGTCACGATGATCGAGGTGCGTTCGTAAAGGCGACTGATGAGGTGGAACAGGAGCTGGCCACCCGTCTGGGCGAACGGCAGATATCCCAACTCGTCGAGGATCAGGAAGTCGAGGCGGCACAGGAGATCCGCAGTGCGTCCCTGTCGGTCGGCGCGGGCTTCGGCGTCCAGCTTGTTCACCAGGTCCACGACGTTGAAGAAGCGGCCGCGCTTGCCACGGCGGATGCAGGCCCGGGCGATGCTGACGGCAAGGTGGGATTTGCCGGTCCCGGTGCCGCCGATGAGGACGACGTTACGCTGATGCTCGAGGAACTCTCCGGAGGCCAGATCGCGCACCAGCGTTTCGTTTACGGGCGTGTCTTCGAAGCTGAACTCGTCGACTTCCTTGGCCAAGGGCAGCTTGGCGATGGTCATCTGGTATTTGATCGAGCGAGCTTGTTTCTCGCTGATCTCGGCGTTCAGCAGGTCGCCCACGATTTGCTGCGGTTCGTGCTGTCGCTTCACCGCCGTGGCGATGATCTCATCGTAGGCGGCCTTCATGCCGTAGAGCTTCAACTGGCCCATCGCGTCCAGCACCTGTGATCTTTCCATGGCGGGGTCTCCTGAGGCTGTCGTAGCGTTTGCAGTCGGCCACGGGCTCGCAGGTCAGGCGCAACGCGTCCGGCGTGGCGATGGTCAACGGAGGTGGTGGCTCGCGATGTCGGGCCAGGATGTTCAGAACGACCGATGCCGCCGGGGCGCCTTCGGTCAGGGCCTCGACGCAGGCAGCCTCGACGGCTTCCAGTCCATCCGTTGGGATCATGCTCAGGATCTGGACCATCTGACGGTCACCGTTCGGCACGCGCCCCAGCTTACGCTGGACGCGTCGTATCGCCGGCGGCAGTTCCCATTCCTTGAAGGGAGCGCCGTTTCGAAGGGCGCCGGGCTTGCGGGCCAGCACCGGGATGTAGTGCAGCGGGTCATAGATGGCCTTGTCGCGCCCGAAGGCGCGGTCGTGCCGGCCGACGATCTTGCCGTCCTGCCAGACCTCGACCCGCTCGGCATAGGCGCGGATCTCGACCGGACGGCCGACGGCGCGACCATCGACCGAGTAGCGGTTCTTGTCGAACCTAACGAGGCAGGTCTTGGACACCGAGGCCGGCACGGCATGGAATCCGTCGAAAGGGCCGACGTAGGGCACCAGGCTCGCCCGCTCATCCTGGAACACGTCCCAGATTGTCCGATCACGCAATTCCTGGTGCGGATGGGCCTTGGCCCAGGCAATACAGCGATCCTGAAGCCAGGCGTTGAGTTCCGCGTAGCTCTTGAAGCGCGGCCGCGGCACGAAGAACCGCCGCCGGACAACGCCAACCTGGTTCTCTACTTGTCCCTTCTCCCAGCCGGACGCGGGGGTGCAGGCGACGGGATCGACAAGGTAGTGTCCGCACATCTGCTGGAACCGGCGATTATACGCGCGGTCGCGGCCGACGAAGATCGTGTCCACCGCCGTCTTCATGTTGTCGTAGATCCCACGCGCACAGGCGCCGCCGAAGAAGGCAAAGGCCTTGTCATGGGCATCGAACACCATTTCCTGCGTCTCTCGCGGGTAGGCCCGGACGAACAGCATCCGGCTATGACAAAGCCGGACGTGAGCCACCTTCACCGTGGTGGTCACGCCGTCGATCAGAACGACCTCGTGACTCCAGTCGAACTGGTAGGCTTCACCCGGATCGAAGCTCAGTGGCACATAGGCGGCGGCTGACGCTTCCTGCTCCGCCTGCGACCACGAAGCCGCATAGCGTCGGACCGCGTCGTAGCCGCCGTCATATCCGAGGGCCCTGAGCTCTTCGAAAATCCGGATGCGGGTCAGCCGCTCGCGCTTCGGCTTGCGCGCATTCGCCGCCAGCATCTCGTCGAGCTTGCCTTTCCAGGGACCGATCTTCGGCTGCGGTTGGACGGTTCGCTCGTAAGTCATCTCCGTTGCGCCGGACCGGATCACCTTCCGAACCGTGTTCCGCGATACCCGCAGCTCTCGGCAGATATGCTTGATCGACTTCTTGTCCTGGAAATACGCCCGGCGGATCTTCGCAATCGTCTCCACAACCAGCATCCCACACTGTGCCCCCCGATAGCCTCGGAGGCATCATGACCATCAGCGTAAGGGGGTCATTTTTGGAAGCCGATTACCCCGTTACGGGGTCAATTTTGCACGCCGGTTCACAGCCTGATCCTGGTCTACGACGGCGCGGGCTGGGTCGGCACCACGCCCACGACGCTGCAGAACCTCGCGCTGCTGGGGCTCGGGACCACCGCGGATGGGGCGAACCCGTTCTCGGCCAAGCTCAACGCCGCGCTCTGGACCGCGAAGACAGTCGCCGAGGGCGGCACCGGCGATCTGTTCTACACCATGAACAAGGAGGCGGCCGGCGACGATCTCGGGCTCACGCTCCAGACCGGTTTCGTGACGAAGGCGCTGGTGGGCCTTTTCGGCTCGGACCGCTTCCGCCTCGCGGTCTCCGCCGACGGCAGCACCTTCTTCGACGGGCTGATCGTCGACAACGCGAACGGCATCGTCGACCAGCCCCGGCTGCCACGGTTCAAGGCTTACACCAACTACGACAACTACGTGGGTGTCGGGACCTGGACGAAGATCGGCCTCAACAACACCGACTACAACGATCAGGGGGCCTTCGACGCGGCGAACAACCGGTTCGTGGCCCCGGTCGACGGCACCTACCTCTTCGGCGCGACGCTCATGTACAAGGTCAACGCCAGCACGACCGCGCGTATGCGGGGGCGGTTGGTGCTGAACGGCACGACGGAAATCCGCGGCTCCCTCGGTGAAATCTCCGCGACCCACGTCTCGCTCGCCACCGCCATCTGGCTGCAGACCATGGTGCCGCTGACCGCAGGCGACACCGTCGAGCTGCAGGGGTATTTCCGAGTCGCGGACGGCTATTTCGCCGCCGACCAGACGTCCTTTTGGGGCGCGAAGATCGGCTGAAGGAGGTGGTCAAACGAGCTGAGGACGGCTTCAGCACCTTGATCGTGACGATGGACACGAACCCTTGCCGAGCATTAGACGTGTTTCGAGAGCGTGCCGTCGATCACTCCGCGCAGATCCGCTCCTACCCGGGCGAATCCGAGGAGCCGTGCGGTCGCCACGATCAATTCCTCACGCGGCATATCCCCACTTTCGGCGACCACCCGGGCAGCCGCCGCACGTATCTCGCCGGGCGGCAGGTGCCCCGCCGTTCCTGGTGCGTTGGGCGCGGACCGGTCGCGCACAGGCGGGTCATCCTGCTGTGCCTTGGTCATCGCGAACTCCCTGTCCGCGACGATCCCGCCCGAACGCATGGCGCTCGCGAGTGCTCGGTCCGACGCCTCGCGAATGCGCCTGCCGGTCCGGCTCTTGCCGAAAGCTTCGGCTACCCTGCGCGCGATCAAGTCGCGGTGGATCGGGCCCTCCGCCTGAACGATTTTCGTCACAAGGTCCGAGAGCAGATGTAGCGGCGCCTCATGCGGCTCGAAGCTCACTTTCACGGTGAAGCTGGAGACTTCGTAGGCGGGCGCAGACAACTCGGGTGGCGGGGGCAGCATGGTTTCCAAGTCCGGAGCAGTCTCGGCCGGTTCCTCAACGGGCTGCAATCCCTCCCGGTTTGCTCCCGTGTAATGGGGCCCATCGGCCTGTGCGGCCTCCTTAAGCGCGGCTCGAAGGCGGTCGATCTCTGCGTGGCGTCGATGGAACCAGTCCGTACTCCAGACCCGGTGGAACCTCCAGCCAAGCCCCTCGAGCACGTCTTGGCGAAGCCGGTCGCGCTCCCGCGCCCAAAGCGCCGAATGGTAGGCGGAACCGTCGCACTCGACCGCGAGGATGTAACGGCCGGGCTGATCGGGGTGCCGGACGCCGAGGTCGATCCGGAACCCCGCCGCACCAACCTGGTGATCGCAGGGGTAGCCCATGTTTCGGATCACGCTGGCGACGTCATCTTCGAACGGGCTGTCAGCCGGCGCACCACTCGCTTCCGGTTGCGCAAGTTGGCCGGAGCGGGCGAACTCGAGGAACCGCTTGAGCACCCGCGGACCGTCACGGCTGGTCCTGGATGTGTCGATGTCGTTCGGGTCGAACGAGCAAAAGACGATGCAACGGGTCCGCGCGCGGGAGAAGAGCACGTTGAGCCTCCGCTCGCCCCCCTCGCCGTTCACCGGCCCGAAGGACATGGAGGCGAGCCGGCCGTTCGGCTCGCTGGGTCCGTAGCCGACCGAGATAAGGATCACGTCGCGCTCGTCGCCCTGCACGTTCTCGATGTTCTTCACGAAGACGTCCTCCGAACGTCCCTCGCGTAGGAAGGCGTCGAGGATCTCGTCCTCGCGTCGGGCGATCTCGAGGACCTCCGTCAGCATGTCGGATTGCGCCTTGGAGAAGGCGACGACGCCCAGGGACAGGTCTGGACGGCTCCGGGCGTGCTCGGCCACGGCGCGGGCCACCGCCTCGGCCTCGATCCGGTTCGTGCCGGGGCGTCCACCGCCGCGCGAGCGGCTGGAATAGACGCCGGGCACCCGGCGGAACGCGAGCCCGTAATCGGGATCGTTCTGGACCGGCGACGGGGGAAGGATCAGCCGGTGCTCGTAGAACTCGGCGTTGTTCACAGTGATCAGCGATGGGTCGCGGGACCGATAATGCCATTCCAGCATGGCCGGGTTCAGCCCGCGCGCCTCGCAGAGCGTCAACACGCTTTCCATTTCGGTGGCAGAGGCGGTTTTGATCTCATCCTCGTCTTCCCCGTAGTCCTCCTCGTCAGAGCCGGCGACTCGGTCGAAGAAGCTGGTGGGCGGGAGCTGTTTCTGGTCCCCTACCACGACGATCTGGCGGCAGCGTGCAATCGCGCCGAGTGCGTCTTCGGGCCGGACCTGGCTGGCCTCGTCGATCAGCAGCAGGTCGAACTCTGTTGAGCCCGGAGGCAAGTATTGTGCGATGGAGATCGGGCTCATCAGGAGGACCGGCTTGATCCGCTGCACCATCTGGCCCGCCGCGCGCATGATCTGCCGGATCGGCTTGTGACGGCGTTGCTTGGCCATCTCGCCGCGCAGGAACCCCATTTGCCCTGACGCCCCCGCGGGCAGCTGGGCGAGGTGCTTGGCGCGCACGAGCCTTCGGGTCTCCTCCATCCGGGCCTCCTCGAGGCCGCGGAAGGTCTCCACGAGCGCGTGCCGGTCGAGATGGGCGAGCCCGTCGAGATCCGGCAGGGCAGCGCGCGCAGCTTCCCAACGGGCCTCGGCGCTGGCATACAGGAACTCGTCCACCGCGTTTTCCGGTTTGATCACTCCCTCATCAAGAAGGGCTAGCAGTGGGGCGAGACCGTCCGCTTCGAGTCGGGCCGACAGAGCGGAGAGGCGCGACCATTCCCCGTAGCGGCGTATCCCGTCGCGCATGCCGATGATCCGGGCTTCGATCCCTGCGAGGGACTGCTCATCCCAGACGAGGGCAAGCCGGTCCTCGAGCGCCGCAAGCGCCGCCCGTGCTGCGTCCAGCGCGGGGGCCAGCTCCGTCGCGGCGTTGGCCGCTGCACAGATCCGGTCCAGCGCTTCGGATGTATTGATCGGAGCGATCTCGGTGAGGCGGGCGAGCCAGGCGGCCTGCGCCTGCAACGCCGCGAAAGGGGTGCGCTCCCCGCGCCACTCCGGCCCAAGCAGGGAAGAAAGGAACCCTTCCTCCTCAGCGAGAGTCTTTCGGAGGCCCCGGACGGTGATCAGCGTGTCGACGAGCCTCAGCCGATCGGCGGGCGATTTCGGCAGGGCCCCGGACAGCAGGGTCGCAAGCTCCCGGCTCGCCCCGCGATAGGGTCCGAAAAGGCGGGACCAGAAGGAGCCGACTCCGGGCGCGAGTCGTGCCCTGAGCGATGCCGGGTCCATTCCGAAGGCGGCCTCGGTGAAGGTCGCGCCGGCGTCGTCGCGCGCTGCTGCCCAAGTAGAGCCGGCCGCAAGGGCCTCGCCGAGCCGCAGGTCTCCGGCATGGGCCAGAAGCGCGCTGGTTGCCGTGCGGGCCTCATCGGGTCGGTTTCCAGCCGCGATCAGGACCGCATGGAGTGTCGCACATTCCTCTAGGTTTCCCGGTGCGGGCCGTCCGGCTGACTCCGCCACGCGGGCCGCCGTCTCGTGCAGGGTCATGACCGCATCGGCCGCGCGTGCCAGATCGGGTTCGAGCCGTTGAAGGTCCGTGGGCTGCAGCGCGGTCGCCCCGACCCCGAAGAACGGGTGCTCGGCGCGCGGGCCGGTCCGGGCCAGCAGCTCCGCATAGGTCGCGATCCGGTCTGAGTGTTCGCGGCGCGTCGCATCGTCCAAGTCGGCCAAGCCCTCGCGTGGGAGCCGTGGCGGGGGCGCGTCCTTGCCGACGAAACGGGCGATCTCGGCCATCGCGCGGAACGGGGTGAACCCGTAGCCCGGAACCGGCTGATGCAGCAGGTCCGCCACTCCGTTCAGCCGATCACGCGCTTCGCGCAGCGCGTCTGGCGATCCGGGCATCTCGGGGATAGCCGCGCCGGCCGCCAGCGTGCGCGCCAGCTCGTCCAGAAATGCCCGCTTGTTGGCGGCGCGCGAGTGGATCTCGAGGCAGAGATCCCCGAGCCCCACCTTGCGCAGGCGGTCATGCACGACCGAGAGCGCGGCCATCTTCTCTGCCACGAAGAGGACCCGTTTTCCGTCATGGGCCGCCGCGGCGATGATGTTCGCGATCGTCTGGGACTTGCCCGTGCCGGGCGGTCCCTGCACGACGAGATTGCGACCGGCGCGCACCTCTTCGATCACGCGGGTCTGCGAGGCATCCGCGGGAACCACGTGCAGAAGGTGGCCGGGTTCCAGCCGCGGGTCGAGCCGTTCCTGTGGGCCGAAGAGGGGAGAGGACCGCTCGAACCCGCCGTCGAGTAGCCCGGCCAAGACCGGATGCGACTCGAAGGCGTCCTCGGGCCAATGCTCCGGTTCCAGGTCCCGCATCATCAGGAGCTTCGAGAAAGAGAAGAAGCCCAGCTGCATCCCGTCCCGGTCGATCGACCATCGCGCGCGCCCCTCGATACGGTCGGAGAGCTCTTCGAAATAGGACTCGGGACTGAAGTTCTCGTCATCAAGGATTTCGGGCAGCTCGAACCCGAAATCCGCGCGCAGCCGTTCCTGCAGGGGCAGGTTGGTGACGATCTCAGTATCGCGGGCGCGCAGGTTGAAGGTGGCGCGCCTGTCATCTCGGACGAGTTCGACGGGCACAAGGATCAGGGGAGACTCGCGCATGACATCTGAGCTGTCGCTCTCGTACCAGCGCAGGAACCCCATCGCGAGGTAGAGGATGTTGAAGCCCTGCTCCTCTTCCGCGGTTCGTGCGTCTGTGAAAAGACGCAGGAGGCGGCGCTGCAGAGCCTCGGGGCCGAGCCGGGTCTCCAGCAGCAGGTCCCGATACCGGGCTTCGCGATCGTCAGGGTCTTCCGCATCATTGGCCAACGCTAGGAGAAGCGGCTCATCCTCGGGCTGCTCCTCCTCTTCCTCATCGCGGGGCTGGAAACGCATCTTTTTTCCTTGCGTCTTCAGCAGCTCGAAAACGTTCGCGCTTCGCTCCTCGACGATGTCGAGCACGTTGGCGCGCTTCGCGGAGCGGTTGACATGAATGAGGCGGTTTCTGGTTCCCGTTTCCACGAGCCGGCGCCGGGCGTCCTCGAGCAGACCGGAGAGGTTGGTGGAGCGGGGTTGATCTTGCATATGCCTATCTTCCAAAAATCGATCACTTACTCATTCAGGCTGAGCGCTTCACCCCGTTTCAGGATCTCGTAGATCACCCCCTCGAGGATCGGCAGGGCTTGCCTGTCTTTGCTCAGCAGCAGTGTCGCAAGTGAATTATGCGAGGACATTGCTCGAACCACGGCTGCTTGGACGGCGCCGGGCAGGTTCCCCTTCATCGCCTGATCTTTACTGTTCTTGTTGATCTGGGCCATCACGACCGGGTTCTCGCGGGTGATCGCCGCGACCTGGTTAACGAAGGCCACCTGGTCCTCAAGCGGGGTCGCCTCGCCGAATAGGCTGTTCAGCCGCTCAATTAGCTCCTGCATATACACGGGCAGAGCGCCGGGTCGTGAGCCGCCACCACCGCCCTTCACTGGGTCGAGAGTGGGCGGCTCCTGGTCTTCGCCTTCACTTGTCGGTTCCCGCTCTTCGATGTCGTAGCCGGTCAGCGCGATGCCGTGCAGGTCGATCTCGGCTGCAGGCACTCCGTCGAGCCGGTTTGCCAACAGCTTTGAGAAAGCGGCAAAAGTCTCCAGTTCTGGGTCCCCGAGGTCTACCAGCTGGGCGATGTAGGCGTAGAGCCGTCCGAACCGGGACAAGCCAGACTTGAAGTCGGTAAGGGAAACGATCGCTGTTTCGACCTGCTCGCGTTCGTGGTCGGCACGCTTCATCCCATCGTCGTTCCCGGCGCTCTTCGCGCGCTGCCAAGCATCCTCCGCCGCGGCCGCACGCTCCCGCAGCTCGGACAAGCGCCGGTTGTAAGCATCCGTCGGCTCCTGCGTCGCGGCGTACATTGCCTTGTGCGCCGCCTCGTCGTCGTTCCCGGTCGCAGCAGACGCAGCGGTCCGGAAACGGGCGCGCTGGAAGTCGAGAATATGGGTGCCGTCGTAGATACCCTGATCGTCGAGAAACTCCTTCAGGTCGTAGATGACGTTGAGGTCCTGAACTTCTTCGATCCGCGCGCCCCGGTCGTACTGGGCGAAGGCGGCCCGCACCACGTCGGGATCATTCACGAAATCGATGATGAAGGTCTGATCCTTGCCCGGGAAGGTCCGGTTCAGGCGCGAGAAGGTCTGGACGATCTCCACCGCATTCGCGATCTTCTTGTCCACGTACATTGCGACCAGCTTGGGCTGGTCGAAGCCGGTCTGGAATTTGTTTGCTACCAGCATGACCCGGTATTCTGGCCGGTCGAAGACGTGGCGCAGATCCTTGCCGCCTGCCTCCGGGTTCATGTTCGCCTCAGTGAACTCGGCGTCCTCCTCGACGACGAAAGCGTCCCCGTAGAGCAGATCGTCGTTCGGGTGCATCACCTCGCGCCCGGTCAGCTTGCCGGAGAAGGCTACAAGGGTTCGGATGTGTCCGTATTCCGGGTTCGCTGCGATGAAGGCGTCGAAGGCTCGCTTGTACCGGACCGCAGAGGCCCGGGAGCTGGTGACCACCATCGCCTTGGCCTTCCCGTCCAAAAGGTGGGCCACGTTCTTCGAGAAGTGCTCGATGATGAAGCGGACTTTCTGGGTGACGTTGGTCGGGTGGAGCGTCATCCATTTCGCCAGCGCCCGCTTGGCGGCCTTCCCGTCGACCCGCTTCTCCTCGACGATCTCCTGTCCAAGGTTGAAGGCGGTCTTGTAGGGAACATAGCCGCGCAGAACGTCCAGAATAAATCCCTCCTCGATCGCCTGGCGCATCTCGTACTTGTGGAACGAGACCGGCAGGTTGTCGTCCGATGCAGGCTTGGTCGGATCTGCCGGGCGCCCGAAAAGCATCATGGTCGAGTGCTTCGGGGTCGCGGTGAAGGCGAAATGGGAGACGTTCGACGGGCGCTTCCGGGCCCGCTGGATTTCCAGCAGGATATCTTCGACCGTCATCTCCTCTGCGTCCTTCCGGGCCGACAGGGCCAGCGTCGCCTGAAGCTTCGACGCGGTGTTTCCGGTCTGCGAGTTGTGCGCCTCGTCGATGATCACCGCGAAGTTCCGGTCCCGCAGGGACGTCTCCGTCAGGATCGCCTCCATGGCGAAGGGGAAGGTCTGGATCGTCACCACGATGATCGGGGTGCCCTTCAGCATCGCCTCGCTCAGCTGGTCGCTCTTCGACTTCGACGAGGTCTCCCGGTCGATCGCGGCGATCAGCCCTTTCTGGTGGTCGATCTGTTGGACCGCGTCCTGCAACTGACCGTCCAGGACGTTCCGGTCCGTCACGATGATCACCGTGTCGAAGATCGGCGTCCCGTCGTCCCGGCGCAGCTTCACCAGGTCATGCGCCGTCCAGGCGATTGTCGAGGTCTTGCCTGAGCCCGCGCTGTGCTCGCAAAGGTAGGGGTGCCCGGGCCCCTTTTCCTTGGCGTCGGCGATCATCTTGTTGACCGCGTCGAACTGGTGGAACCGGGGGAAGATCAGGGTCTCCTTGACCGACCAGTTTCCCTTCAGGTCGACCACGTTCTTCTTCTCGACATAGACGAAGCTGTGGAAGATCCGCAGGAACGCGTCGGGCTGGCAGATCTCCTCCCAGAAATAGGCGACGGGGTATTCCCCGTCGGCCCGTGCCGGGTTTCGCGCGCGGCCGCTGTCGCCCTTGTTGAAGGGCAGGAAGAAGGTGTCCTCGCCCGCGAGCTTCGTGGTCATCCAGATCTCGCTGTCGGACATCGCGAAATGGACCACCGCGCCACGATGCTGCGTCAGGAGCGGGTGCTTGCGTTTCGTGACCGGGTCCACGGGCAAGCGGTCGCGCCGGTACTGGGCTTTCGCGTGCTCCACCGACTGGGTGAAATCCGTCTTCAGCTCGACCGTCGCCAACGGCAGGCCGTTCAGGAACAGGCCGAGGTCGATGGCGAGCTCGCGGCCCGGGTGATACTTCAGCTGAGGCACCACCCGCAGCCGGTTCGACGCGTAGCGGTGCAGGACCTTCTCGTTGCGCTGATCCTCGGGCGCGGCCTCGGACAAGTCCAGATGCCCCGCGCCAGCGATGGAGAAGCCCCGGCGCAGGGTCTGCACCATCCCCTGTTTCTCCAGCGCGGTCTCCAGCCGGTCCATGACGACCTTCAGGGTCTTGTCGCCGTTCATCGAATGAAGCCGGTCCCATTTCTGGGGCTGGGTGGCGCGCAGCCAGGCTTCCAGGTCCTCCGGATACATGGCGCGGTCCGCGTCATAGGCGTCGGAGGCGCCGACCAGCCAGCCAGCCGCGGCGAGCTTGCCAACGATATGGGCCTCGAGGTGCTTCTCGTGATGCAGGTCGCTCATGCAGCACGCCTCACGTCGATCTTGCCGGTGACGGCGGCGGTGATCAGGGCGGAACGCTTCTCGCGGAGAAGGTCGATGCTGCGCTCGGTCAGGGCGATCAGGCCGTCGATGCGAGACACTTCGTGCTCAATCTGACGCGCAATCTCCACTTGCTCTTCGTGCGGAGGGACAGGAAAGCGAACAGTTCTTAGATCGTCTTGGGAAATCTTCATTCGGATGGTATTCATCTGGCCCGTACCGCTGATTTTCATCAGGATACCCTTGCCAAAGCGAAGTAGCCCCTTCTGGAATCCACTGTTCATGAATATTTTCTCGAAGAATGGAACATATACGTCATCGTTTTTCGGATAGAGCGAATAGTATACGGGGCTGATCGCACCATAGTATTTTGATCGCCCCACTGCGCCAACGATCACGTTCATACTGTTTAGGACGATATCCCCCTCGTGCGCGATCTTGTATGCAGTCAGGTCGTCCTTGCTCTTATTTCCGCCGCGGCCCTCTTCCGTGTATGGAGTGACGCCATGAGCGATGGACAGGGAAAGAATGTTCTCTGTTTTTACGGGGTCATTCTTCTCATTTCGGAAATTGAAAAAAGCACGCAGAGGCTTGACCTCCCAGTGCACAGGTATTTCACCGATCCAAGCTTCTCCCGAGTCTTTGGTCGGCGCATCCGGGTCAAAACCCTTGGTGACCGCATGGGTGATCACGGCCGCCCGCTTTTCCTTCAGCAGCGCGATGAACCGGGTCTTCTTCTCGATCAGGCCGTCAATCAGGCCGGTTTCGCGTTCGAGGTAGCGGGCGATGGCGACCTGATCCTCCTCTGAAGGTACTGGAAGCTTGATGTCTCCCAGTGTTGAAGGGTTGATCGCCGGATAACTTATCCCGGTTGAGCGCGCGACAACCTCTTCGATGAAAGGCTGTGAGTGAACCGCATAAAAAAGGAAGGTCGGGTCGACGCCTGAAACAGGACGGCAAACCGCGAAGCCGGTCGAAGCGATGTTTTTGTCGTCCTCCCGGCCAATCCGCGCGATAGCTCGTAGATAGGTCCGCACGGTCGAAATAATTAGATCGTTTTCCCGGACCAGTTTCCGAGCGCGGCTTGGCGCATCCGAAAAGGTGACCGACTGCTTTGTCGTGATGCCCTTTCCATAAACAACACTTCCGATATCTATGTAATCAAAACGAAAATCAGGATTAGTCGTTTCAGATAAGCTTTCAGGGTTAAGTCGAGTCACGCTTTTGAGCGGTTTCAACTCGGTCTGCGTGTCGGGCCAGTACATCAGTCCGTCACCTCCGCGAGCACCGCCGCGATTTCCGCTTCGACCGCCTTCAGCTCGGCGTCGATCTCCTCCAGATCGCGGGGCGGCTGGTATTCATAGAAGTAGCGGTTGAAGTTGATCTCATACCCCACGACACCCACCTGACCGTCGTATTCGTCGCGGAACGCCTCATCCACATAGGCGTCGGGCGCATGGGGCAGCACCTCCTGCGCCATGTAGTCCCGGATGTCGGTACCCAAGGGGATGTTCTCGAAATCCGTCAGGTCGTCATCGGGGATCACCGCGCCGGATTTGTCCAGAACCGGGTCAAGGTCCGGGTCGCGCACCCCGAACGCCTTCTGGAACGCCTTGATCAGGGCGGCGTTCACGCGGCCCAGCCCAGCGTCGCGCTTGGCCGCGTTCTTGACCAAGGCCTCGAACCGGTGCCAGCCGTGCGCCTCGCCCATGTCCGCCTGAAACAGCCCGGTCCAGGCGGCCTGTTCTGTGGGGGACAGCTTGCCCCAGGCGGTTTCGTCCGCAAGCGCGGCCAGCCCCTCGGGCGAGATCACGATCTTCTTGCGCAGCGGGCGCAGGACCTTCACCCGGCGATAGCCGAAATCGCGGCTGTCGAAGAGGCGGCTTTCCTTCGTCTCGGCGAAGTCGGAATACATCTGGACGATCTGGCGGATCTGGTCATCCCCGACACGGCGGCGCTTGTTGCCTTCGCTCTTGCGCATGGGCTCGAACAGCGCGGTCGCGTCGATCAGCTGGACCTTGCCTTTCCGGGCGGCCGGCTTGTTGTTGGACAGAAGCCAGATGTAGGTGCCGATCCCGGTGCGGAAGAAGATCTCGGTCGGCAGCGCGATGATCGCCTCGACCACGTCCTCCTCCAGCAGGTAGCGCCGGATCTCGGATTCCCCTTGCCCCGCGTTCCCGTTGAAGAGGGGCGAGCCGGACAGGACGATGGCCGCCCGCCCGCCGCCGCGCTCCGGCGCCTCCAGCTTGCTGAGGAGGTGGAGGAGGAAGAGCATCGACCCGTCGCTGACGCGCGGCAGCTTCGGGCCGAACCGGCCCTCGAACCCCTTCTCCTGATGCTCCCGGACCACGGCGGCCTGGTCCATCTCCCATTTCTTGCCGAAGGGCGGATTCGAGACGCAGTAATGGAACCGCTCGTTCGCGAGCTTGTCGTCTGACAGGGTGCTGCCGAGCTTGATGTTCTTCGACAGGTCGCGGCCCGGATCGGACTCGACGGTCTTGAGCAGCATCGAGGCGAGACAGACCGCGTGGGTTTCCGGTTCCAGCTCCTGGCCGTAGGGAACGATGACCGGAGCGACCGAGTAGCGGTCGCGTAGGGCGTTCACATGTTCCATCCCATCCGACAGGAAGCCACCGGTGCCGCAGGTGGGGTCATAGAGGGTCCGGATCAGGCCGGGGTTGTCGATGAACATCTGGTCGTCCGGGTCGAGCAGCAGCTCGATGGCCAGATGCACCACGTCGCGCGGGGTCATGAAGTCTTCGGCCGCCTCGTTCACCTCGGCGCCGAAGCGCCGGATCAGGTGTTCGTAGACGTTGGACATCACCCGCTCCGGAACCGCGTCCGGGTGAAGATCGATGGCGGCGAAGTTCTGGCAGATCTTGTAGAGGACCCCGGCCTTGTCCATCCGGGCGAGCGTGTTCGCGAAGTCGAACTGTTCGAAGATCACGCGCGCGTTGTCAGAGAAGGAGGCGATGTAGTCCTCGAGGTTCTGACGGGTGCGGGTCGCACCGAGGCTGCGCAGGTCGTAGTTCGAGGTGTTGTAGAACGGGTAGCCGGTCTGGGTGCGCAGGATGACGTCGAGGTCTATCCCGCTGTCTTTCATCTTCTTGACGGTATCGCGCACCTGATCCCGAGTCGGCTCCAGAACGCATTCCAGGCGGCGCAGGAGGGTGAAGGGCAGAATGACCTTGCCGAAATCGACGTGCTTGAAATTCCCCCAGAGGTCGTCCGCGTTTTTCCAGATGAAATCGGCGAGGGCGGTGTTCGTGCTCATTAGCCTTCCTTGTTATTGTTGGGATCGGTTTCGGGCGCACGCAGCGCCTCAAGGAGCCGCCCGTCCGGCAGCACCGCCCACTTGTAGATCTGGATCGCTGTCCAGCCGGTCGCTTTGCAGCCCCACTCGTTGAAGCTCATCAGCTCGCCGCGAAACTCGACACGCTTCCCGTCCACCACGGTAGCGGCGCTATCTGGTCGGTCCTTTATCGTGAGGATGGTGCCAACCGGCAGAAGCCCCTCGTCGACCATTTCGCGTGTCTTCATCAGCCGCGCTCGGCCCGACTTGGCTGGCGCGGGTGGCACTTCCTCAAGCGACGCTTCGGCGAGCTTGATTCTATCGGTCGTGGTCGACGTCTCGGAAAGCCCGTCGAGCTTGGCCATGAAAGCCTCTACCCGCGGATAGAAGCTCCGCAGCCCTGATCGCCGCAGCGAGGCGCGGACTTCGCCTGCGGTTAGGCCAGCGGCCCGTTTGGCGACCAGACGGACAAACGCGTCGTCTTCCGTAATTGCGTCGAGGACCGCCTCGACCTGCCGGTCCACCCGCCACTCCGTCCAAAGCGCGTCGATCGCGCGCGCCTGCATCCGGCCGCGGGACAGGAGCGAGAGCGTAGCGGCGATGTCTTCGATCGCGGCAGACGGGTCGTCGAGCAGGACCGTCAGGAACAGTTTCTCTTCCGCTTCGACCGGTGCGTGGACCTTGTAGATCCTCCAGGCCGCGCCATTGGTGAGCACGCACCAGTCCACACCGGCGGCGTTGGCATAGTTCAGGGTCTGCAGGAGCGGCTTGCGGTCATCCAGGCTGACCCCGAGCGCCTTGGCCTCAACGAAGAGCGCCGGAGTGCTGTGGAGGAAAAGGGCATAGTCGACAGGATTGTCAGCAGCCGTGTGGCGGTATTCGCTTCTGACCTCTTCGACGTCCTGAAGATCCCATCCGAGCGCTTCGAGGACGGGAAGGATCAACACGCGTATCGTATCGGACTCGGTCAGGCGAACACGGCGATCCCGATAGCTCAGGATTCGTGTCCGAACAGTTGGGAGACAAGCCGCCAATGCGTTGAGGGAGTCTGCTATCGTCATGCTGCCCCCTCGAGAACCAAATCGCGATTGAGCAGGACGATCTGCTGATCCTGAGGGCGGCGGGCGCTCGGGTCGGTATCGAGCCCGAGCCGTCTCAGCGCGTAGTAGAGGAGCGCTCGTCGGACCTTGATCTTGGCCTTGCCGCTACGCATCCCGTAGTCGAGCGCGATGACCTTGGCCTGCGTCTCCGAAAGTTCTGGATGGGGTCCGACCTCCAGGGTGACCACGGAATGCCAGTCGCGATCTTGTTCGGCCGACGTTTCACTCTCCCGCGATCCGCGGATGCCGAGGATCCGTGAGAGCAGGAAGTCCTTGAAGCACTCGTCGGTCAGACAGAACGCCCGCGTGTGCCAGCGGAACCCGTCGAACGCGATGGCGTGCGGCGCGATCCAGCGCCAGCGCGGCTCCGGGCTCGACAGGGACTGGTACTTCACCTCGATCGCCTCGGACCGGCGGATGGCGCCGACGACCAAACGGAGCGTCACCGGATCGACGCCGCGCACAGGCGTCGGGGCGGATGCATAGGGTGGCAGGTCAGGGATCCAGCAGTCGTCGCGCTCCAGCACATCGTCGGCAACCAGGCGGAGCTGGGCGAGGTAATGCGCTGCGTCTGGCGGGCGGAACTTGCAGTTGAAGTCCGGGCCACGGACATAGGTGCGCGCGCTCTTGTCGTAGACCATGTTGTCCGGCGCCAGCGCGATGTAGCGATTCAGGTCCGAGGATGCCTGGTTCACCGAAACGCCGAACTGCTGCATCACGTCGATGCGGTTGACGTGCCCCTCCCAGAACAGGCGGAACTCGATGAACTCGAGCCGCTGCTCGATCCCCCAGCGTAGTTCAGCCTTGTCCCTGTCCACATTGCGCTCCCGCCCAGCCCTGCGCGCACGCGAACTGTGCGCGCCCAATTTCTGGGCTTTCTCGAAGGGTAGCCGCGCGGAACTACGCGATCAATCGAAAAGGGACGTGGCGGGGCGCGATTATCCCAGGGATTGCCTGAGGTTCTGTGCCACCGCATCGGCAGCCATCCGCACCGGCTCGGCCGCGAGGTGAGCGTAGCGCGCCGTGGTCTGGACCTGCGTGTGACCAAGGAGCTTCCCGATCATCGGCAGGCCCTGACCCGAGGCGACAGCGGTCGACGCGAAGGTGTGGCGCAGGTCGTGGATGCGGACGTCCTTCACGCCGGCGCGGGCGCGGACGCGCTGCCAGAAGGGTTGGAGATCGCTCAGACGCTTGCCGGGCAGGGTGCCGGCGATGACCCAAGGGTTGCCCTCGATGCGCTGGGCGTCGCGGAGCAGGTCGACGGCGGGCTGGCCGAGATGGACGACCTTGGCGCCGGACTTGGAATCCGGAAGGCGCAGGACGCGCTCGGCCAGATCGACGTATGACCATTTCAGCGTCATGATCTCGTTCAGTCGACAGCCAGTCAGGATCAGCAGGCGGGCGGCGAGAATGGCCGAGGGCAGTTCGATCCTCTCCGCCTCCATCTCGCGCAGCACCTCGCCGATCCGGCGCAGTTCCGCCGCGCTGAGGAACCGCTCGCGCTTCTCCTCGGGGTACTTCCGGATGTGCTTTCGCGGGTTGGTGCCGTCCGGACGCAGGCCCCACATCTCGGCGAGGCTGAACATCTTCGAGACCACTTCGAGGCAACGGTTCGCCTGATAGGGGATGTGGCGGAGGTCGTGGTGGAACTTCGCCACGTCCGCCCGGGTGATGCCGGTGACCGTCAGCTGCCCGAGCGCGGGCAGAATGAAGCGTTCGAGGTTCCGGCGATACTCCTTGGCCGTGCTCGCCTTCACGCGGATCGCGATGTGCTCCTTGTCGAACCGCTCCGCCAGCTCCTTCACCGTGATCGCCTTGCGCCCCGCGTCGCGTTCGGCAGCGGGGTCCGCGCCATTGCGCGCGGCGGCGACGATGGAGATGGCGCGGTTGCGGGCCTGCTCGCAGGTGAGGACGGTGCTGGGCCCGAGGCTGATCCGCCGGGACCGGCGTCCAGCGCGATATTGAACCACGTAGCCCTTGCGCCCGCTCGGCAGTACGCGCAGCCCGAAGCCAGGGATCTCGCTGTCCCAGACGAAGTATTCGGCGGAGCGGGCTTCTGCGGCGTCGACGAGGCGTTTGGTGATCCTGGGCATGGCACTCTTCGGTGGTTCTTTCGCCGTTCCACAGTGCTGAAGCCAGGGCGACAGTCAACGAACACATTGAAATTGCGAAGGAAAAGGAAGTGGCTCGCATTTCCGCGCAATGCGTTACAGCGCGCCGATGCGGGATATCGACGAGCCCAGCGAATCAGAACGCAGGTTCCGGCCCCCGCGGACCGCTGATAGGCTCAGCGAAAAGAATCTGGCGATCCGATGGCGTCCAAGACCACCCTCAATGCGAAGAACCTCGAAGCGCTGGGCGCAGAGCGCCTGGCGCAATTGCTGATCGAGGTCAGCACCGGCAACGCAGCCGCCAAGCGCAAGCTCCGGCTCGCACTGGCGGGCGCCCAGAGCCCGAGGGAGGCGGCGCGGGAGATCACCAAGCGGCTGACCAGCATCGCCCGGGCCCGCAGCTTCATCACCTGGAAGAACCGCAAGGCGCTCGTCACGGATCTCGAAACCCAGCGGCGCGCCATCGTCGAGCAGATCGCGCCCGCCGATCCGGATGAGGCAGTGGCGCTCATGTGGCGGTTCATGGCGCTGGCCACACCGGTGTTCGAACGCTGCGACGACTCCAGCGGCACCGTCATCGGCATCTTCCACGAGGCCTGCGCCGATCTGGGTCAGCTCGCGGCGAAGGTCCGGCCGGACCCGCAGGCGCTCGCCGGCACTGTTCTCGATGCGCTGCAGGACAACGGCTATGGCCAGTATGACGGACTGATCGGCATCATGGCGCCGGCGCTCGGCGACGCGGGGCTGGCGGCCCTGAAATCGATGGCCGAAGAACTCGGTCGCTCACCTGTGCCGGTTCTGCCGAAAGACCAATGGAAAGCGGTGGGCTGGGGCACGGGCGGCACCACCTACGAGCACGAGATGCGGGCGCGTGAGCGTACCAGCACGGTCGCCATGGCGCTCAAGGACATCGCCGACGCGCAGGGAGACGTCGACGGCTTCATCGCCCAGTACGATCCGAAGACGCGCAAGGTGCCGCAGATCGCGGCGGAGATCGCGCAGCGCTTGCTCGCGGACGGCAGGGCAGGCGAGGCGCTGGGGTTCCTCGAGCGCGCGGAGCTCGGCGACGGGCTGCGGGTTCCTCTGGCCTGGCAGGACATTCGCCTGCAGACGCTGGAGGCGCTGGGTCGCGGCGAGGAGGCGCAGTCGTTCCGGTGGGACTGCTTCGAGCGCACGCTCTCCGACAGCTACCTGCGGGCCTATCTCAAGCGGCTTCCCGACTTCGACGACATCGAAGCCGAAGAGCGCGCGATGGCGCACGCCATGGCCTATCCGAGCCTTCTCCACGCCCTGCAGTTCTTCCTCGACTGGCCGGCGCTGGATCGCGCCGCCGACCTCCTGGTGGCCCGACACGACGAGATCGACGGGGATCACTACGAGTATCTCGCCCCCGCAGCGGTGGCCCTGTCAGAGCGTCATCCGCTGGCCGCGACGCTGGTGCTCCGCGCGATGATCGACTTCACGCTCTCCAGATCCCGGGCGAAGCGGTATCGCTATGCCGCCGAGCACCTCGCCAGCTGCGCGCGGCTCGCGGGCGACATCCCGGACTTCGGTGCGTTCGAGACGCACGACGCCTATGTCGCCCGGTTGAAGGAGGAACACGGCAGGAAGTTCGGCTTCTGGTCGCTCACCGCCGCCTGATGGTCGTGCTACCGGAAAATCAGGTTCCGGCCCGTTGGAAGCATTATGGAAGCACGAGGCCGAAAAACGCTGCGCAATCCCGACAGATCGTGCGAAGCGGAGCCTCGGCTCCGGGATCGGCAAGTGTCGGAAATTGCGCAAGAACTCGCGGTTCCGAGTGATTGTTCATGGTTCGTTCGACACGACTCATAACCTGAAGGCCGCAGGTTCAAATCCTGCCCCCGCAACCAAGAAATTCCTTATATTACAGCTACTTAAGCCTCCTCCGGGAGGCCTTTTGCATTCGCGCTCCAGCCGCTCCGGAAGGTGGCGCTGACGCCGGCGCAGCTGTCGATGCTCCTGGAAGGGATCGACTGGCGCGCGCCGGAGCGGACCTGGAGGCCCTTGGCGGCAGGCTAATCCAAGGGGCATGCAATCGCAGGATTCCCACAAGGAATCCCGTGAGATAGACTTCTCCCATGCTCGATCACACCCTGACCCTGCCGGACGACCCCGAGGAGCTTCGCAGCTTCACCGCGCGGCTTCTGGCCGAGGTGAAGGCGCAGGCGATCCTGATCGAGAAGCTGCGCCACCAGTTGGCCGGGCACCGGGCGCAGCGGTTCGGAGCCTCGTCGGAGACGGCCGAGCAGCTGCAACTGGCGCTCGAGACCAGCGAGATCGCCGCTGCCGCGATGACGGCGCGGATGAAGCTGCCGGACATCGAGGAGAAGGACCGCCCCAAGCGCCGGCCGATCCCGGATCACATCCCGCGGATGGAAGTGGAACTGACCCCGGGCGCCGAGGCCTGCGCCGATTGCGGCGGGCGGCTGCGCCGGATCGGCGAGGATGTGACCGAAGAGCTGGAGTATGTGCCGGGACGCTTCATCGTGAACCGGATCGTGCGGCCCCGGCTGACCTGCGCCTGCTGCGAACGGTTCGTCCAGGCCCCGCTGCCGACGCGCCCCATCGAGCGCGGCCGTCCCGGGCCTGGCCTGCTGGCCCATGTCCTGGCCAGTAAATATGCCGACCATCTTCCCCTCTATCGCCAGAGCCAGATCTTCGAGCGCGAAGGTATCGACCTCGACCGCTCTACTCTGGCGGACTGGGTCGGCAAGACCACCGCCCTGCTGGAACCGCTGTCCGAGGCCATCGGGCGCCATGTCCTGTCGGCCGAAGCGATCTTCGTGGATGACACGCCCGTTCAGATGCTGGCGCCGGGCACCGGCAAGACCCAGACCGCGCGGCTCTGGACCTATGCCCGTGACGAGCGCCCCTGGGGCGGGGATGCTCCACCAGCGGCATGGTATCGGTTCTCCGGCGACCGGAAGGGCCAGCACCCCAAGGATCACCTCGCCCGGTTCCGCGGCTGGATGCATGCCGATGGCTATGCCGGGTTCGAGGACCTCTATCGCTCCGGAGCCATCCGCGAAGTTGCCTGCATGGCTCATGTCCGGCGCAAGTTCGTCGACATCCACCGGTCGCAGGCGTCCCCCATCGCCGAAGAGGCCATCGCCCGGATCGCCCAGCTCTACGCCGTCGAGAAGGAGGCCCGAGGCTCGCCGCCTGACCCTCGCGCGCAACTCCGCCGCGCCCATGCCGCCCCGGTCTTCGACGATCTCGAGGTCTGGCTGGCCATGCAGCTCACCACGATCTCGGGTAAATCCCCACTCGCGGCCGCCATCCGCTATGCGCTAACTCGCATGGAGCGCCTGCCCCCTACCTTGATCACGGCATCCTCGAGCTCGACAACAACGCCGCCGAACGCGCAATGCGCGCCATAGCCCTCGGGCGGAAGAACTACCTCTTCTTCGGATCAGAAGCGGGCGGCAAGACAGCTGCCATCGCCTACACGCTGATCGAAACCGCCAAGCTCAACGCAATCGATCCCCACGCCTGGCTCGCCGACACCATCGCCCGCATCCCAGACTACAGGATCACCAAGGTCGACGACCTGCTGCCCTGGCGATGGAACGGGTAGCGGTCAGGCCGGACGGTTACCGTGAAGCGTCAGATCGAGCGCCATCCGCTTGCCCTTGGTCGGCACCGGCGTTGCCACGATCTTCTCGATCAGGCCCGAGCCTGTTCCGTCGTTGGCGGCTGGTCCGGGCATCTCATATCGAGGCCGCGAGCTCGGCGAGTTTTGCGATGGTATTCATGTTGCGAGCGGTGCCATCCGCGGCTGCGGGAATCGCCAGCTTCGAGCGGCCCATGCCCGCCGCGCCATAAGCCACATAGATTTCCCGCTTGCCCAGCCGAACCTCTTCGTCCTTCCGGTGCTTCATCGTTTCGAGCGTGTCGGCGGGTGGCGGGCTGTCCAGAAATATGGCGACAGTCCCGCTGGGCGGGGCGTCAGGAAACGGGTTCGCGTTGAGAACGTCCGCCATTTCTTTCGCGGTGCGCAGGATGACGCCGACCGGCTTGCCGGCATGGTCTTCCAGACGTTTCTCAAGCGCCCGCTTGACCTCCAACGCGGGCCGGTCGGACGAGAATACGACATTGCCGCTGGCGATATAGGTGCGGACCTTGCCGAAACCCTCGGCGGCGCACATCGCCTTCAACTCCGTCATCGGCAGCTTGCCTGTTCCGCCGACATTCACGGCGCGCAGCAGTGCAACGTATGAGACCATTCGATCTTCTCCCCAGCGTCGGCAAGGCAGTGGCTGGCTGAATGCGCCAGCATCGTGCATCCGAACCGCAAGGTTCATCAAGATTTTACAGAACGGCCACGCTCATGTCATGCCGCCGCTGCATCAGTCGCGCCGGAAATGACAGGAAAGGGACAGCGCGGCATGACGGGTTTGCGGCTGTCGAACATCGGCAAGAGCTATGGCGAGACCAGGGTTCTGTCGGGTATCGACCTCGACATCGCGGTGGGCGAATTCGTGGCCGTGCTTGGCCCCTCGGGCTGCGGCAAGACCACGCTGCTGCGGCTGGTTGCAGGCTTTGACCGCCCCGATGAAGGCACGATCACCCTGGGCGACCGGCAGGTGGCGGGTGGAAATGTCATGGTGCCGCCCGAAGGGCGCGGCATCGGCATCGTGTTCCAGAACTACGCGCTGTGGCCGCATATGTCGGTGGCGGAAAATGTCGGCTATGCGCTGAAGGTGGCGCGCCTGCCCCGGGCCGAACGCGAGGCCAGGGTGGCCCGGGCGCTGGACACCGTCAACCTGGCGCCCTTTGCCGGCCGTCGCCCGGCTGATCTGTCGGGCGGGCAACGCCAGCGGGTCGCGCTGGCCCGCTGCCTGGCCGCCGGTTCGGATCTGGTGCTGCTGGATGAGCCGCTGGCCAACCTGGATGTGCATCTGCGCGCCACGATGGAAGACGAGTTCCACCGCTTCCACCGCGAAAGCGGGGCGACGCTGGTCTATATCACCCATGACCAATCCGAGGCGATGGCCCTGGCCGACCGCATCGCGGTGATGGACAAGGGCCGCCTGCTGCAATGCGCCAGCCCCCGGCTATTGTATCGCGAACCTGCCGACGCCACGGTGGCCGGTTTCATCGGGGGCGGGCTGGTGCTGCCGGTCGAGGGCCTGCGCCCCATGGGGAACGGGCTTGCCATGGCCGATCTTCTGGGAACGCGCGTCCGGCTGCGCTGCCATGCCGGGGAAACCGCCCGGCAATTGGCCATGGCCTCGACCCATCCCGCCGATATCCAGCCCGTCCATCCGGGCGAGGCCGGCATCCCCGCCCGTGTCACCGCCCGCACCTATCGCGGCGGCAGCTGGTCCTATGAGCTGCGCCCCGAGACGGATCCGTCCCTCCGGCTGCCCATGGTGCTGCCCGACACGGCCACGCCGCCCGAACCGGGCGCGCGCCTTGACCTGGCGTTCCGCGACCTCTGGGCCATCCCGCTTCCCGGCACCTCCGCTCCCGGTGCGGCGCCGATCCCTTCCTCCTCCTCTTCGCATCTTACGGAGCAATTCCAATGCGCCTGACTGTCACCACCCTTGCCCTGATGCTGTCCGCGACCGCGGTGTCGGCGCAGACCACGCTGACGCTCTACACCTCGCAATCGCCGGAAATCGCGCAGCAGACCGTCGATGCCTTCATGGCCAGGCATCCCGACATCACCGTGGAATGGATGCGCAACGGCACCTCGCAGCTGATGAACATCCTGACCGCCGAGCAGGAAGCCGGCGGCATCAAGGCCGACGTGCTGCTGGTTGCCGACAGCATCAATCTGGGCACGCTGAAAAGCCAGGGCCTGCTGCTGGCCTGGCCCGAAGCGCCGCTCGAAGGTATCGACCCGCTGATGTATGATGCCGACAAGACCTTCTTCGGCACCAAGATCTCGTCTACCGGCATCGTCTACAACACCCGGATCGCCGCGCCCGTCACGGGCTGGGCCGATCTGTTCCAGGACGCCAATGCAGGCCAGATCGTCGCCCCGAGCCCGCTTTATTCCGGCGCGGCGCTGGTCCACATGCATTCGCTGCTGCAGGACGCCGCCCAGGGCTGGGACTATTACGAGCGTCTGAACGCGCTTGGCGTGGTGCCCGAGGGCGGCAATGGCCCGGTGCTCAAGGCCGTGGCCGGGGGCCAGGTGAAGTATGGCGTCAACATCGATGCCGATGTGCTGCGCGCCAAAAGGGCAGGCTCGCCGGTGGAATTCGTCTATCCGGCCGAAGGCGCCACCTTCTTCACCGAGCCGGTGGCGATCCTCGCCGGCACCGATCAGGTGGAAGCGGCCCGGACCTTCGTCAGCTTCGTGCTGTCGGAAGAGGGCCAGAAACTGGCGGCCGAACAGGGCTACATGCCGGTCGATCCCAAGGTCGCGTCGCCCGAGGGGATGCCCGCGCTGTCCGAGATCAAGCTGATGCCGCTGGATGCCGACCGTGCGGTGGCCGAGGATGTCGAGGCGCGCGCCAGGTTCACCGAAATCTTCGGCGGCTGATCGGGATGACCTCCATCCCGAACAGCGCAGGGGCGCCGCGCGCGCCCCTTTTCCGGCTTTCCTCCGAAAGGATCGTTCTGGCCCTGCTGGCCGTGCTGATCCTGTCGGTTTCCGTCGCGCCGATGTTGCGGCTGGCGCAGGCGGCCCTTTTCGATGATGGCGGTCTGGCGATCGAGCGGCTGGCAAAGCTGTTCTCGCGCCCGCAGACCGGGGCGGCGATCTGGAACACCATCCATATTTCGCTGGCCTCGACCCTTGTTTCCGTGCTGGTCGGCACGATCTTCGCGGTGATCATGGTGCAGACCGACCTGAGCGGCAAATCGGCGCTGGTCTTTGCCTTCGTGCTGCTCCTGATGATCCCCCCGCAGGTGACGGCCATGGCCTGGATCCAGGCCTTCTCGCCTTCCAGCCCGGTGCTGGGCTTCCTCGGCCTGTCGATGGAGGCGGGCACGCGGCATCCCTTGTATTCCAAAACCGGGATCATCCTGCTTCTGGGCATCTACAACGCACCGCTGGTCTATCTTGCGATGCAGGCCAGCCTGCGCCGCATTCCGCTGGATCTGGCCGAGGCGGCACGCGCCGCCGGCGCCGGTCCGGGCCGGGTGCTGCTGACCGTGATCCTGCCTTTGGCACGCGGCGGCATGGTGGCGGCGGCCAGCCTCGCCTTCGTCTCGGCCATCGGGAATTTCGGCATTCAGGCCATGCTGGGCATTCCCGCACGCGTGCCGACGCTGATCACCCAGATCTATCAGCAGATCAATGGGCTGGGGCCAGGCGCCCTGCCGAACATGGCGGCGTTGTCCTTGGTGCTGACCGCCCTGACCGTGGCGGGCGTGCTGCTGGCCGCGCGCGCGGGCGATCGCAGCGATACCCGCGTCGATCTGGGCAGCCGCCCGCTGATGCTTCCGCTGGGCCGGGCCGGGGCCGTGGTCGCGGCGCTGCTCTGGGGCTATCTCATCGTTTCGCTGCTGCTGCCGCTGTCGGCGCTGCTCCAGACTTCGCTGGTTACCGCCTACGGCCTGCCGCTGACAGCGGAGACGATGACGCTGAAGAACTACGTCTCGGCGCTGTTCCAGCAAGTGTCGCTGCGCGATGCCTTCGTCACCTCGCTGTGGCTGACGCTGGTCACCGTGGGCTTCCTGATGCTGGCCTCGGTTTTCCTGGGCTATTTTCTGACATGGCGGCGCGGGCCCTTGGTGCGGCTGCTCCAATTCGGTTCCGAGGCCGCCTATACCCTGCCCGGCATCACCCTGGGCGTCGCGATGATCCTGCTGTTCCTGCGGCCGTTGCCGGGGATCGGGGTTTCGATCTATGGCACGCCCTGGATCATCCTGGCGGCCTATGTCGCGGGCTTCTTTGCGCTGGCGCTGCGCCCGGTGCTGTCGGGCTATGCCCAGATCGACCGCGCGCTGGAAGAGGCCGCCCGGGTCGCGGGCGCGGGCTTCCTGCGCCGGATGCGCGACGTGATCTGGCCGCTGATCGCCCCGACCGCCGTCGCCGCCGCTGTAATCGTCTTCATGACCGCGATCAACGAGATCCAGACCTCGATCCTGCTGATCTCCTCGGGCACCCGCACCATCGGGCCGATGATCATCTTCCTCGAGGAAGGCGGGGCCTCGACCCTTGCCGCCGCCGTTGGGTGCCTGATGATCCTGGGCGTGCTGGCGCTGATGCTGCTGTCGACGGCGCTGTCGCGCTTTCTGCCGAAAGGCGTGTTGCCATGGCAGTTCTGACGGCATTCAGCGGGTTGGGCGGCAAATCCCCGGCGGCCTTCCTGCTGGAGATCGCCGGGCGGCGCATCCTGCTGGACCTGGGCGAGGGGCCGACACCGGGCCAGCGCCCGGATATGGACGGCATCGGACGGGTCGATGCGATCTTCCTGTCCCATGCGCATATCGACCATGTCGGGGCCATCGACCTGTGGCCGCGGCTGGGCTGTCCGCCGGTCTTTGCCAGCCGAGCCACCTTCGACGCCCTGCCACTGCTGGGCCGGCATCTGCCGCCCGAAGCCTGCCGCGCCCTGCCGCTGCAAGGCCCTGCGCAATTGCTGGGCCTGCCTGTCTTGGTCGGGCGCAGCGGACATGCTATGGGCGGCATCTGGCTGCATCTGTCGCAGGAGGGCGGCGCGCTTTACATGGGCGACTGGAGCCGGGAATCCGGGCTTCTGCCCTTCGATCCCCCGCCCCGGGCAGATCTGGTGATCACCGATCTTTCCTATGGCGACCGCGATCAGGCGTTGGCCGAGCAGGGGCCGGCGCTGGCGGACAGCATCGTCCCCGGCACGGTGCTGCCGGTCCCTATCCTCGGGCGCGGCGCGGATATGGCGCTGCGACTGTCCGCCCTTGGCCTGTCGCCGGTTGTCTGCCCGCAGGTCCGGGCCGAGCTGCAGGGGGCGTTGCCCGATCTGCGCAGCGTCACCACCCCGTCGGAGGCTCGCGAGGGCGATGTGATCATTGCCGCAGATACCGAGCGACTCGGCGATCTGGTGTCATGCCTAATTGCCGATCCGCGAGGCTGGCGCTTCATCTTCACCGGTCATGTCGCCCCCGGCAGTGCGGCGGCGGGGCTGATCGCCGAGGGTCGCGCCAGCCGGCATCCCTGGAACGTGCATCCCCGTGCCCGCGACCAGATCTGGCTGGCCGAAATCACCGGCGCGAGGCATCTGGTTCCCGCCTTCGGGGCGTTGGACGATGCCCCTGAGCTTGCGCTGGCCCTGGCCCCGATCTGGCGACCGGACCGGATCTGCCCCCCGACAAAAGAAAGCCCAATCCATGCTGATCAAGGAAACCACCCGCGAGCGGGCCGAGAACGACACCACGATCCTTGTCCCGGTCCATGACCTGGTCCTGCCCCAGGGCCGGATCTGCCGCCTTTATGTCGGCAACCTGACCGGCGCCAGCGACGGCGCCGCGCTGCTGGCCGCAGGCATCACCTCTTCGCTGAATGTGTCGTTGAACATCGACGTCGCGCCCCTGCAACTGTCCGACGGCACCCATATGCGCCGCGCCAAGGTGGGCCTGATCGACGGGGCGGGCAATACGCCCGCCCACCTCGCCGCCGCCGTGCTGGCGCTGGAAGGGTTGGTCACGCAGACCAGCCCCGGCAAGCCGAACTATCCCGCCCATCGCGCTGGGCATGTGCTGGTGAATTGCCGGGGCGGGCGGTCGCGATCGGTCATCGTGCTGGCGATATACCTGCATCTGCGCGCGCCCGGGACGTTCCCGACACTCGACAGCGCGGTATCCCATATCCGCAGGGCGCGCGGCAATTCGGACACCTACCCGCTGCCCCCGATGCTGGATCTGGCGCGCGCGGTTCTGGCCAGCGGTAGCCTGCCCGCCCTGCTGCAAGGTTAGTCCTTCCCGGGTTCGTCGCAAGCGCGGCCGGCTTGACAGGAGGCGAACAAGCCGCAGCAAAGGGACGACAAGCGGGTCTCCCAGATCGTGCAGGTCCTTGATCCGCTGCCGAGACGCTTTTCATCGGGGAGAGCTGCCCGCCGTCACAGGCAGCTTTCTTGAAACGCCTTGTTGATCGGCTGGCCGGGACGGTGCCCGACCAGCCCCAGGATCAGCGCACGGCCGAGACGACGATCTCGATCAGCACGCCCTTGCCCAGTTCGGCTACGCCGATGGTGGCGCGGGTCGGCAGATGCCCGGCGGGCAGCCATTCCAGCCAAGCCTCATTCATGCCCTCCTTCTGGTCGAAATCGGTGATGTAGAGCATCGCCGTGACCAGCTTTTCCTTGCTCGAGCCGACCTCGGCCAGCAGCTTGTCGATCTTGGCGCAGATCTGGGCGGTCTGGCCCTTCATGTCCTGGGCCAGGTCGTCGGCGATCAGCCCGCCGAAGTGCAGGATGCCGCCGGCCTCTACGATGCGGTGGTTGATCCGGGTCGGGAAATGGCGCTGGATCATCGGGTTTCCTTTCGTTGGGAAGGTTGTGATCACGCGGCGAAGCGCGCGATCGAGAAGGGCGCCAGGGGCGCATTCGTGCCGCCGGTGGCGATCAGCCCGGCCATGATCTCGCCCACGCCCGGGCCCATCTGGAAGCCGTGGGCGGAAAAGCCGAAGGCGTGGAACAGCCCCTCGTGGCGGGCCGAGGCGCCGATGACCGGGATGTCGTCGGGCATGCGCGCCTCGACCCCGGACCAGCTGCGGATGATCTGGGCGCCGCGCATGACCGGGAACAGCTCGGCGGCGGTCTGCGCCGTCAGGCGCAGTTCGGGAAACAGGATCTCGGACATGTTCGAGGCCGCATCGGCGCGGCCGCGCCTGCCGCCGCCGATGACCACGGTGCCGTTCGGCATCTGCTTGAAGGACAGGGGCCGTCCGGTCGCGCCCACCACCGCGTCGCAGAAATGCGGCAGGCGGTTGGTGACCAGCATCATCGGCGCGATGGCCTCGACCGGGGCCGGCTCGCCCAGTATCCCCGCCAGCCGCCCGCCCCAGGCGCCCGCGGCGTTCAACAGGCGCGGGGCACGGAAATCGCCCTGGGGCGTCGTCACGATCCAGCCGGCGTCGCGGCGGACGGCGGTGGCGGGGCAGCCTTCATGGAAGCGCACGCCCAATGCGGCCGCCTTGCGCTGAAAGGCGAAGGTGGTCTTGTAGGGCTGGGCGAAGCCGTCGCGCAGCGCCGCCAGCCCGCCCAGGGCGTGATCGGCGACGGCGGGCAGCAGGCGACGCAGCTCGGCCTGGTCCAGCATCACCTCGTGGTCGAAGCCCATGGCGCGCAGGTCGGCGGCGCGGGCGGCAAGGCTGGCCAGCTCGGCCTCGGTTTCCGCCACCTTGATCTGCGGCGCGATCTGGAAGCCGCAATCGTCGTCCAGGAAATCGGCGATGCCATACCAGATCTGCATGGAATGCTGCGAGATCGGCACCTCGGCATAATGCCGGCCCAGCCGCCGCACCCCGCCGGCGTTCACGCCCGAGGCATGGCGGCCGACGCTGTCCTTTTCCAGCACGATCACCGACATGCCGCGCAGCGCCGCATGCAGCGCCGCCGAGCAGCCATGGATGCCGCCGCCGACCACCAGCAGGTCGGCCGAGCGGCCGGAATGCAGCGCCGCCGTCATTCCGCGGCGATTCCGGGGGCGAAGCCGGCCAGTTCGGCCAACGGGATCGGCTTTAGCGGCGGCCGGATGCGGTAATAATCGGTGACCTGCGGGTCCTCGCCCTTGCGCGCGGCGATGATGCCGGCGACGGCAAGGCCGCAGACCCGGCCCTGACACGGACCCATGCCGGTGCGCAGCATGGATTTCACCTGGTTGGGGCCGGGGGCGCCGAGATCGACGGTGGCGCGGATCGTGCCGGCCGTGACCTCCTCGCAGCGGCAGATGATGGTGTCGTCGGCGGGAGCAAGCACCTCGGGGGCAGGGGCGTAGAGCGCCTCCAGGAACGGCCGGATCGCGGCGTCGCGCGCCAGCGCCGCCCGCAGCCGCACGATGCGGGCGGGATCGCCGCCGGTGATGGACAGCGCCACCAGTCGGCCCTGCAGGGCGGCGGCCCTGGCGCCGCCGATGCCCGCGCCGTCGCCCGCGACGTAAAGTCCGGGGACCGAGGTCTGGCCGCTGGCGTCCAGCACCGGGCGGAAACAGTGCTGGCCGGCGTCCCAGAGGTGATCGGCGCGCATCAGCCGGGTGACCTGCTGGTTCGGCACCACGCCCTGATGCAGCGCTATGCTGGTCGTCTCGATCCGCTGCGCGCGGCCGCCGACGGCAAAGACCAGCGCCCGGGCGGCATCCGCACCCTCGACGGCAAGGCCGGTGGCATGGCGGTGGATCGGCACGCCCGCCGCCTTGACCTTGCGCATCAGCGCCAGCCCCTTGGCCAGGTAGGAGCGCGCCCGCAACGCCCGCAGCAGATGCGGCAGCGCCGCCCGCGTCCGCCCGCGCGGCAGGTTCTCGACCACCGCGCGCGGCGGGCAGCCGGCATCGACCATCTGCGCCGCCAAGAGCCACAAGAGCGGGCCCGAGCCGACCAAAACCGCATCCTCGGCCACCACGCCCGAGCCCTTCAGCAGGATCTGCAGGGCGCCGACCGTGGTGACGCCGGGCAGGGTCCAGCCGGGGATCGGCATGGGCCGTTCCAGCGCGCCGGTGGCGGCGACGATGGCCCCGGCGCGCAACTGGTGCGAGACGCCCTGGTGCGAATAGTCGATTACCCGGTCGGTGCCGATGTTCCAGACCAGCGCGCCGGGCAGGTAGGTCGCACCCGAGGCGCGGAAGCTGTCGGCAAGGCTGCGGCCCTCGGCATAGTCGGGGCCCAGGATCTGCAGGCGGCGCGGGCCGGCGGTCTCGATGCCGCGATAGATCTGGCCGCCGGGGGCCGGGGCCTCGTCCAGCAGGGTGACGGAAAGGCCGGCTTTGGCGGCCTCGGTCGCGGCGGCCATGCCGGCGGGGCCGGCGCCGATAACGACAAGATCGGCGAAGGGGATGGTCTGCTGGGTCATGGATGCACCTCTGCCGCGCCGCGCTGGCGGCGCACAGTCAAGCCTTCGGTCACGGGGACCATGCAGGCCTGCCGGTTCGGCTGGCCGTCGATTTCCACCAGGCAGTCGAAACAGGCGCCCATCATGCAGAAGATGCCGCGCGGCTGGCCCGAGACCGCGCTGTCGCGCAGGTCGCGGATGCCGGCCGCCGTCAGGGCCGCGGCGACGCTGTCGCCGGCCCGCGCCTCGATCCGGCGGCCTTCGAAGGTGAAGCTGAGCGTCGCCCCTTCGGGGTCAATGCGCCGTGGCATGTCCAAATCTCCTTGCGGTGAAGCGTTCGACCTGTGCGTCCAGCCGGCCGCGCGCGATCATCGGCGCCAGGGCCAGCGCATGAGCGCCGGCCAGCGTGACGCCGGAATGGCAGTTGATGGAAAAGGCGCCGGGAAAGCCCGGGGATTCCTGGTAGATCGGAAAGCCGTCCAGGCTGAGCACCCGCACCGCGCCCCAGCTGCGCACCACCCGCAGCTGGGCGATGGCGGGAAAGCAGCGCACGGCATGGCGGGCGATGTCGCGGATCACCGAACTGACGCTGTCGGTGGAATAGCCGGTATCCTCGTGGCTGTCGCCCATCATCACCGTGCCCTCGGCGGTCTGGCGCAGCACATGGGTCGGCATCGGCAGCAGCGGCGCCGCGCGCTCGGTCACCAGGATCTGGCCCTTTTCCGCGCGCAGCGGGATGGTCATCCCCAGCGCCGGCGCCAGTGCGGTATTACCATGCCCGGCGGCCAGCACGATCTTGCCGGCGCGGTATGTCCCCTTGGCGGTGCGGGCAAAGAACCCCTGGCCGTCGCGCCCGACCTGATCCGCACGCGCATCCGGCACATAGCGCCCGCCCCGCGCGGCGATGGCGGCGTGCAGCCCGCGCAGCAGCCGCAGCGGGCTGGCATGGCCGTCATGCGGCGACCAGCTGGCGCCGATCACGTCCGGCCCCAGCCCCGGCAGCATGGCGTCGAGCTGCTGGCGGTCGATGATCTCGGCCCCGTAGCCTGCGGCGCCGTTCACGTTGTGCATGCGGGCGATCTGGGCGCGCTTGGCCTCCAGCTCGGATTCCGACAGCATGAAATGCACGCCGCCGGGCTTTTCGTAATCGGGCGAGATGCCGCTGTCCTGCTCCAGCAACCCGGCGAATTCCGGCCAGAGATCCGCGGAATGCCGGGTCCAGCGGGCATAGTCGTGCAGGCCGTCGCCCTTGGACTGCACCCAGACCAGCCCGAAATTGCCCCGGCTGGCGCGCAGCGCCACGTCGCCTTCGTCCAGGACGGTCACCCGCTCGCCCTCGCGCGCGAGGCCGTAGGCCAGCGCTGCGCCGACCAATCCGCCACCGACCACCAGCGTGTCGGCGGCGCGTTCGTTGGAAGTCATGTCTTGCCTTCTCCGATCAGGAGTTTGTCGAGCCCGTAAAGCCGGTCCACCGCCAGCATCAGGGCCACCGTGAACAGGATCGCCACCGTCGAGACCGAGGCGACCAGCGGGTCCGTGGTCTGCGCGATATGCGAGAACATCCGCACCGGCAGCGTCGTGGTCGAGGGGCTGGCGATGAACACCGTCACCGTCAGTTCGTCGAAGCTGGTGATGAAGGCCAGCACCCAGCCGCCGACGATGCCCGGCAGGATGGTGGGTAGGGTGATGCGGCGAAACACCGTCCAGTCGGATGCGCCCATGGCGACGGCCGCCCGCTCGGTCGCGGCGTCCAGTCCCACCACCGAGGCCAGCACCAGCCGCAGGATGAAGGGCGTGACGATCACCACATGGCACAGCATCATGCCAGTGAAGGTGCCGCTGATGCCCACCAGCGTCAGGAAGCGCAGGAAGGCGATGCCCAGCACCACCGTCGGCACCATGAGCGGCGACATGAACAGCGCCTGCAGCGCCTCGCGACCCCGGAAGCTGCCGCGACCGATGGCCAGCGCCGCCGGCACCGCCAGCACCGTGGCCAGCGTCGCCGCGATCAGCGCCAGCTTCAGGCTGATCCAGGCCGCGGCGATGAAGTCGGGATTGTCGAGGATGGCCCGGAACCAGCGCAGCGACAGGCCGCTGGGCGGAAATTCCAGATAGCCCGTGGGCGTGAAGGACACGCCGATCACGACGAGGATCGGGGCCAGCATGAACAGCGCGAACAGTGCGCAGAAGGCCTTGGCGAAGATCCCGTTGCGTCTCATGCGTATTCCTTTCCGACGCGGGCCTCGACCAGCCGAGTCCAGATCAGCATCACCGCCATGATCGCCACCAGCAGGATCATCGCGATGGCGGCGCCAAGCGGCCAGTTCAGCGTGTTCATGAACTCGTCATGCACGGCGGTGGCGGCGACCTTGACCCGGCGCCCGCCGATGATCGCGGGCGTCGCGAAGGCCGAGGCCGAAAGCGCGAAGACGATCAGCGACCCCGACAGCACACCCGGCATCGCCTGCGGCAGCACCACACGGCGAAACACCGTCCAGGGCCGTGCGCCCAGCGATTCCGCCGCCGCCTCGGCCGAGGCATCGGCGCGCTGCAGCGCCGCCCAGACCGCCAGCACCATATAGGGCAGCATGACATGGACCAGCGCCAGCACGATCCCGCCCGAGCTGTACATCAGCCGGATCGGCCGCTCGATCAGGCCAAGATCCATCAGCGCGCCGTTCAGCACGCCCTTGTTGCCCAAGATGATCGCCCAGCCCAGCGTGCGCACCACGACCGAGATCAGCAGCGGACCCAGCACCACCAGCACCATGACCGAGCGCCAGAACGGCGTCATCCGGTTCAGGAACCAGGCCAGCGGCACACCGATGGCGGCGCAGATCAGCGTCGTGGCCAGCGCGATGCCGAAGGTGCGGCCGAAGATCTCGTAGAAATAGCCGTCGCCCAGCACCTCGGCATAGTTCGCCAGGCTCAGATCGCCGCCGATGCCCTCGTAGAAGTCGAAACTGTTGAAGCTGAGCACCAGCGTCATCAGCAGCGGCACCAGCAGCATCAGCGCGAAAAGCAGCAGCATCGGCGCCGACAGCAGCCATTTGCGCGCGGCGGGCGGCAGCGCGGGGCGCGCGGTCTCGCGCAGGGTTTCGGTGGATGCCATGGTCATGCCGCGCCCTCGACCGGCAGGATGCGCAGATGGTCGCGCTGCCATGACAGGTGCACGGTCTCGCCCGGGGCCGCCTCGGGGCGGCCGGTATTGCGGCGCAGGATCAGCAGCGGCCCCAGCGGCGTTTCCACCTTCAACAGCCACTGATCGCCCAGGAACACTTGTTCCGAGACGGTGCCCGAGACCAGCCCCTCGCCCTCGGCCACCAGTTCGATGCGTTCCGGGCGCAGCGCCAGTTCCACCTCGCCCGGCGGCAGATCGGCCGCGGGGCCCTGCAGGCGCAGCCCGCCCAGGTCCAGCGCCGAGCCCTCGGGGCCCTTGCCGAACAGGCGCCCGCGCAGGCTGTTGCTTTTGCCCAGAAAGCCCGAGACGAAAGAGGTCTGCGGCGCCTCGTAGGCATCGAAGGGGGCGGCGGCCTGTTGCAGCCGGCCGCGCTCCATGACGATGACCTGATCGCTCAGCGCCATGGCCTCGGACTGGTCATGCGTGACCAGCAGCGTGGTGACGCCGGCCTCGCGCTGGATGCGGCGCAGTTCCAGCTGCATCTCTTCGCGCAGCTTGGCGTCCAGGTTCGACAGCGGCTCGTCCAGCAGCAGCAGTTCGGGTTGGATCACCAGTGCCCGGGCCAGGGCCACGCGCTGGCGCTGGCCGCCGGACATGGCGCGCGGATAGCGGTCGGCCAGATGCGACAAATGCACCAGGTCCAGCGCCTCGGCCACGCGGCGCTTGCGCTCGGCCCGGTCGACCTTGCGCATCTCGAGCCCGAAGGCGACATTCTCGGCCACCGTCATGTGCATGAACAGCGCATAGGTCTGAAAGACGATGCCCAGCCCCCGCTGCCGCGCGGGCACGGCGGCCAGGTCGCGGCCGTTCAGCAGGATGCGACCCGAGCTGACCTCCTCGAAGCCCGCGATCATCTGCAGGGTGGTGGTCTTGCCGCAGCCCGAGGGGCCCAGCAGCGACACGAAACTGCCGCGCTCGACGCTGAAGCTGAGCGAATCGACGGCGGTGAAGGTGCCGTATGTCTTGGTCAGGTTGACCAGGTCCAGGAAAGCCATGCGATTTCTCCGTGCCGTAGGGTGCGGGAAACGGGCGAGGCCGTTGCCGGCCCCGCGCGACGGTTCAGGCGGTCAGCGCTCGACCTCGCGCGCCCAACGCTGGGTCCAGTCGTCGCGATTCTGGTTGATCGTGTCCCAGTCCACCGTCACCAGCGACTGGATCTTGTCGCCATAGGGCAGGCTTTCGGCCAGTTCCGGCGGCAGCACCGACTTGGTGTTGACCGGGCCGGCACCCATGGCATCGGCGAATTTCACCTGCACCTCGGGGTCCAGAAGATAGTCGATGAAGGCCTGCGCCTCGTCGGGGACGTCGCTGTCCACCACCGGGCAGGCAGCCAGCAGCAGGGCCACGGCCCCGTCCTCGGGATAGGCGAAGCCGGCCGGGAAGCCGGTATCCGCCAGCGACTTGGTGCGGCCCGAGCCCCAGACCGACAGCGCGATTTCCTCGGACTGGAACAGTTCCGACATCTTGCCGGCCGAGGGTTCGAAGACCAGCACGTTCGGCGCCACCTCCTCGGTCATGGCGGCGAAGCCGGGTTCGATATCCTTCTCGCCGCCGCCCGCGCCACGCGCCAGCATCACCAAGGCGTGCAACCCGTAGGTGTTGGAAATCGACGGAATCGACAGGATCTGGTCATATTTCGGATCCTTAAGATCCTGCCAGCTTTTCGGTGGCTCCCAGCCCTCGCGTTTGAACCAGTCCTTGTTATAGGTGAAGCCGGTCGCGACGAAGCCAAGGCCGATGGCGTTCTTGCCGATGCGGGCCAGTTCGTAGACATCCTTCTTGATCGGCGTATCGGCCAGCGGCGCGCAGAATCCCAGCGCGTCGGTCTGGTACATCGGGCCATCGTCCAGCAGCACCACGTCCAGTTCCTGGGCGCCCTTCTGGGCCTGCAGCCGCGCCAGGTTCTCGGTCGAGTTGCCGGGCACGAAGGCGATCTTCACGTCATGGGTCTTTTCGAATTCGGGGATCAGCAGCTCTTTCATCAGCGTCTCGAAAGAGCCGCCATAGCCGCCAACGGTCAGCGTCTTCTGCTGGGCCAGCGCCGGGCCGGCAAGTGGCAGGGCGCAAAGCAGGGTGGAGGCAAGGGCATAACTGGAGCGTTTCATCTGGCAATCCCTGTTGGTGTTTTTCTTGGCTCAAGGATTGGCGCTTTTCAGAAGCCTGACAATTGAGTTTAGTTCGGAGAGTCATTCCGTTTCATTATGGAGTCTGCATGGCACGCCCCAATATCCGGCAGATCGAGGCCTTCAATGCGGTGATGAAGGGCGGCTCGGTCACCAAGGCGGCCGAGATGCTGTTCGTCAGCCAGCCGGCGGTCAGCAAGCTGATCCAGCAGTTCGAATCGTCCTGCGGCTTCAACCTGTTCAACCGCGGACAGGGCCGCCTGGTGCCGACGCCCGAGGCGCGGCGCCTGTTCTCCGAGACCGAGAAGTTCATGACCGGCGTCGAGCGGATCGAGAACGCGGCCCGCGCCATCCGCAACACCGAGCGCGGCGAGATCTCGGTGGCGGCCTTTCCGGCCCTGGGGATGCGGGTTCTGCCGCAGCTTCTGGCGCCGTTCCTGGCCCGCCGGCCCGAAGTGCGGATGACGATCCTGACGCAGAACTCGCCCGATATTTCCCAATCCATGCTGGCCCGGGCGGCGGATTTCGGTATCTCGCTGGTGCCCTCGCAGGCGCCAGGGATCCATTGCCGGCCCTTCGTCCAGATGAAGATGGTCTGTGCCTTGCCGGCAAACCACCGGTTGGCGGGGCTGACCAGCATCGACCTGGCCCAGCTGGAGGGCGAGGCGATAATCGCGCTGGGGCGCGACGACCAGTCCCATCGCGTGATCGTGGAGGCGCTGAGCCATGCAGGGGTGCAGGTCGAAACCCGCGCCGAGGTGCAGATGGCCGACACGGCCTGCGTGCTGGTCAGTCAGGGCTTCGGATTTGCCATCGTGCCCGCCATGGCGCGAATGAGCTGGGATAGCGGTGGCATCGCCTTCGTGCCGATCCAGCCGGCGCCGCGCATGATGATGTGGCTTTACACCTCGTCATGGGAGCCGACATCGCAACTGGCCCAGGCGCTGATCGACCGTGTACGGCAGGGCCTGCTGCAGGTGGATGACCTGTTTCTGGCGCCGCCCTGATCAGCCTGTTCCCATGGGATGGACGTTGACGCCTAAGGCTGCGCCTCCGCGAACCGGTCACGCGTTTGCCGAATGACGGCCATTACCGACGATGTTCCGTAGCGATCAGATAGGGCCCTTGGGCATCGATGACGAAGGCGACATAGACGAACCCCTTCCAGGTCGCGACGTAGGTGAAATCGCTGACCTAGAGCATGTTGGGCGCCGGCACGCGAAACTCGCGGTTCACCTTGTCCAGCGGGCATGGGGCCTTCTTGTCTGGGAACGTCGTCCTGTGCGGCTTGCCGCGGATGATGCCTTGGATGCCCATGTCTTTCATCAGCCTTGTCACCGTGCAACGCGCGATCTCGAAGCCTTCCCGGACGAGCTGCCGCTAGGCCTTGTGGACGCCATCGACCCGCCAGTTCTCTTCGAACATACGTTGGATCTCGGGCCGCAGGGCGGCATCACGACGGGCACGGTCCGACAACCGCGCCGGATCAGCCCGCTTTGCCAGGTGATCGTAGTAGGTGGAATGGGCGATCGGCAGCTCCGTGCAGATCGGCTCGACCCCGTGCGCATCACGATGCGCCTCAATGAAACCCACCATCACTTCGACCGGCGGTCGAGCTTCGCCATCGCAAAATACGCTGATGCCTTGCGCAGGATCTCGTTCGCCTGGCGCAGCTCGCGGTTCTCGCGTTCCAGCGCCTTCATCCTCTCGGCCATCTCGGTCGGGATGCCCGCGCGTCGGCCGCTGTCGACCTCGGCCTTCTTCACCCAGTCATTCAGCGTCTGCGGCGGGCAGCCGATCTTCGCCGCGATCGACATCACCGCCTGCCAGCGCGAAGGATGTTGGGCCTCGTTGTCGAGAACCAGCCGCACGGCCTGCTCGCGCACTTCAGGGGAAAACTTGTTCGTCGTCTAGCTCATGATGCTCCATCCTACTCAGGAGTCGGAGCCTCCGGCAAACCCGGCGCGGTTCACCTTTGTTGCTGACACAGCTTTTAGGATTCTGACTCTATGCTGGCTGGGATGCTTGAAAAAGGTCTGCAATCAGACTAGATTTCAAACCAGTTGATGGAGATTCGCATGCGCGAGATCGGTGCCTTCGAGGCCAAAACGCATCTGTCGGAACTTCTTGCCGCCGCAAAGGCAGGCGAGACGGTGACGATTACCCGGCGCGGCCAGCCCGTCGCTCGCTTGGTGCCTCCAGCAAGCAATGACCGTGCCGCCGCCTTGCTTCGTATGGTTGAATTGCGCAACAGGCTCGCGACAAGAGATGTGCGGCTTGGAATCGACGATATTCTTTCGGCGCGTGACGAAGGCCGCCGCTGATGCTGGTCATCGATGCTTCGGCGTTGATTGCGTGGGTCATGCCGGATGAGTCTGGCGTGGACCTGGCTTCTCTGGCCGAGAGACACGAGGAAATCGGCGCTCCCTGGTTGCTGTGGGCCGAGCTGCGTAATATCTTGGTCGTCAACGAGCGACGAGGGCGGCTGCCGGCAGGCGCCGCCGAGCAGATCATCGAGGCGGTGGATGCCTTTGGGGTGCGGCTGGATACCAGGCCGGCGCATTCGGTGGTGATGGATCTGGCCCGCCGCCATGGCCTGACGGTCTATGATGCGCTCTATCTGGAACTGGCGTTGCGTCAGGGCTCTTCCCTGACCAGCCTGGATGCGGCTCTTATCCAGGCTGCCCAGGCTGAAGGTGTGGCGGTTGAGCACAGATAGCGCCTTTCCCGATCTCGGATATTGCACCTATTTCAGCGGCCTGCCAGAGCTCGCCTGCCATTGTCCGAAAACATCGCCGGGAAATCGGTCCGCGACACCACCCCGTCCAGCCTTGCGCCCAGCTCCATCGCGTAGCGAACCGAGCCCTCGGGGAAGGGATCGCTGTTCACCTGGCCGAAATCGGTCGAGAGCAGGACGCGCTCGGGACCGGTCTTGCGAATGGCTAGACGTGCCGGATATTGGCTTTCACCTCGGCCTCGATCTCATCGAAAATCGGAAACCGCTCGCTTCGGCCATAGACTGAACAGCCGTATTTCAGGGTACGGGCGACGATGAGCGCCAACACGGCGTTGCGATGCTTCTCGCCCTTGGCCCGGAATGCCGTGAAGAGATTCTCGTCGGCGTCGGCGTCGGGTTCCATGCCGGCAAGCCGGGGACGGTCGCCTCGCGGTTGTCGGGTAGGACGTGGCCCAGCACTTCCGCGGGATCGCGGTCGGTGAACTTCAGGAACTCGCCCACGGCCTCCAGCGTCGGAGGCACCACCGGCAGTCCTTCCGACCATTCGTTCTTCAGGAAATGCTGCTGCACCTGGTTGTAATTGCCGGTAAAGACGATCTCGCGCTGGCTGTATTCGGCGTCCAGCGCCTCTTCGGGCGGCTGCACGGTCAAGCCGCGGATGACCTGGTCGAGCATGACGGTGGCGGCGTTGCGGTCCAGTTCCTCGTCGGTGACGAAGTTCACATGGCCGGGGTGAACGGTATAGGGCAGGTTCGGCATCTGCAGGCCCTTGGCCGTCATCTTGCCCTGCATCTCGAAGCCGGAGCAGATCATCGAGACCGTAGGAATCCCCATCTTCTCGACATGAATCGCTGCGCGGGTCACGCCCGCCGTGCAGGAACCGCAGCAGCCGACCCCGACCAGCGCGGCATCGACGCCGAACCTGGCGAATTTCTCAGGCAGTTCCTCCAGAACCTTGCGCTCGTTATGGCCGTGGATCTCTCCGAATTCGCGCCAGGAAACGAAGTTGATGCCGGGGTAGCGCTTCTTCAACTCGCGCTCCCAGACTTCGAACATCTTGTCGCCCTTGAAGATCCAGTCCCAAAGCTGGGCAATGGTCTTGCCTTCGAGCGTCTCAAGGCGGCGGGCAAGGCGGGTGCCGTCCTGGAATTGCCGGCTGCGCGGCCAGACCACTTCGTATCTGTTAAGGTCCATATCTCTCTCCCTAGGTTCGATGGGCTTCGGCGACAGGCGCGACGGAGCAGGCGGGCAAGCCGCCGACAGATCCATCCGCCCCTTGGCGGGGCATGCCTGACTGGGTCGGTTCGTCAAAGCGGGTGAACAACCTCTCTCCGCCGACATGCCCGAGGATAGGGCCGCAGCAGTCGATCACAAGCGTCGCGCTGTGAAATTCGTTGCGATATTGTGATGGAAGCCGATTCGAATTGGCGTAGGCCGGGTGCTCTGCTTCGCGGCGCTGCGGACGAAGAGGCGGATTGTCGCAGGGATATTCAGGAAAGTTAAAGTTATAACAGTAGTTTATATTATTGTCTTTGCGAACGGTATCCTTAGCGCTTCTGTGCGATCCGATTGAAAATTTGTGATACCAGGTAGGCGTGAACCGGTCCTTCTGCCTATCGTGTCCCATCGCGCCGACACCGGGTGCGGCGTCCATCAGCAGCCAGGGAGAGAGACATGAGCTACACATCCGAAGATATCACGCAATTGAAAAGGCAAGACCGCTTCGCGGGCCAAATCCTGGCCGAACAGGGGCAGGTGAAGGATCTGGCGCGCGAGGAGATCATCGTCCATGTCGGCAAGCCGGCGGGCTCGGTCACCGGCTGGGTCGGCCCTGTCTTCTGGCAAGTCTGGGTCGAGACCGCGGATCCCACCGGCACCGTCCGTGCCCGCATCGATCGCGGCGCGGCGGAAAAGCTGCAGCTGGAGGCCAGCCTGCCGCTCGACAAGCTGCTCGATACGGCCAAGAACCAGGCGATCGCCAAGGCGCAGGACCTGCGGGCGGCGCAGCTTGCCGCCGCGCAGAAGCGCGAAGCGGCACTTGCCGCCTCTGCCTGATCCGGCTGGATCGTCGGCCGACCATCCCGCCGCGCACCGCGGCGGGAATTCCTGTTCCAGCAAGGAAAGCGTGATGGATTCCTTTGACGTGATCGTGATCGGACAGGGATATGCGGGGCTATGCGCCGCTCGGTTGGCCTGCGAGCAGGGGCTCAGCGTGGCGACCTTCGAGCGCGAGATGGCGGGCGGGGTGGTGATGACCGTGCTGGGGCTCGACCCCTCGCCGGAATCCTTCACATCTTCCGGGCCGGACCTTGGCGCCGTGATCGCCATGCAGAACATGGACCTGGGCGCGAAGCCGTTTTTCGACGCGGCGACCGGGCTTCTGCCACGGCCGGGCGGCGGCTGGGACGTCATCTCACCACATGGCGTTTATGCGGCCCGGCATGTGGTCATGGCGACCGGCGCCAAACCACGCAAGCTGGGCATTCCGGGCGAGCGCGAGCATGAGGGCAAGGGCGTCTCGCATTGCGCTGATTGCGACGGCCCCCGCGTCGCTGGGCATGAATGCATCGTGGTCGGCTCGGGCGATGCGGCCTTTCAGGAAGCGGCTATTCTGGCGCGCTTCGCCCGTGCCGTCACCATCGTGATGCGCGGAGGGGCGCCGAAGGCCAGGCCTGACCTGGTCGAAAAGGCGCTGGCCGGCGGTCGGACCCGCATCTTGGCCGGCACGAGGGTCACGGCGATCCTCGGTAACGGGCTTCAGGTGACCGGTGCGCGGCTGGAAGGGGGTGAGGGAGTCCGAGAACTTTGCTGCAAAGGCGTTTTCGTCTTTATCGGTTCGGTGCCGGACAGCGGGCTTTTGCCGGCCTTGGTTGCACGCGATGGGCAGGGCGGGCTGCTGGTGGATGCCGATGGTGCGACCGGCCTGCCCGGGCTCTGGGCCGTCGGCGCGGTGCGCAGCGGTTTTCCCGGGGGGCTGTCGCAAGCGGGTGCTGACGCCAGCCGGGCCATCGCTGCCCTGAGGCGTGGCGGGTGAGGATGCCGCAACCCGTCCTTGATACTCCTGGGACCTTCGCCAGCGATACCGCCGACCGGCTTTTCGCCCATCTTGGTGCGTTGCTCATGGTTTCCGCCGTTGCCGAACGCCGCAGCGTGACGGGCGCAGCCGAAGCGCTGTTCAAATCCGCCTCGGCCGTGACGCGGGGAGTGGCCGAGATCGAGCAGATCCTGGGTCTGCCGCTGTTCGAGCGCGGTGGCTCTGGTTTCGTGCTCAACGGCTATGGCCGCGTGCTTCTTGCGCGCCTGGCTCGGATCGAGGCGGAAATTGCTGCTGCCCAGGCCGATATCGGCCGGATGAATGGCCGCAGCGGCCGGGTCCATGCCGGGGCCTTGCGACACATGCTGCGCAGCGGGCGCAAGCTGCTTTTGCTGATTCATTTGTCGGATGCCCGATCGGTCTCGGGGGCGGCGCTGACGCAGGGCATCAGCCAGTCGGGGGTCAGCATGTCGCTTGGACGGATTGAGGAAATGCTGGGGGTTCGGCTGTTCCACCGCAGTATTCAGGGCATGACCCCGACGGACGCGGCGGCGCGGTTGATCCTGCGCGCACGCCGAATGCGGGCCGAGTTGCGCCATGCCTTGTCCGACCTGGCGTCCTTTGCCGGAGAGCCGGTCGGGACGGCGGTTATCGGGGCGCTGCCGCTGGCAAGGACCGAGATTCTGCCGCGCGGCATCGGCGATTGCGTCGCCCGGCATCCTGGCGTGCAGGTGGATGCCATCGAAGCGCCGGGCGAGACGCTGATCTCGCGGCTCCGCGCGGGCGAGATCGACATTGTGCTGACGGTGCCCGGCAGGGATTTCGATGCCAAGGGGCTGGTGGCCGAACCGCTTTTCGCCGACCGGTTGATCGTGGTAGCGGCGGCCGATCACAGGCTGGCTTCGCGGGCCGGGTTGCTCTTGGCCGAGATCGCGGATGAGCCCTGGATCCTGCCGGCCGCTCATTCGGTCAGCCGTGGCCTGTTCGAACGCCAGTTCCTCAGGCTTAGCCTGCAGCCCCCGCAACCTGCCGTTCAGACCGCCGATCTGGCCCTGATCCGCCGGTTGCTGGCCGAAAACGGCATGTTGGCCTTTACCTCCCATCAACTGGTCGCGGCCGAGATCGGCTCGGGGACCATGGTCTGCCTGGACGTGCAGGCCGACAGGATCGAGCGAGAGGTCGTGATGCTGCGTCGCGAGGGAGCGATGCTTTCGCCGGCAGCACGCACCCTGATCGAGGCGATTGGCAAGGCTGCCCGTCCTTTTGGCGCCGACCCTGGGAACAAGGCAGTCTAATCCGGCGTGCCCTTTAACCCACTCTGCCAATAGCTCGACGACTTGAGCCAGGTCTGCGGGTGCTGCCGTTCCTTCAGAAAGTGATCGCGCAACGCGCGCGCGACCCCGGCTTCGGCGGCGATCCAGACGAAGCCCTTGCCTGGAGGTAGGTCCAGCTTGCGCGCCGCCTCGAGCAGATGGGAGGGATTCGCCGCCTCCGAAAGCGGACGGTAAAGCCAATGCGCGCGATGCCAAGCCTGCGTGTCGAAGGCTTGCTTATCCTCGGCGGACGGAACCCTGGCCAGCGTGATGACCGGCGTTCCCGCCGGCAATTCCTCAACCCGGCGACCGATTGCAGGCAGGGCGGTCTCGTCTCCGATCAAGAGCCACCAGTCGAACAGCGGCGTCACGACCGCCGAGCCGCGTGGCCCGCCGATTTCCAGGCTGTCGCCGGGCTGCGCCGCCAAGGCCCAATCCGTGGCCGGTCCGGCAGCGTGGATGGCGAAATCCAGTGTCAGCGTCCGGGTCTTGGGGTCGAAATGGCGCGGCGTGTAGTCGCGCGACACCGGCACGCCATGGCAGGAAAGGAACAGCTTGACGTGATCGTCCGGTGCCAGGCTGACAAAGTCGTGCAGCGCCTCGCCGCCCAGGACCATGCGGATCATGGACGGGGTCAGGCGCCGGACCTGCTGGACGGTCAGCAGCCGGCGCCGGCTTTCGTGTCGGTGCCGGGTGACGATCGGTCCGCTATCTTCCATGGTCCGTCCTTTCGGGATTACGCAAAGGTCATGCAGCCGGCATGGGCGCAGGGTTGGCGACGCCCTTCGCCGATAGGCAGCCCGTCCTTGTTCAGCGGCCAGACCGCGACCTCCTGGCTGACCACGGCGGCGACCAGAAGATGCGCTCCGTCGGGCGAAAGCGCGATGGCGCGCGGGTTATCGACATGCAAGGGCCGGGTGTCGATCGGCTCGGGGCGGCCATCGGGATGCAGAAGGCAGGTGGTCAGGGCCTCGGGGCCGCGCAGCAGCAGGTAGAGCCGGCTGCCGTCGGCGCTGATCGCCATGTCCGAGGGCATGAGCGCGGACTGCGGTCCCGCGGACGGCGCCCAGGGGGCGATGGCGGCGATCCGCTGCATCTTTCCATCCGCGCTCCAGCGATAGGCGTGCAGCAGGGGGGCGGTCTCGAAATTGGCGTAGAGCACCGGCAGGCGGGGATGGGTCAGGCAGCTGCGCGGCGAACTGCCCGGCGGGGCGGGGATGTCCCGGACAGGGCGCAGCGTTTCCCCCGCCTGCCGCAGCAGCGCGACCTGGTCGCCGCCCTTGTCGCAAATGGCAAAGAGCTCCGTGCCGGGAAGCTGGCGGATGCAATGCAACTGCGAATGGGTCTGGTCCGGCAGGGCGCCCCGACCGTCGTGGGGGCGAACATGGCAAGGCGGCTGGATGCGCCCGGCATCGTCCAGGGGAAACATCACCGTCGCGGCTTCATCGTATTCCAGGACGATTTCATAGCCCTGCGCGGTGTTGCGGGTGCGGGTGACCGGGGTATGGCCGGTGTGATGCACCACCAGCAGGTGCCGGCCCTCTGCGTCCAGCGTGGCGTGACAGGGCAGCGTTCCGAAGCTGGGGCTGCGCGAGATCTCGGTCAGCGCGCCGGTCTCGGGATCGATGCGAAAGGCGGCGATCATGCCGCCGCCGCCACGCTTTCGGTCGGGCAGGGTCATTGCCTCATGCAGCGCGTAGAGCACGCCGCGCCTAGCGTCATGCAGCAGATAGCCGACCGACAGTTCGGGGGCGACACGGCCGACCGCGGTGACAGCGCCGGTCTCGCAGTCGAAACGGTGGATCCCGATGCCGAATTCGCCGGCGGGGGGCGGTGACCACGAGGAAGGCCCCTTGCGCCGGCTGCCGACATAGAGGAAAGCCGGCCGCATCAGCGCCCGGTCCCGTTCAGCTCGGCCAGGCTGCGGCCCTCCGCGACCAGCTGTTCCAGCAGCGGCGGAATGCTCCAGCAAGCGGGGTCGGCCAGCGCCAGGTCGCGGATTTCGTCGAGCACCTGCGGCAAGCCCCATTCGTCCGCTTGCAGCATCGGGCCGCCGCGCCAGCGCGGGAAGCCGTAGCCATGCACCAGCACCAGGTCGATATCGGCCGGACGGCGCGCGATACCCTCGCGGACAATGTCGCAGCCTTCGGCGATCATCGCCAGCACCAGCCGACGCGCGATCCCTTGCGGCCCCTGCTGTACGGGCGCGATGCCGCTTTCCTGCGCGACCTGCGCGATCAGGGTTGCAACCTCGGGCGAGGGGCTGGGGGCGCCGTCCACGTAAGCGAACCATCCGCGGCCGTTCTTGCGCCCCAGCCGTCCCAGCTCTTCGACCATGCGGTCGGGCAAGCCGGTTTCGCGCGGCGAAAGCGGCAGGCCGGCGCGGCGCTTGCGCTGACGGTTGGCATGGGCGATGTCGAGCCCCGACAGATCCTGCGCGGCATAGGGGCCCATCGCCATGCCGTAATCAGCCATGGCCGCGTCCACATCGGCCGGTTGGGCGCCGCGCAGAAGCGCGCCGTCGGCTTCCTGGCGATAGCGCATCAGAATGCGATTGCCGATGAAGCCGTCGCAGACTCCGGCCTCGACGGCGATCTTGCCCAGCCGCTTGGTCAGCGCGAAGGCGGTAGCCAGGCTCTGGGCCGAGGTTTCTGCGGCCCGGATCACCTCGACCAGCCGCATCAGATGGGCGGGTGCAAAGAAATGCAGCCCCAGGCAGCGCTCGGGGTGCGCCAAGCCGGCAAAGATCGCGTTCACGTCCAGGTAGGACGTATTCGTGGCCAGCAGCGTTTCCGGCGGCAGATCGCGGGCCAGCCGGGCGAAAAGCGCCCGCTTGGCATCGAGATCCTCGTAGATCGCCTCGATGGCCAGATCGACCGGGGGCAGGGCTTCACCGCCATGAAGGAAGCGGAGGCGCGCGAGCCGCTGCTCTGCCTCATCCCCGGCCATCTTGCCGCGGCCGACCGCCTCGTCGAAGAGCTTGCGCAGGTTCGCTTTCGCGCGATCGCTCGCGGCCTCGTCATGCTCGAGCAGCGCGATTTCCAGCCCGGCGCCCTGCAGGGCATAGGCGATCGCCGCCCCCATTGTGCCGCCGCCCGCGACCAGCGCGGTCTTCAGCGGCGCGGGGGTCAGCCGGGCGACGGCGGGCGCCGCAGCGGCGCTGCGTTCGGCAAAGAAGACGTGCCGCAGCGCGCGAGCCTGCGGCGAGGCCCGTAGCTCCAGGAAAGCGGCGCGCTCTTGCGCCAGGCCTTCCGCCAGCGGCAGGCGGGCAGCGGTTTCGACCAGCTCGATCGCCTTCAGCGGCGCGACCTGGGCCCGCAAGCGCTTGCGCGCGTGACGCCGGGCGGTCTCGCCGGCATCCGGCGCGGGGGCAGGGCAGGGCAGGTCGTCCAGCGCCGGCCGCGCCAGCAGCGCCGCGTCCAGCGCCAGCGCGGCGGCCAGGGGATCGTCGAAGACGGCATCGACCAGCCCCAGCCGGGCGGCTTCGGTGCCCTTGACCAGCCGCCCGGTCGAGATCAGCGGCAGCGCGGCCTCGACGCCGATCAGTCGCGGCAGGCGCTGGGTGCCGCCCGCGCCAGGCACCACGCCCAGCGTCACCTCGGGCAGGCCGATCAGGGCTTGGGGCGTGGCAATGCGGGCGCGGCACGCCAGCGCGATCTCGAACCCGCCGCCAAGCGCCGCACCGTTGATCGCGGCGACGGCCGGCAGGGCCGAAAGCCGCGCCAGCACATCCGGCAGTTGCGGATCCAGCGCCGGCCTGTCGAATTCGCGGGTATCGGCGCCGGCGACAAAGGCGCGGCCGGCGCCGGTCACGATCACGCGGTCGGCCTCGCCGCGCCCGAGCGCCCCGGCGGCGCGGTCGCAGGCGTCGAGCAGCGCGGCGCGGACCGCCTGACCCAGCACGTTCACCGGCGGATTGTCGATGGTGATGACAAAGGCGCGATCCTGCAGCCCTGTCCGGACAGGCATTGCCGTCGGCTTGGTCATGGGCTCAGTCCTTGGCCAGGAAGGCTTCGACGGCGGTGCGATGCTCGGCAGAGCTGTAACAGATCGCCTGACTACGCCCACCAAGTTCGAAGATCTCTTCCAGCCCGGTCTCGTAGCTTTCGTTGAGGATGGTCTTGCCAAGCGCCATCGCGGTCAGCGAGCCCCGGCTGAGCTCATGCGCCCAGTCAAGGGCGGTCTCCATCAGCGCCTCGGGCGCGGCCGAGCGATCCGCAAGACCGATGCGTAGCGCCTCTTCGGTGGCGACGCGGCGGCCGGAATAGATCAGGTCCTTGGCGCGGGCCAGACCGACGCGCCGGGGCAGCAGATAGAGGCTGCCGCCATCCGGGATAAGGCCGCGCAGCATGTAGCTGATGGCGAAAAAGGCGCTGTCCGAGGCCAGCACGAAGTCGCAGGCCAGCGCCAGATCGGCGCCCAGGCCGACCGCCGGTCCGTTCACGGCAGCGATTACCGGCTTGTGGAATCCGTGAATGCGCGAGATTGCCTTGTGGGTGCGGATCTGGCGGCGGAAGCCGTTGAAGGCGATCTGCCCCGCCGGCGCATCCAGCCGGGCCCGCATGGCGGCGATGTCGCCGCCCGCGCAAAAGCATTTTCCGGCGCCGGTCACGACCACGGCGCGCACATTCTCATCAGCCTCCAGCGCGTCCAGCCGTTCGAGCAGGGCCTCGCGCATCGCGTCGTCGATGGCATTGCGGCTCTCAGGCCGATTGAGGGTCAGCACGGCGATATCGTTATGCAGCTGGTATGCGACAGCCTCGGTTCCACGCATTCTTGTTCTCCTCTGGGCTGGCCGTTTGCCGGTTTTGCCTATACCCATTCGGCCGAAAGTGGGCTGCCAAATTGGTTATGGCGCTGTCGACTTGTGTTATCATCACTAGGGAGGGGGGCAGATGAGAGACGATATCGACACCGCCGAAACCGACGGGGCCCAGCTGCATACGATCCGCATCTTCCTCAGCGTTGCCGAGGAGGAGAGCATCGCGCGGGCGACGCGAATCCTCAACAAGGCGCCTTCGGCCGTCTCGCGTGCGGTGGCGGAACTGGAAAAGAGCATCGGCATGTTCTTGTTCGATCGCGGGGCAAGAGGCATCCAGTTGAACGACTATGGTCAGCTGGTGCTGGCCCGCGCGCGGCGTATCCGGGCGGAACTGGCCGAGGCCGCCGCCGATCTGGCGCGCATGAAGCCACGCAAATCCGCCGCCTCACCCAGCGCGATCGAGCATCTGCTGTTCAACAACCGCAAGCTGATGCTGCTGATCCATCTTGTCGAAACGCGCAAGATTTCTGCGGCGGCCGAACGGCTGCGCATCACCCAGTCGGGGGCCAGCATGTCGCTGGGCCGGATCGAGGCGGCATTGGGGGCGACCCTGTTTCATCGCGGCCTGCAAGGCGTCATTCCGACCGAGACGGCCAACCGCGTGGCGATCCGGGCAAAGCGCGTCTTCGCGGAATTGCGCCACATGGCGCTGGATGTCACCACGGTCTCGGGCGATTACGCCGGAACGGTGGTGATCGGCACCCTGCCGTTGGGGCGCACGCGGGTCTTTCCGATGGCGATCGCCGATGCGATCTCGCGCCATCCGGGCATCCGCGTGACCACCATCGACAGTCCCTTCCATCAGCTCATCGACGGGCTGCGCTCGGGCGAGATCGACGCCAGCCTGGGCGTGCCACGCAAGGAGACGGATTTCACCGGGCTGGTGATCGAGCCGCTGTTCGCCGACCGGCTGACCGTGCTGGCAAGGCGGGGGCATCCGCTGGCCGGAAAGCCGATCAGCCTTGCCGAACTTGCCCGCAGGCAATGGATCCTGCCCTGGCACAGTTCGCCCAGCCGGGCGCTGTTCGATGCGCAATTCCTGAAGGCGGGGATCGCGCCGCCGCAGGCCAGCATCGAATCCGCCGATTTGGCGGTGGTACGGCAGTTGCTGGCCAGCAGCGACGCGCTGGCGCTGGCCTCGGCCAGGCAGATGGAGGTCGAGCTGGAATCCGGCGCGCTGGTCGAGCTGGATGCCGGCTTTACCGGGATGGAGCGCCAGGTCTGCCTGATGCTGCGGGAAGGGGCGATGCTGTCGCCCGTGGCCATGGTGCTGGTCGATGCGCTGCGCGCGCAGGCCGCGGCGCTTCAGCGCGAGGCGTGACCCCCGGGTCGCTTGCGGCGGCTGCGCGGCCGCTCGAAAAACAGCTTGCGCGGCAGCCCCGCCTCGGCCAGCGCGGCGCGCTGGAAGGCGGCGTCCAGATCGGCGACGATGCGGCGCCTGTCGCCCCGGCGTAGAGCGATGCCGGTGCGGTCGAAGAATTCCAGCACCTCGATCAGCAGGTTGCGGCCCAGACCGGTGCGGTCGCGCAGCCTTGCCACGTCGAACCCCGCCTTCGATTGACCGCTCAACGCGCTGGCGTTGGCCGCGATCTCGCGAAGCGCGCTGTCGAGCATGTGGCGCGTGGCCGAGATGCGCCAGATCTCCATGCGGCCGCGATGCTCGAACAACTGCTCGGCGATGGTGGCTTCCGGGATGCGGCTGGCATCGGCCAGTTCCCGCAACCCGAAGGACGAACGCCCAAGGACCGCTGCCGCGGCCAGGATGCGCTGCCATTGCGCCTCCGATCCGGGCGGAACCGGCGGCGCATGGTCGGGCCGATGCACGAAATTGCCGCGCACCGCCAGTCTGCCCTGCTCCCGCAGCCGTTGCAGGATGGTGCGGCGCACCTCGCGCGACAGGCGAAAGGGCAGGTCGGCCAGCACCGCAGCGACCGGCCGCCCGGCAAGCGCGGGCTGGGCGGCATGGAAGCTGTCGAGGCCGGCGATCATCGCCGCCTCGGCCTGCTCGGCGGTTCGGACCGATAGCGCCAGGCGGCCGCCGGGACCGCAGCGGACCACGTGGGCGTCGGACAGCAGCGTCTCGATCCGTGGCTGGGCGAGATTGCGGCGCCAGGCAAAGGCACCCGCATCGACCTCGGTGCCGGGCCGGGCCAAAAAGTCGCGAAAGCCGGCGCCGGGATCGGGCCGGCGCAGGGCAGCCCAGAGCGGCTCGGGGTCGTCGTCGCGGCGCCGGCGATGGGGCGCCAGCGGATCGACGACCCGCCCGCCGGCCAGCGTTTGCCGGGCGGCGGCATCGCGCAGCACGAAAGCGTCGCCCGCGACGGCGCAGACCGGCCGGGCCGTGACCAGATGGGCGACGCCGCTTTCCCCGACGGGCAGCGTCGAACGGCCATGCAGCAGGACGCGACAGGGCATGTCGGTCGTGCCGATATGCAAATGCATCTGGCTGTTGTGGCGGATGCCGTTTGCGACCGCGTCCGAAATCCGTAGATCCACCGTCAGTCGATGCGAGGCACAAAGATGGCCCGGCGCCAACAGCCAGTCGCCGCGGCGCACTTGGTCGAGCGCCACCCCACGCAGGTTGATGGCGCATCGGTCGCCCGCGACGGCACGCGGGACCTGGCGCCCAGCGGCTTGCAAGCCGCGCACCCGCACCGTTTCACCCGAGGGAGCGAGGGTCAGCTCGTCTCCGACGGCAACGGCGCCGTCCCTGATCGCCCCCGACACGACCGTGCCCGCCCCCGGCACTGTGAAGGCCTTGTCGATGGCCAGACGAAAGCCGAGCCCGGCTTCCCGATCGGGCCTGGGTCGCGTGGCGGCCTGGCGCAACAGCCGGGCGAGCGCGTCGATACCAGCCCCCGTGGCGGCGCTGACCGGCAGGATCGGGCTGCCCGCCAGCGCGGTGCCGGCAAGAGTCCGGGTGATTTCGCGGTCCAGCAAGGCGATCCGTTCGGGATTCGCGAGATCGGATTTCGTCAGCGCGACGACACCCTGCCGGATGCCCAGCAAGTCCAGGATGTCGAGATGTTCCAGCGTTTGCGGCATGATGCCGTCATCAGCGGCAACGATCAACAGGGCGAAATCGGCCGCGCCGGCACCGGACAGCATGGTCGGGATGAAACGCTCATGCCCGGGCACATCGACGAAGCCGACGGTCCCTGCCACGTCGGTCCAATAGGCAAAGCCCAGGTCGATCGAGATGCCGCGCGCCTTTTCCTGCGGCAGGCGGTCCGTCTCGGTTCCGGTCAGGGCACGGATCAGTGCGGTCTTGCCGTGATCTATGTGACCCGCGGTAGCAATCAGGAACATGCTTCGACTTCCGTTATTGCCTCGGCCCCGGAAGGCCGCCGTTCATTGATGCCCGTCAGCGGGGGACGGCACCGACTCGCGCCGAAAGCCGTGCTGCCGTTGGGCTGTTACCGCGATTTTCGCAGAAGCGCGCATGATGGCAGGGTCTCGTTTCGTGATACCTGCTTCGCGGATGACGACTTTGCGGGCAGGATGGACGGCATGGAGGATTCGGCCTGCCGCCTGCGGGCCGCAAAAGGTTGGGTCCAAGCCATGGCCTTGCCGAAAATGCACGAGAAAGGAGGATCCATGACGGAAACCTATGACGTCGTCTGGCCAAGCGGGCGCCAGATGCATCAGGGGCACAGGCTTGCCAAGAGGCTCGACACCCTCGAGGGCAAGACCGTCGCCCAGCTCTGGGACTGGGTGTTCAAGGGCGACATCATGTTCGACATCTGGGAACGGGAGATGACGAAGCTCTATCCCGGCATCAAGTTCGTCAGCTGGCGCGAGTTCGGGGAGATCCACGGCGCCAACGAGCACGAGGTTCTTGAAGCCCTGCCCCAGAAACTGAAAGATTTCAACGTCGACGCGGTGATCGTCGGCGTCGGATGCTGAGGCTCCTGTACGGCCGCCGTGACGCGTGCCAGCGCCCTGGTTGAAGAACTGGGATATCCGACAGTCACCATGCTCTGCTCCGGTTTCGTGAACCAGGGCAAGATGACTGCCAAGGGGCTTGGAATGCCCAATCTGCCTCATACCATCCATCCGGGTCACGTCAACTTCGTCCCCGACGAGCAACTTGAGAAGACGGTCGCAGGGCCGATGCTTCAGCAGGTCGTCCATGGCCTGACCGTGCAACCGCCGGAAGAAGGCTATGTCGCCGAACCTGACAAGACCGACATCGTCTTTTCGGGCGCATTCGACGAGGTGCAGGAGCATTTCCTCGAAAACGGCTGGAGCGAAGGCATGCCCGTCGTCCCGCCCACGATCGAGAAGGTCGAGGCGTTCCTGCGCCACACGCCGCGCGATCGCGACGAGGTGCTGGGCAAGGCTTTGCCCGCCAGCCGCGAAGCGACCGTCTGGAGCGTGGCCGTAAACGGCGTCATGTCGGGCTGCCGGCCGGAATACATGCCCGTGCTGGTCGCCATCGTCGAGGCGATGATGGATCCGGTCTTCGGTCACGAACATCTGGGCCACACCCCGGCCACCGAGACGCAGATCGTCGTCAACGGCAAGATCCTGAAGGAACTGGGCTTCAACTTCGGCCAGGCCGCGCTGCGCCCGGGCTCCCCGAGCCACTCCATGGCGTTCCGGGCCATGCTGTTGCCCAACGCCTTATAGCGCGGCCCGTCAGGCGCGCCGTTCCGGCCGCGCCACGGGATCATCGTATGCTCGTCCGGCATGCCCTGCAGGCGCTCGCACTCGGCGGGTGTCAATCGACGGGCTGCCCAAGGCAGGGCCACCGCCAGTTGCCCGCCGGCATTCGCATGGGAATCGGCATGGCCCATGGCGCGGAGCATGGGCGTCACATCGTCCTGCGCGTCCGCGCCGCAATCCTTGGCCGAGAAGGCGATGGCGGCGCGGCCCCCGCTCTTGCCGCCGCCATGGAGCGCGCCAGGCACGTCACCGATGGACAGGCCCGTCTCGCCCCCGGCGAGGCAGTCGAAGGCGATGGGATGCGCCACCGCGCCGACGCCCATGCCGCTGCGCCCGCCGTTGGGGGTGAGAATCGCGTTCGCGGAACCGTCCTGCCGATACTCGAGGTTCTGCTGGCCATCGCGCCCGCGCTCCATGAGCACGAACGGCTGCTGCACGGGCACTAGCGCGCCCTGCTCATGCGGCATGCGGCTGGCCGACTTCGCCATGCCAGCCGTCAGCAGCATCGCCACCGGCACGATGGGCGTCCCGCGCCCGGTGCCATCCTCGGATGCGTCGAAGCCCTCGGCGCGCAGGGAATGCGCGACGATGGGGGCCTCGTGGTTGCAGGTGAGGGTCGGGCCATGGTCGATGCCGATCTCGGCACCGCCTTGGCCGTGGGCCATCGAGATCAGTCCGCCGTTGAGGTCGAAGTCCGTCCCGAGTCCGCCACCGCCTGAAGGGCGAGACGCAAGGGTGGGGGCAGGTCTTTGCCCCGATTGCCGGCGCGGCGGAGAATTCCCGAGCAGGCTTTCGCGGTCAAATAATACTGCGACGGCACGTCGCCAGTCTCCAAGATATCCGACAACGAACACACGTCGCCGTCGCTGGGGGACCGCCCGAGGGTGTCCGCGTGTTCGCACAAACTGAGCGTCAAGCACCCGGTAGGCGAGGCCATAGGCGTCGGGGATGCCGGAGACGATGCCGGCGTTCTTCCATCCTCCCTCGGGGACGTCGATCTGCTGGCCGCTGATCTCGCCCAGAAATCGCGCAAAGTCTCGTCCGCCGTTGCTGCTGAGAACGCCGGGGACGTTCTCCCAAACCAGCCAGCGGGGCCGATATCGTGCAGCAATTTCAACATATGTGAGGGTGAGTTGCCCTCTGCTGCCAGCCATGCCGAGGCGAAGTCCGGCGACGGAATAGTCCTGGCAGTTGTGAACGCAAATTCCATCTGCGACATACGAATGATCCTCGGCCACTTCGAGATCGAAAACCCGCTCCTCGCGGCCGGTAGGCGCAACGCTGCGGACAAGCTGCCAGCGGAATCCGCCATCCTCGAACGAGGTGCGTTCCGATTGGCTGAAAGAGACAGTGAAGGTGCCTCGCTGGCGGATTGTCCGCCCCTCGATCACCGCAGTTTCGGGTCGAGCCGAGAAGGATACCGACGAGGCATGCCCGGTCGAAACCGCGAGCGCCCGCATGGTGAGCGCAAGCTGTCTCGACACGGTGGTAGCGCGGATTCCAACGCATGCAGAGGGGCCGCCGTCCGTGATCTGATAGCCGCGCACCAGGGCATCCCGCAGAGGGCGCGGCATGCCGAGCGCCCACATGGGAACGCGCTTATCAGCGGCACCGTGGCCGAAATGTTCGGCCATCCACCTGGCGAGGGGCCGACTGGAAATCTGCACCCGAACCGAGGTGCGCATGGGCGAAACCGTGTAGGTTCGCAGCAGGTCGAGAACAGGTCGAAGCTGGATGAACTTCTGCGGATTCAGCCCCAGCAGGACGGAGCCACGCCGCTCGTTGATCCGAATCCAGCCGTCGCCAAGATAGGCACCGGCCAACATCAGAAGATCTGCATCCTCAAGGTCCACGGGCTTCTCGCGACCGCGAACCTCAACATCCGGGATCAGCAGCGCCGGCCAGCGGGAAACGCAGGCCCAATGGTGATGCGCGAGCGATTCCGCCCGCACCCATTCCGGGGCCGCGAACTGATGCCGCCCCTCCCGCCGCCGGGCATAGAAAGGATGGTTCGCCGTGGTCACCATGCCGGGATGGCCCTGACCCTTGACGACGACAGTCGGCGCGATCTTGCTGCCGGTGCGCAGTACGGGCCGAAAGCGGCCCTGATGGGTCAGCACCATGTCGCCAAGGCGGATGTCCTCGATAGGAACGAATCCGCGCTCTGTGGCGATCATGGTTCCGGCCGGGAAACATGGCGTCCCGCCGACTAGGATGTCCGGTCGAATGTCAGGCCATTTCTCAAATTGGGTCATGTCCCCGAAGTTCGGAACGCGGCTGACCTCGGGGATATTGGCGACGGCACGGATTGCGGAGGCACGGGGCTTGCGGTCCTTCACCGATAGCCCCGCTTCGTCGGGCGAGGGCATGAACATGGGTCGCCCCGCGCCGAAGCGGTGATGCAGGACGTGACAGGGAAAGGGCTCGATCTCGGAATAGCCGACAGCATGGAACCCCAGCGGCTCCCAAGCGAGCGATGCGGCCTCAATGCCCGAACAGACGGAAAGAAATCGAAGGTTTGCCATGTCCAGCCGTATGCACGACTGGATGCGCTGGCCTTTAGGCGCCCATAGGCGGTGAAAGCCGGCCGTTTCGACCACCTATCACCGCCGCTCGCCGGAACCGCCTTGCGCCAAAATCATTCCCAAAATGGGAATATCCGCTTGCCTTGCGTCGGGGCTTGTGCGATATTCCCAATACGGGAATAAAGGAGTGACCATGCAGATCATCGCCAAGGCAACGCTTCGCGCCTTCTGGGAGCGAGAGCCCCGAGCAGAAACGCCCTTGGTGAACTGGTATGCCGCCGTTTCAAAAGCGACCTTCACCGGGCCGGCCGATGTGAAGGCGATGTTCGGAACGACCGTCGATTTCGTGGGGGACAACCGCGTGATCTTCGACATCGGCGGCAACAAATACCGCCTGATCGTGCATTTCGCCTATCCCTACCGGCGGGGGCTGATCAAATTCGTCGGCACCCACAAGGAATATGACAAGATCAACCCGGAGACGATCTGATGGACGTTCGACCGATCCGCACCGAAGCGGACTATCAATGGGCGCTGGCCGAGATCGCCCCGTATTTCGACAACCAGCCCGAACCCGGAACCCCCGAAGCAGACCGCTTCGACGTTCTGGCCGACCTGATCGAAGCCTATGAGGACCGGCACCATCCCATCCCCGAAGCCGATCCCGTCGACCTGCTGAAGGCGCACATGGAAGCGACCGGGCGCACCCAGGCCGATCTCGGCCGGCTGCTCGGATCGACGCCGCGCGCGTCCGAGGTCATGAACCGCAAGCGCGCGCTCACCGTGGCCATGATCCACAAGATCAGCACCGAATGGGGCCTTCCGGCCGATTGCCTTGTCCGGCCCTATCATCTGAATGCTGCCTGATCTCGTCGGATAGCGCCTCGAGGGCGGCGAGCGTGGGCTGGTAGAAGGCGGCATACTTGCCGCCTTTCCGGTCTCGCAGGCCACGATAGAAGGCGATCTGGGAGGGCAGGCGGGACAGTGGGAAGGAGCCGGACCAGCCGCCGCGCGACAGCAGGACCGTGCGGCCATCATCCGACAGCCGCGCCACCGGCTGCGCCAGAAGCGCCGGGGCGGTCATGGACCACCGCACCCGGCATCGATCCGCGCGATCAGCGCCCGACCGGTCGACCGGCTTTGCGGGCCACCGTCCACCACCAGCGCGGCAGCATGCGCCGACCGCGATGAAGCTGTTCGGCCCCGTGAGGATGCCGACATGCTTCGCGATGCCGTTCTCGCGCATGCGGAACAGGACGGCGGCGCCCGGGCCGGCCTCAAGCGGATCGATTTCGACCATCCACAGCCGCGCGCCCTCCGCCAGCACCTCGCGTTGGCCGACCTCGCCCCAGCCGCGCCCATAGGGAGGAATCTCGGTCGGCTCGCGGCCGACGATCTGCCGCCAGACGCCCCGCGCGAGCCCGAGGCAATCGCAGCCAGCGCCGATAGTGCTGGCCTGATCGTGATAGGGCGTTCCGAGCCATTCCCTCGCTGCCGCGATGACGATTGCAGGATCGGCGGTCATAGCGGCTGCCCATCGTTCAGGCCGCTCTTTTTCGCATAGCGCACCACGGCATCCTGACCGGGGATGTGCGGGAAGCCCCGGAAATTCGCGATGTTCGAGAATTTGGCGAAACAGGTGGAATGCCGCTTGTCGCACCCCGCTACGATGGTGAACTCGTGTCCCGCCGCAATTTCGACAACGGGCGCCTCCAGCAAGGACAAACTTACCACGCTGCCGCTTTTACCATGCAGCACCACCTCGGCCTCGCGGCCCGCGTTCGGCCCGCTTGTCCAGGACAGGATTCCGTGGTCGAACCAGCCAGCCGGAAATGAGACAAGCCCCGAAGTTCGGAACGAACGGTCTCGGATCAGGCTGGTCACCGCCCCCGTGCCATTGAAGGACGCGCCGGCGAGATTGACCTTGCACCTGCCGTCCCCAAGCGCCGCATCGCAGGAATATTGATAAGTCCGGCCGGTGGCCTGATCGAGAAGATGCGCCAGCGAGCGCATTTCAGCAGTGAAAGCGATCTTTCCCCGACGAACCTCCCCGATTGACCCGCGCCGCATGAGAATCCGCTGGCTTACAGCGGCCCAATTCACACGCCAGACCTCAACCGCGGCATTGTCATAATGCCCGCCGACGATATCGGCTTCGGTGATGCGGTCGGAGGAAAGAACACCCTCCGCATCCTGGGAATCGACGTTTAACTCTGACCCGACGCGAATTTCGGAGGCCGCAAAGCCGCTTTCTGGCTCGAATTGGACGCCGGCGAAGGTCAGCGGATTGTCGTGATCCGTGAACCCCAGCACCACCCCATCGCTGCGGGTGGTCATGAGCGCGGCGCAGGGACCGAGGGTGAGCGCGCTTTTCGCCACAGTGGTCAGCTGGGCGGTGGCCGCAGGCGCGAAGCGGATCGACCTGCTGCCGGGGGTCTGGCGCGGCGAAACCGACGAATGGAAGGTGGCCGTCAACCCGCACAAGCACGAGATCGACGGCATCCTGCCCGGACAGATGGTGCTCGAGCACAAGACCTATATGGCGTTCGCCGCGCTCGGTCTTAACGGCGGCGCGATCACCGGGGCCAGCGAGCCGGATATCATTGCGCACTTCGACGCGGCCCGCGAAGCAGCTGAAGCAACGGAGACACACAATGCAGAACATCGTCATCCTCGCCGGCACCATCCGTCAGGCCCCCGAAACCCGCACCACCCGCACCGGCACCGATGTCACCCGCTTCAAGCTGGTCACCGCGCGCCCGCGCTATTCGGAAGGCCGGGTTGTGCGCGACGAGAAGGGCTATCGGGTCGAGGACGCGGAATGGCACCGCGTCGTCGCCTTCAACGGCCTGGGCCGGACCATCCGGCAATATTGCGACTCCGGCACGAAGGTTCTGGTGCGCGGCCGCATCCACTACACGAAATGGCAGGATGCGGACGGCAACGACCGCTACGGCTGCGAGATCGTCGCCGAGACGGTGGATTTCCTGAGCCGGGCGCCGCAGTCCGAGACCGAAGACGAGGACGAAGGCCGTTTCATCGACGAAGACGACATCCCGACCTGAGCGGGAGGCCCGGCGGTTCCAGCCGCCGGGTTTTCCCATGTCCGCACCGGATCGCCCTGAGACTGCGCGGGCAAGAGAAGGCTTCCCCGGCCGGATCGACCGGCCGGAAAGCCTCCGGTGGGGGGCACCCCCCGCGGACCTTCCTTCCCCCAAATCCCAATTCTACTCCCGTGAAGAAGAAACAGGGGCTTGGGAAGGAAGACTTGGGAAAAGACAGCGCCACAGCGCCACCGATGGGTTTTGCATTACCGTCGGCGCATGGTCGCGAACGGCGCGCTTTGCTTCAGAGCAGAGGGGGGAACGGGTGTCCGCTGGCGAATGGGGTGGCCATCCGTGGGCGTTTCGGCGGCAGTGTTAAGGGGTTAAGAAATCATCTAAAAGACTGAAAATAATGGATAAAACATCGCAATCGGCTTGCGTTAGCGCCTTGTTTTTGCTAGACTATTCGTAAGGCGCGGAGGTGGTCGACACCAGCCGGCGCCATGCCCCCGCAACGCGGGGTCGGGGTGGTGAAAGGGGTCGAATGGATCGCCCCCGAAGCTCGGAGAGACGCCCGATGCATACCGCGACATTTGAGATCAACATCCCCAGCAACCCGCTGGCCCGCTGCATCAACCTCGAGGACATCGAGATGGGCATGGACGCGGACACCGGGGTCAAGGCCCGCGCCAGCCGCGACAGCATGACCCTGACGGTCATTGTCCACGCAACCGATGCCGCCGACGCCGCCAAATGGCTGCGGAAGGCCGGCCTGATCTCACCAGCGCCAGCGGAAGCTGCCTGGCCCCGTGATCGCGGGGCTCGCAGCTGCAGGAGAGGCTGAGCGGTTCAGCCCAACCCCAGAACGGAGGACGCCGATGACCTGTGAAACCGAAACCACTGCCCTCGCGGCGAAGATCCACGCCGAATGCGAGTTCGGCTTCGACCGCAACGACATCCATGAAGCCCTCGAGCTGCTCGGCCAGATGGTCGAATACGGCGCCACCACCGCAGAAGAGATCGAGGCATTCCTCCGCCTGCGCGCGAGCGACACAAGGCCGACCTCGCCAGCGACTGACGCCGCCAGCGGCGGTCGGTTCAGCGCCGCCGGTGCGGGCCGCCCCGCAACAGCGTGAGATATTCGCCGCCGATCATGGCGCGGGCGTCGGCGAGGATGCGGGCAAGCTGCCGGCGCTCGGAGGCAGATTTCCATTCGTCGGCGCTGAGTCCGCTGAAATCCGTACGGAACAGGACGCCGGCGATGTCGCGGCGGGAGGCGCCGGAATCGGCTCCATCCCAGGCGCGCAGCATCAGGGTGGCGCGGTGCCGTTCGGAGGCCGAAAGCGCCTGCAGAGAAGGTATCGGCCTGACCGGCCTGCCGGTCAGCAACCGATGAAACCGCCGGATGCTGTTCAGCCGGACCATCAGATCCTCGTCGAGCGGCACGATGATCGCCAGCCGGATCCGGGCCATGCCGTGGGGAAACCAGAGCCGGTGATCGCCACCCGCATCGGCGACGATGCCGTGCAACCCCTCGCTTGTCCGCAAGACCGGCGCCAGCGGCAGATCGGCTGGATTAAGCAGCGGTGGCCGGTCATAACCTTCAGGTGCGGCGGTGAGGATCAGGGTGGCGGGAAGCGCATCAGGACGCCAGAGCGGCCGGGCTTCCGATACCGGAAGTGCGGGATCGACCGGGAAACATCAGCCCCCAGCGGCAGGCCATCCGGGCAATCTCCTCTTTTGTGCTGTCCCCAACGGTCACGCCGCGCCCGATATGCTTGCGGATCCTGGAATACTCGGCACGATAGCGGCGGTTGCGGCGCAGGAACTGGAAGGTCATCCGGGCACGGTCGAGCGTCCGGAACCGGTCGTCATAGCCCGGTGACCTCCAATCGGTGGAAGACGGCATGGCTCTGCTCCCCATCGGAATGAAAGGCGGGTCGGAACCCGTGATTATGCAGACATGCGGATTCACGCATAGATTGTGCTCGGGAATGGCGGATATGCCGACGCCACCCCAAAGACACGGACAGATACCGCTGCCGTTCCCTGCTCTAGCGCATGCGCGGTTTCAGGATCTGCCGGTGGCCCGCCTCGGTCATCCAGCGCGCCCGGGCCAGATGACTGTCGTGAACGCGCTTCGCCCGGTCGGGATCGGCGGCGACGTCGAGGCCGAAGACGATCCGGGCCACCTCGCGCCAGTCGGCCCCTTCCTCCTCTGCGTCAAGAAGCCGCAGATAGGTGGTCAGATGGGCCTCGTCGTAGCCGGTCAGCCGCTCGGACTGCGGCGGGGTTTCCTCGAAGGCGTCAGCGGCCATGAAGTTCTCCTGTATCCGACCTGCGTCCAGAATGAAGAACGCGGCAATCCATTTCTAGGGGAACGATCCGTGCCGGATATCGGGATTCTCTGAATACGCATATTCCGGTACGAACATGACGGCGGTTTGACCATCGGCGTAAACCCGCGAATCCTTGGGAAAACGGGCGAACAGCTGCCGAAAGCTCACGTCCGTTCGCGGCGGAGCAGTTCCACCGGATCGACCTCCAGCACCGCGGCGAGCTTTTCCAGCATGTCGACGGTCGCGGCGTTCTCCTCGCGCTCCAGCATGCCGACATAGTTCCGGTTGATGTCCGCACGATCGGCAAGCTCCTCCTGCGACAGGGATTTCTCCTGTCTCAGCCGGCGCAGATTCCTGGCAACTCGCTCCCGTAAGCTCATGCGGGAGGAGTCGCCGGGCACCACGCACGGCGCCACCTAGTATAATGGGGATTCGTGAGCCGGGAAAGCTTTTCGTCGACCCGGCTCCGGCTCCCGACGAAAGGGGGTGACAAAAACCAGACCGTCATTCTGTCACTCCGGCCCGGTGCTGCTTTTGCGCCATCGTCGTCGCAATCCCGCCTCTCTGGCGGATCCTGCGACGGAGACCGACGATGCAGAACGAACCCGATCCCGCCTGGCCGCGCTTCGTGCGCACCGAGGAAGCCGCCCGGCTTCTGGACCTCTCGCCGCGAACGCTGGAAAAGCACCGCTGCGGCGGCACCGGCCCGGTTTACCGCAAGCTCGGCGGCAGGGTCGTCTACACCATTGCCGACCTGCGCGCCTGGATCGAGGGCTCGGCGCGCCAGTCCACCTCGGAAATGGCGAAAGCTTCCGGAAAACCCGACCGCGCCTTCGGCGAGACCGCGGGGACGGGCCGGTGAGCGCGCCGATTTCCGCGCGCCGCATCTGCGACGGCCGGCAGATGGAACTGTTCCGGCCGGTCGCGCGCGACATCGCCGCGCGGGATTCCCGAGACCTGATGTCCTGGCCGTTCTTCTCGCTGGCCAAGTCCCGCCGGGTGGTGCCGATCGATTTCAACATGGGCTCGGTCTCGATCCGCGTCGAGGCGACGCCGGAACACGGCATGGCGACGATCTGGGACGCCGACATCCTGATCTGGGCCGCCAGCCAGATCGTCGAGGCCCGCAACCAAGGCTTGCGGACCTCGCGTCTGATGGCCGCGACGCCCTACGAGATCCTGACCTTCATTCGGCGCGACGATTCCGCCCGCAGCTATCTGCGGCTGAAGGCAGCACTCGACCGGTTGCAGTCGACGACGGTCGCTACCTCGATCCGCCAGCCGGCGGAACGGCGGCGGCACCGCTTCTCCTGGATCAACGAGTGGAAGGAATTGCTCGACGACCGGCGCCGGCCGCTCGGGATCGAACTGATCCTGCCGGACTGGTTCTATGCCGGGGTGATGGACGACGCGCTGGTCCTGACCATCGACCGGGCCTATTTCGACCTGAAGGGCGGGCTGGAACGCTGGCTCTACCGGCTGGTGCGCCGCCACGGCGGCCGGCAGCCCGGAGGCTGGAGTTTCGACCTTCGGCATCTGCACCTGAAATCCGGCAGCCTCTCGCCCTTCAAGCGCTTCGCCTTCGAGATCCGGGCCATCGTCCAAAGACAGCCGCTGCCCGGTTATCGCCTGTCTCTCAGTATCGGTTCCGACGGGCTGCCGCGGCTGTGCTTCCAACCCGCCCCCGCCAATCCCTTCGCCGCCGCGCCTCGCGCTGCGCGTCGTTGAACGGCCAACCTGTGAACAAGCTGTGGACAGAGCCGTGCTATCAGGAACCATCCGACCCGTGCTATCCGGAACCCGACACCCGTGCTATCGGGAACCGTGGCGTGATGTAACCGCACTGAATCCGAACAGGAATTCAGCCCCTCCTAACTTACCTAACTTAAGGAATCCTAACCTTGTAGGCGTGCGGCAGGCGGTGGAAAACACCGATTTGTCCCTTAATTCGTGGACTGGCAGTGCCATGAATGGGGGTGAGGAATGAGTGTTCGTCACCCTGAGAAGCCGAGGCCAGATCCTGGCTCGACCACCTTTGTCGACCTGATCTGGCAGGAGAAGCGGGTCGAGCACTGGCTGCGCTTCGGACGCTTCTGCCACGAACATCGGATCGACAGCCAGCGCCGGACTGTCGGCTTCGTACCGGACAGCACATTCGCCGTCGTGCGCTGGGCGGGCAACGATTACGGCACCGTGGTCTCGCGCCTCGACATCCTGCGCGCCGTCGGGCCGGGCGAGCCGTTCCAGACGCTGCCCTTCGTCAAGCCGGGGGCGGAGATCCTGCTGCGGGTCAGTGGCTGGCCGAAGGTCGAGCGGGTGCTGCAGGCGGTGGATGCCGTCGAGGCGCTGGGCATCGATCCCAGCGAGGTCTCGCCCGATCACTGGCGGCATGTCCACAACCGCCTCGTCGCGGGCGAGCCGTTCCGGACCTACACCAGGGCCCAGCATGCCGCATGGCTGAAGCGCCGGAAGGTGGGGGCATGATGCGCGTGCTCGATCTCTTCAGCGGCGGCGCCGGCGGCTGGACCCTGGGCCTGCACCGCGCCGGTTTCACCACCATCGCCGCCTGCGAGATCGTGGAATGGCGGCGCATCCTCTATTCGGAGAACTTCCCGCATGTCAGGCTTTACGACGATATCCGAACCCTCACGGCAGCTCGACTTGTTTCCGACCTCGGATGCCTGCCCGACATCGTCGTCGGATCGCCGCCCTGCCAGGACATCTCCAGTGCCAACACGAAGGGCAAGGGGATCGAGGGCGAACGCTCGGGGCTCTACCTCGAGGCCGTTCGCCTGGTCGGAGAATGCCGGCCTCGCTGGTTCGCTTTTGAGAACAGCCCTCTGCTCAGAACTCGCGGCGCCGACCGGCTGCTCGACGAGTTGGAAGCGCTCGGCTACGCCTGCTGGCCATGCGTGGTGGGTGCTGCGGATATCGGCGCCAACCATGTCCGCAAACGCTCCTGGCTCATCGGCTGCGACCCGCAGCAGCTTGCCGACACCCGTGTCGCAATCCCAGCAGGGCGGCATGCGGATGGAGGGCGGATCGGGCGCGCGCAGGGCGATGAAGGAATCCGGTCTTTCCGATCTGTTCCGCAACCGCCCGCTGCCGACGCCGATGGCCTCGGACGGGATGAGGGACGGCGCCGGCGGCGGGGCGGGATCGACATATCCGCTGCGGATGATCCTCGCCACGCCGCGCAAGACGGATGCGGATCGCGGCGGCCGGGGCGATCTGCTGAGCCAGCTTCAGGGCCACAACAGCCGCCACGCCGGAATGATGGGCACGCCGACGGCGAACGCGGCACCTCGGGGCAGTGTGCTGCGCAAGCGGAAGGACCGGATGACCTCGGATCAGGACCGTTTCGACCGCACACCGACGATCGGCGAGGCGCTGCATTTCGACAGACGGGTGCCCGAGACCCTGCCGACGCCGACGAAGCGGGACGGCCGGATGGACGGCTGGAGCCCGGCCTACGACCGCCGGAAATCCCCGACCATGGACGCGGTGATGGACGGAGCGATGACCAACCGGGCGCCGGACAAATGGGCGGGTGCGCGGGCGCTGGCGGCGATCTTGCGGAGCCATGGCCTGACTGGAACGGCGGCATTGCCCATCACATACGGGTGGATGATGGGATTTCCGCCTGGCTGGCTCGCACGCGCATTGCGCTCGGCAGTCGCAAAGGGACGGCTGCGGCGAGTCTGATCGTTGAGGCCTTCGGCGATGCGGTGGTGCCGCAGATCCCCGCGGCCATCGGCCGCGCCATCCTACGCAGCGAGGCCGCGCTGAACGCGGTCCTCGGCGGCGCATCCCCGAATGACGCGGTCACCGCAGTCGAGGCATCCATCTGCGCAGACGGCGGTAGTGCCGGTGCGGATGGTCATGCACCCGCCGACGGTCCTGCGGATCGCGGAGGCGCGTCATGATCCGCAGAACCCGCACCGCATACCTCGCCGCAACTGCCGCCGCCGTGCTGGTGATCGCTGCTGTTTCTGTCACCGAGATCGCGCCCCGGCTGATCTGGAACGCCTCCGCCAGCGTGCCGGTCGGGCTTTATGCCCTGCGGCCCATCGATGACCTGACCATCGGCGATCTGGTCGCTGTCACGCCGCCCGGACCGCTCGCTCAGTTCGTCACGGCGCGCGGCTATGTCGGCCCCGGCGTGCCGCTGCTGAAGCGCGCCGCCGCCCTTCCCGGCACGCGGGTCTGCCGCAGCGGTGACACGATCACAGTCGACGGCAAGGCTATCGGCAAGGCGCGCGGATGCGACAGCCTCGGCCGACCCTTGCCCATCTGGCAGGGCTGCCGGGTGATCGGTGGCGACGAGATCTTCCTGTTGAATCCGGGCGTCCGCGACAGTCTCGACGGCCGTTATTTCGGCCCGCTCCCCGCCGCTTCCGTCATCGGCCGCGCGATCCCGCTCTGGCTGCTCGGCGAAGGTGATCGTCATCACGACCAGCCCCCGCTGCTTGCCTCTCCACCTAGCTGATTTCACCACCAACCGAAACCGAAGGGACCAAATGATGCCACAGATCGGCGAATTCACCCGCACGCAATCCGGCTACGAGGGCCGCATCCGCACCGTCACGCTCGACCTCGCACTGGTCTTCGTGCCGACCCACAATGCCGATGTCGAAAAGGCGCCGGATTACCGGATTCATTTCGTCAGCGAGGACGGTCCGGAGATCGGCGCCGGCTGGACGCATAGCGGCGAGAAGGCCGGGACATACATCTCGGTCGCCTTGGACGATCCCGTCTTCGTGCAGCCGATCCGCGCCAGGTTGTTCCAGTCGGACGAGCAGGGCCGGATGTGGAGCCTGCACTGGTCGCGCCCGAGAAAGCGCGACGAGCGGGATTGAGCCATGCGGATATTCGTTCATCAACATGACAACGGGCGGGCTGGTGCCGCCCGCCGCTTCGCCGTCCTTCTTCTTTCCGGCCTGAGTTTCGCCGTCGCCCCGACTGCCGGCTTGCTGGCGCAGCCCGTGCCGCCCACGCATCCTGTCGAGCAGCAGAACAGCGATCCTTTCGCCGCCCATGTCGCGGAAGCCTCGCGGCGCTTCGGCATTACGCCCGCCTGGATCCGCGCCGTGCGCCATGTCGAAAGCCGGGGTAATCCGCGCGCGGTGTCGCCCAAGGGCGCCATGGGCCTGATGCAGATCATGCCGGAGACATGGGCGGCGCTGCGCGCCCGCCATGCACTCGGCAGCGATCCGTTCGATCCGCGCGACAACATTTTTGCGGGCGCCGCCTATCTGCGCGAGATGCACGACCGCTACGGCACCATCTCCGGCATGCTGGCGGCCTACAATGCCGGGCCGGGCCGCTACGACGAATATCTGGTCTCAGGCCGGGCCCTACCGGCCGAGACCCGTGCCTACGTCGCCGCGCTCGAATCAATGCTGGGCGGCGAGCCGCTGCCCGGCGCCGGTTTCGCTCCTGCGCCGCCAGCCGACTGGCGCGAGGCACCGCTCTTCGCCGGCAACATGACCGGCGGTCTGGATTCGGCACGACCCCAGCCCGGCGGTCTGTTCGTCCGCCGGTCCGATGCAGAACAACCGCAGTACGATGGCGCATTGGCTGCCGGTCCGGAACCGCCTGCCGAACGGTCCGACACCGCTTCAGACGCCCGCGCGCCGCAATCCGATGGCCGGTTCGTGCGCCGTTCCGATGCAGGAGCCGTGCAATGAAAAATCATTCCACCAGTTCGGTCACTCCCATTTGCAAAGAGCGCAACAGATGAAGATCGCCTATGCGGACCCGCCCTATATCGGCTGCGCACATCTCTACCGCGACCGGTCCGATTACGCCGGCGAGGTTGATCATGCGGCACTGATCGCGCGGCTCGAACGGGATTACGACGGCTGGATCCTGCATGCCGCCGCGACACCGCGCTCGTTCGCCGTTCTCGCACCGCTGGTCGAGCCGACGGGCGCCCGGTGGATGGCCTGGGTGAAGGGTTTCGCCGCCTTCAAGCGCAACGTGCCGGTCGCTTATGCCTGGGAGCCGGTGATCGTCAAAGCCGCGCGCAAGCCTGCGGTCAGCAAGCGGCTGGTCCTGCGCGACTGGCTCCAGGAGAGCATTACCCTGCGCCGCGGGCTGACCGGCGCCAAGCCGGAAGCCGTCTGCCATTGGGCCTTCGAGATGGTCGCTGCGCGGCCCGAGGATACGCTCGATGACCTGTTTCCCGGCACCGGCGCCGTCACCGCCGCATGGCATTCCTGGCAACGGAAATTCACCCTGCCGGACGATCCTCTGCCCGATTTTCCTCAGCCCGACAGCGCCCGCCGCGGGCGATCCCGTCCAGGAGGCTCGTGATGAGCGTTTATCGGGGAAATCGCGCTGTAGCGTACAACAGCGCAGGAACGGGCGGCGCGGCCCTTGGGGCCACGCCGCCTTCAGAAAACATGCAAGATAAAAGCCCGCGATGTGCGGGCCGGGCGGTCGGGGGTGTTTGCCGGGGTTTCGAGGGTTCTGCGCACCTCGCGACGCCAAACCGCACCTCGCAGCTTTCCGGATTATGCAGGTCCTTGAGCGAATCCCGCACCTCGCAGGAAATCGGCCCATGAGCAGCGAGGACGATTTTCGCATCCGTCCGGGACGGATCCGCTCCAGCCGCAGCCAGCGTGCCCGGCCTTTCGTGGCCCAGGCGCTCGCCGCCGCGCAGAAGGCCGGCGGGCGCGTGTCGCGCAGCGGCAGGATCGTGTCGCCGGGGGCCTCGCGCTTCGGCCGGGGCCGAACTGCGGCCGTCCGCGCCAACAGGCTGATTACCCGCCGCACCCGGCTCTGCACTGTGAAGGTCCGGGTGGTCCGCAGAGTCGCGCAGGCCGCGGCGCTGCCCCGGCATCTGGGCTATCTCGGCCGCGACGGCGTCACCCGCGACGGCGAGAAGGCCCGCATGTTTGGTCCGCACACCGACGATGCGGACATCAGGGACTTCGCCGAGCGCAGCGAGGACGACCGGCATCATTTCCGTGTCATCGTCTCGCCCGAGGATGCCGCCGACATGGCGGACCTGAAGCGTTTCACCCGGGACTTCATGGCGCAGGTGGAAAGGGACCTCGGCACGGATTTGGACTGGATCGCCGTCGATCACTGGAACACCGACAATCCCCATGTCCATGTCATCCTGCGGGGACGCGCCGATGACGGCAAGGATCTGGTCATCTCCCGCGACTATATCCGGGAAGGGTTGCGCGACCGGGCGCAGGACCTGATCACCCGGGAACTGGGGCCGCGCCATGACCATGAGATCCGCCGCGGCCTGATGCGGCAGGTCGAGGCGGAACGCTGGACCGCGCTCGACCGCCAGCTTCTCCGGGATGCCGGCAAGTCTGGCGTCATCGACATGGCGCTGGGCATCGACTGCCCGCGGGACGATTTCCTGCCGCAGAAGATCGGCCGGCTGCGGCATCTGGAACGCCTCGGCCTGGCCGATCGGGTCGGGCGGGCGCAATGGATGATCAGGCCCGAGGCCGAGACCATGCTGCGCGACCTCGGCGAGCGCGGCGACGTCATCAAGCGCATCCACCGCGCGCTGTCGGGGCAGGGGATCGAGCGCGGAGTCTCGGACTACGTCTTCGCCGGCGAGGCCGATGGCCCGATCCTCGGCCGGCTGGTCGAGCGCGGCCATGACGACGAGTTGAAGGGCAGCGCCTATGCGGTGATCGACGGCGTGGACGGCCGCACCCATCACATCCGGCTGCCGCATCTCGACGCCGCCGGCGACAGCGCGCCCGGCTCCATCGTCGAGTTGCGCAGATACGAGGATGCGCGCGGCGAGCGCCGCACCGCGCTGGCCGTCCGCTCCGATCTGGATATCCGCGCCCAGGTGACCGCCAATGGTTCCACCTGGCTCGACCGCCAGACGGTGGCCCGCGATCCCGTACCGCTGTCGGAGGCCGGTTTCGGTGCCGAGGTGCGGCAGGCGATGACGCGGCGCGCGGAGCATCTGATCGGGGAGGGTCTGGCCGAGCGGCAGGGCGGCCGCGTCGTCTTTGCCCGGCGGTTGCTGGACCGGCTGCGCGAGCGCGAGGTCGGTGATCTGGTGGAGAGGCTCACCCACGAGACCGGTCTGCCGTTCGACCGGACGGCCGGTGGCGACACCATTGCGGGCACCTACCGGCGGCGCTTTGCCTTGGCCTCGGGTCGCTTCGCCATGATCGACGACGGGCTGGGCTTCAAGCTGGTGCCCTGGACGCCCTCGCTCGAACGGCATCTGGGCCAGCATGTCTCCGGCGTGGCCCGTGCGGATGGTGGTATGGACTGGAGCTTCGGCCGCAAGCGCGGGTTGGGATTGTAGGGCCGCTCACCTTGACGGTCTATGTCGCAACCCCATATGACTACAGATAGTCATCATGAGGATCGACCATGAAGGAACTCCAGTTGCGGGATGCGAAGGCGACGCTGTCCGCCGTGGTCGATCAGGCCGTGGCGGGCGAGCCGACGGTCATCACCCGGCACGGCCGCAAGGAAGCGGTGCTGCTCTCCTTCGAGGAATGGCAGCGCATCTCCCGGGTGCCGGATTTCGCCGATCTGCTGCTGGCTTTCCCCGGCGAGCCGGAGGACATTCCCGAACGCGCCCGCAAGCCTGCACGGGCGCTGCGGGACACGGGCTTCTGAAGCTTGTATCTGCTCGACACCAATATTCTCTCGGCCTCCGCGCCGATGCGGCGCGATGCCGATGCGGAGGCTCTTGCGGTCTGGATGCGCGCCCAGAGCGACCGGCTCTATCTCTCGGCCATCACCATCGCCGAGATCGAGGCCGGCATCGCCCGTGCGGTCAGGATCGGCGCCAGCACCAAGGCACCTGCGCTGCGCCGCTGGCTCGCCGCCATCGAGCATTTCTATGCCAGCCGGATCCTGCCCTTCGGCATCGAGGAGGCCCGTCAGGCCGGGGCGCTCCTCGACCGGGCGCGCGCCCATGATCCGGGTTTCGAGGACATCGCCATTGCCGCGACGGCGGCCGCGCACGGCTTGACGGTGCTGACCGCCAACGAACGGCACTTCGAGCCGCTGGGAGTGCCTTATGTCAATCCACTGAAGGAACTGCCCGCATAGCGGCAGCGGGTGATGGGAAGGCAGAACCAGCGCTGACTGGCGGGTCGCCGCATCCTGCAAGTATTTTTACGCAGCCCTGCGCCGGCCCGCGACCCGCCTAGGGATTGCGGTTGAATCCTGCGACAGGTGGGTTTTCCTCATTGCATCGGATACCTGCAGGGAGCCTGGAACCGCCTTGTCCGGCACGAAGATCCTCTGGGGCCAGATCCTCGTCGTCTTCCTGATCGTACTGATCTCGGTCTGGTCCGGCACGCAATGGGCGGCCTGGCGGCTCGGTTTCCAGCCCCAGCTCGGCCCGCCCTGGTTCGATCTGTATGGTATCCCGGTCTATTACCCGCCGGCCCTGTTCTGGTGGTGGTACTTTTATGACGCCTATGCCCCGCGCATCTTTGTCGAGGGCGGCATCGTCGCCGCCTCTGGCGGCTTTCTCGCCATTGCCGTCGCCATCCTGATGTCGGTCTGGCGGGCCCGCGAGGCCGCCGATGTCGACACCTACGGCTCGGCACGCTGGGCAGGGCGGGCCGAGATCGAGCGGGCGGGGCTGCTCGGCCCCGACGGCGTGGTGCTGGGGCGATACGATCAGGACTATCTGCGCCACGACGGGCCGGAGCATGTGCTCTGCTTCGCCCCGACCCGCTCCGGCAAGGGCGTCGGGCTGGTGGTGCCGACCCTGCTGACCTGGCCCGGCTCGGCCATCGTCCACGACATCAAGGGCGAGAACTGGCAGCTGACCGCCGGGTTCAGGACCAGGCACGGCCGGGTCCTTCTGTTCGATCCGACCAATCCGGCCTCCTCGCCCTACAATCCCTTGCTGGAGGTGCGCCGCGGGGAATGGGAGGTGCGAGACGTCCAGAACATCGCCGATATCCTGGTCGATCCCGAAGGTTCGCTGGAGAAGCGCAACCACTGGGAAAAGACCAGCCACGCCCTGCTGGTCGGCGTCATCCTGCATGTGCTCTATGCCGAGAAGGACAAGACCCTCGCGCGCGTCGCCGCCTTCCTCTCCGATCCGCGCCGGTCCATCGAGGCGACGCTGGCGGCGATGATGAAGACCCCGCATCTGGACGAGGCCGGGCCGCATCCGGTGATCGCCAGCGCCGCGCGGGAACTGCTGAACAAATCCGAGAACGAGCGCTCCGGCGTGCTGTCGACGGCGATGTCGTTCCTCGGCCTCTATCGCGACCCGGTCGTGGCGGCGGTGACATCGCATTGCGACTGGCGCATCGCCGATCTGATCGCGGGTGAGACGCCCTCAACGCTTTATCTGGTGGTGCCGCCCTCGGACATCTCGCGGACCAAGCCGCTGATCCGGCTGGTGCTGAACCAGATCGGGCGCAGGCTGACCGAGGATCTGCACGCAGAAGACCGCAGGCACAGGGTGCTGATGTTGCTGGACGAGTTCCCGGCCCTCGGCCGGCTCGACTTCTTCGAATCCGCCCTGGCCTTCATGGCCGGATACGGCATCAAGTCCTTCCTGATCGCGCAGTCTCTGAACCAGATCGAGAAGGCCTATGGCCCGAACAACGCGATCCTCGACAACTGCCATGTCCGGGTCAGCTTCGCCACCAACGACGAGAGGACCGCGAAGCGGGTCTCGGACGCGCTCGGCACCGCCACCGAGATGAAGGCGATGAAGAACTATGCCGGGCACCGCCTGGCACCCTGGCTCGGACATATCATGGTCTCGCGTTCCGAGACCGCCCGGCCGCTGCTCACCCCCGGCGAGGTGATGCAGCTGCCGCCGGAGGACGAGATCGTCATGGTCGCCGGCACCCCGCCGATCCGGGCCAGGAAGGCGCGCTACTATGCCGATCCGCGCTTCAGGGAGCGGATGCTGTCGCCGCCCGATCCGCGCGAGATGGTGCGATCCGCGCTGCCGGACGATTGGACCGGACTGCAGCCGCCAAGGCCGGATGCGGGGCAGGGGGCTGATGCCGCCGCCGTGCCGAATGCCGCGCTTGCCCACGTCGACACCAATTCGTCCGGGTACTCGGACAATGCCGGGCTGCGCCGCGAACCGGGGTTGGAGCCGTATCAGGACATCGTGCCCGAACCGGTAACGCTCCCGGAGAACGAGTTCGATCCCGATTTCGAGGCCCCCGAGCAGCAGGCGGTCCGTAACAGGGGGCTGGCCCGCGACATGCGCCGGGTCGCGCGCCAGATCTCGATGAACCAGGACGACGGGTTGGAACTTTGAGCCATGCCGGAACATGCCGACAAGAAGAAACGCCTCTCGGTCTATCTGGACCCCGAGCTGATGCTGCTGCTGGCCGATTATGCCGACCGGCGCGGGAAATCCCGCTCCCTCGTCGCCGAAGCGGCCATCGCCTCCTTCCTCACCCCCGATGCTGACGAGCGGCAGGAGGCGGCGATGACCCGGCGGCTCGACCGCATCGACCGCAGCATTCAGCGGCTGGAGCGCGACATCGGCATTGCCAACGAGGCCTTCGCGATCTTCATGCGATCTTGGCTGACCGCGACCCCGGCACCGCCCGATGCTGCGGCGCGGGCGCAGGGCGGCGAACGCTACGACCGCTTCCTTGAGGCCCTAGGTCGGCGTCTCGCCGGCGGGCCGAGGCTCCGGCAGGAGGTGCCGGGCGATTCTGATCAGGCGTGATCGGATGCACCGGCGGGCATTGCAGGAATTTCTGCAATGGAATCCGATGGGTCAAAACGACAGACCAATCGGATGGCAGATCTGGGAGCCGTATCCAGGCCGCGGTATCCTCTTCCAGCTTAAATCGAGCCAAGCGCGCATGCATCGGCTCGATCAACGAACAGGTATGCGCTCGTCGCCCCACAGCTCTTTTCGCGCGATGACCTTCTGGCGAAAATCGGCCTCTGCCTGCGGGTCCAGCTTTTCGTCGGTATAGGTCTCGAAATAGGTGGCGACATAGGACAGCCGCACCGACAGCGGCTCGCGCACGTTCAGCGCGTAATATCCCATCTGCGTATAATAGAAGTTGCGGGCCCGGATGATCGCCTGGCGTTCGGCAAAGCCATGGGCCGCGAACATGGCGATCAGCGCGTCCATGCGCTGCTGGTCCGACTGCGCGATGACCGCCTGAAGCGCGGCATCGCCCCGCGCCCAGTCGCGCACGGCGAAGTCGAGCCGCGGATCGAACAGTTCGGGATCCAGCCAGCAGATGAACAGGGCCAGGATGCGGTCCTGAAGCGTGCCCGGCGCAGTCGCGGCTTGGATGATGCTGGCCGTGTTGGACTGCTGCCACACGTCCAGCATGGCCTCCAGCAATTCGTTGCGGTCGGCAAAGTGCCAGTAGAAGCTGCCGCGCGTCACCCCCAGCAGATCCGCAAGCCGGGTGATCCTGACCGCGTCGATGCCGTTTTCGATCAGCATTTCCAGGGCTTTTTCCAGCCAGTCCGCGCGTGTCAGCCGGGGCTGGGCATGATCCTCCTCGGCTTCCTTGCTGACACGCTCTATCAGCTGGCGCTTTTTCATTGACTGCTCCATACACGTCTGTATCTTCCAATACACCACTGTATGGTGCTGGGCGATTGCTTTCTGCACCAGAACAGATGGCATGTCCGGGGGGAAGAGAAAGATGACGAATGCCGACAAGGCGCCGCCGCGCCTGAACCGCTTTTCCGATCTGCATTTCCAGCCGCGTTTCGCCTATCCCGCGATGGCCGAGGTCGCGGAGGTCGCCGGCCTGGCGGATCGCAGCGAACTTGCGGGCGGCTTTGCCCGGTTTCGGGATGCGGACATTCCCTGGCAGGTGAAATACGACGAACTGATCCTGGTCATCTCGGGGTCCTTCGCGGTCGAAACGCCGCAGGGCCGGCTGGAAGCCGGGCCCATGGACACCATCTGGCTGCCCGCCGGCACCGAGGTGCGCTATGTCTCGGAGGATGCGCTGGTGTTCTACAGCCTCCAGCCTGCAAGCTGGGCCACAGAGGCGGCTGCATGACGCGGATCTCGCTGCTTCCCAAGGACGACCGCACCAATGGCTGGTCCGCGCTTCTGCCGCCGCGCCAGCCCCGGCCGTCGCTGTCCAAAGACATCACCGCCGATGTCGTGGTGATCGGCGCGGGCTATGCCGGGCTGGGGGCTGCGCGCCGTCTGGCCGAGTTGCGCCCCCATGCGAAGATCGTGGTGTTCGACGCGCAGCAGCTGGGCGAAGGCGCCTCCGGCCGCAATTCGGGCTTTGCCATCGACCTGCCGCATAATGTCGGCTCCTCGCTCGAGGAACTGGCCAAGGGTCGGGCCTATCTGCGCCTTGCCCGCGCGGGGATCGCCTCGCTGCGCGAATGCGTGCAGCGCCACGGTATCGCCTGCGACTGGAGCGAGGACGGCAAGTATCATACCGCCAGTTCCGACCGCGGGGCCGAGCAGGTCCTGCGGCCCACGGTCAAGGAATTGCAGCGGCTGGGCGAGCCTTACGAATGGCTGGATGCCGGGGAAACCGCCCGGCGCCTGGGCACGCGGCATTTCGCGGCCTCGGTCTATACGCCCGGCACGGTGCTTCTGAACCCGGCGGCGCTGAACCGGGGCTTGGGCGACACCCTGCCGGAAAACGTCGCGCTTTACGAGAATTGCCCGGTTCTGGAGGCGGATTTCGGCCCGACCATCACGCTGAGGACCGCACATGGTTCGGTCCGGGCGCCCAAGGCCATCCTGGCGGTGAACGGCCTGGCCATGCGCTTCGGCTTCTGGAGGGGCAGGCTGCTGAACTTCGCCGCCCATGCCAGCCTGACGCGCCGCCTGACGCCGGCCGAGCAGGCGGCCTTCGGCAATATCGCGCCCTGGGGCTCGACCCCGGCCAATGCCTTTGCCGGTATCACCATGCGCTATACCAACGATCGCCGCATCCTGATCCGGCAGAACATCCATTTCTGCCCCGGCCTGCGCCAGTCCGACGAACGCCGGCTGAAGATCCGGGCCAAGCACCAGCGCCTGTTCGACGAACGCTTCCCGATGCTGCGGGGCGTCACCATGGAGCATACCTGGACCGGCTATATCTGCCTGTCGCGCAACGGCGCGCCGGGCTTCGGACAGGTCGCCCCGAACGTCTGGAGCGCAGTCTGCCAGAACGCCGTCGGCGTCGCCAAGGGCACGATCAGCGGCCGGCTGGCCGCGGCCATGGCGCTTGGCGAGGACGATCCGCTGATCTCGGACATGATCGGCCTTGGCACGCCGTCGCCGGTGCCGCCGCGGCCTTTCCTGGACATCGGCGTGAGGGGGCGTTTCGCCTATGAGATTTTCAAGAACCGACACGAGGCCTGAAGAAGGCCCGCTTCCTGGGGAGGAGAAGGGAATGGTCAGAAAGACGAATGGAATGACGGCCGCAGTGCTGCTCGCGGCGCTGGCCTCCGGCGCGGCAGCCATGCCTGCGATGGCGGAAACCCTGAAGATGGCGACCGATTCCGGCGCGAAAGGCTCGGATGCGGGCAATGCCATCGAGGCCTGGGCCAAGGAGATCGAGACCGCCACCGACGGCGCGTTGAAGGTCGAGATCTTCTATCAGAACGAGTTGGGCGGCCAGCAGGAGGTCTTCGACCTGCTCATGGCCGGCGATGTCGATCTGATGCTGAACTGGCCGATGACCTCATACGACCAGCGCATCTCGCTGATCTATACGCCCTACATGTTCACCGACTGGGATGATGCCCTGGCCGCCTATGGCAAGGACGGCTGGCTCAGCACGGCGCTGTCCGAGGTCTATGCCGATACCGGGCTGAAATACCTCGGTGCCTGGCCCGAGGGTTTCAACGGCGTCGGCACCAAGGGCGGCCACGCCACCACGCTCGAGGCCGCCAGGGCCTTCAAGGTGCGCGTCCCGCCGGTCTCGCCCTTTACCGAAACCATCGCCGCCATGGGCTATCAGACCGCGACCATCGACTGGGGCGAACTCTACTCGGCCATCCAGACCGGGGTCGTCGACGGCGACAGCGCCAACGTGATCTTCTACGACTACGAATATTTCGGCGACGTGCTGACCGATTACGTCCACAGCCGGCAGCAGTTCCTGACGGGCATCCTGACCGCGAACCAGGAAACCTGGGACGGGCTCTCGCCCGAGCAGCAGCAGGCCGTCGCCGCTGGGGCGGAAAAGGTCATGCTGGCGCAGTTCGACGCCGCCCGCCGCTCCGACGAGGGCTATGTCGAGGCATGGAAGAAGCTGGGCCATACCTATGTCGAGCCGAGCCCCGAGGAACTGGCAGCGCTGAGCAAGACCGTGCGAGAGGCGGTCTGGCCCAAGATGGAGGCGATGATCGGCGCCGAGCTTCTGGACCTCGTCCGCCAGAACGCCGCCGCCGAGTGATCCTCGTCACCCTCGCCGCATGGAGGTTCGCGTGATCGCCTTTCTTGCCATGGCCGACCGGGCCTTTGCCTGGCTCTTGCAGGTCGTCATCCTGGCGACCAGCGCCATCGTCACCCTGTCGCTGGTGGCGCTGGTGATCTTTCGCGTCTTCTTCAGCCAGTCGCTGCTGGGCATGCACGAAGCGAGCCTGCTTGCTGCCATGTGGCTTTACATGGCGGGCGCGGTCATGGCCTCGCGGCGGTCCGAGCATCTGGTCGTGGATTTCCTCGCGACATCGCTGCGCGCGCCCCGCGCCAAGGCGATCCATGGCCTTGTCGTCGCGGTTCTGACACTGGTCATCGCGGCGATCTTCGCGCTCTGGGTGTGGAAGATGTTGGCCTGGGGGATGAAGCGGCCGCAGATCATCCCGGTCCTGAACCTGCCGCTGTGGTATGCGCAGGCGCCGCTGGCTCTCGCCGCGGTATCCGCCGTCCTCTACGCCCTGCGCGACATCGCCCGCGCAGGCCTTCAGATCGCCCAATCCGGCAAGGGAGCCTGACATGGAGGCTTTACTGGTTCTGGGGCTGCTCCTGGTTCTTCTGGGGATCGGCCTTCCCGTCGCATGGTCCTTCGCCGGCGTCGTCGCGGCCTTGGCCTGGATCTATGACGCCAATCTCAACACGCTGATGTTGCAGGGCTTCCGGTCGCTGAACTCGGTGATCCTGCTGGCCCTGCCGCTGTTCATCCTTGCGGGCTACCTGATGCAGTCGGGGGGCATCGCGAACCGCCTGGTCGCCTGCATCGAGATGGCGATCGGGCGGCGGCGGGGCGGGCTCGGCAATGCCATGGTCGGGGCGGCGGGCGTGTTCGGCGCCATCGCCGGGACGGCCACCGCAGCAGTGGCGGCCATCGGCACGCTGATGATCGACCCCATGGCCGAACGCGGCTATCCGCGCGGCTATTCGGCGGCGCTGCTGGGGATTTCCTCGCTTCTGGGCATCCTTATCCCGCCGTCGATCACCATGATCCTGTTCGCAGTGGCGACCCAGCAATCGGTGGCGGCCTGCTTCGCGGCCTCGATCGTGCCGGGGATCGTGCTGATGATCGGGCTGATGATCTTCAACCGCGCCCAGATCGGCCGCCGCATCCACGAGATCCATGACCCGCGCCGGATCCCGGCCGCAGAGAAATGGCGCATCACCCTGCGCACCATCCCCGCCTTTTCGCTGCCGGTCATCATCATCGGCGGCATCTATGGCGGGTTCTTCACGCCGACCGAGGCGGCGGCCTTCGCCGTTCTCGCCGCGGTCCTGATCGGCCTCTTCGTCTATCGCGACATGAGCCTGGCGCGGCTGCGCGACAGCACGGTGGCGGCAGCCGAGACCACCGGCTCCATCGTGCTGATCCTGCTGTTTTCCTTCGTGATCGGCCGCATCCTCGTGGCCGAGCGCATTCCGCAGGATCTGACGGAGCTGGTGGCATCGCTGGTCAGCAATCCGATCGGCGTCATGATCCTGGTGAACGTGTTCCTGATCATCGCGGGGGCGCTGATCGACGATGTCTCGGTCACGGTAGTGATCGCCCCGCTGCTGCTGCCGCTGATGGTGTCGGTCGAGGTGCATCCGGTGCATTTCGCCGCCATCGTCGCGACCTCGGTGGTGATCGGCGCGAACAGCCCGCCGATGGCGCCGGTGCTTTTCATGGCCTGCCGGATCGGACGCGCTTCGGTCCATCAGGCGGTCGGTCCCGCCCTGCGCATGATGGCCTTCGTCGCCTTGCCGGTGATGGTCCTGACGACCTTCATCCCCGCGCTTTCGCTGGCACTGCCGCGCTGGCTGGGATTGCTTTAGGCGAGGTGGGCTTACTGCCGGAGGAGGTGATCCTCAACACGCAGGACGACATTTGGTATGCGTGCCTAAGCCGCAGGTGTTGGCTGGGCTAATATCGTTCAGTCCTCGGTCCTGCGCCCAGCATTGACGTTCCGCCTTGCTTTCGCAAACCCGCGATCCGAGGCGAGGAACCGCTCCAGCATCGGCACGACAAGCTTCTGCGGCGCGACCGGCCCCTGGCGCCTCCCGACCTCGACGAAGAGCGGATCACGTTTCGCGGCCCAGACTGCGGCGATGTGGCCGACCGCCCAGATCAGCAGGCCGGGCAGCCAGAGCTGCAGCCCCAGGCCGACCGCGCCGGCCAGGGTGCCGTTCAGGATGGCGATGCTCCGTGGCGCGCCGCCGAGCAGGATCGGCTCGGTCAGCGCGCGGTGCACCGGCACCGTGAAGCCGGGCACCTCGGAAAGCTGCTCGAACGCCGTCGTCATTACACCAAGGCTCCGCCGCCGAAGCTGAAGAAGCTGAGGAAGAAAGAACTGGCCGCAAAGGCGATGGAGATGCCGAAGACGATCTGGATCAGCCGCCGGAAGCCGCCGCCGGTATCGCCGAAGGCCAGCGTCAACCCGGTCACGATGATGATGATCACCGCGACGATCTTGGCCACCGGCCCCTCGACGGAATCGAGGATCGATTGCAGCGGCGCCTCCCAGGGCATCGACGAACCGGCGGCATGGGCGGCCGGTGCAAGGACGAGGCTGGTCCAGGCGAATGTGGCAGCGGTTGCGATATAAGGGCGGATGCAGAAGGTGCGACGGATCATTGGGATTCTCCGGTGTCGTGGGGAATAGAGATGTCGGGAATGACGGAAGCGATGCTGTAGTCGCCGTCCGGCCCCAGCCCGTCGACGCGGACCAGTTCGGCCAGCCGCCGCGCGGACCCGCGTCCGGACAGCACCGCGACCAGATCGATGGTTTCGGCGATCAGGGCGCGTGGCACGGTGACCACGGCTTCCTGGATCAGCTGTTCGAGGCGGCGCAGCGCACCGATCCCCGATCCGGCATGGATCGTGCCGATGCCGCCCGGATGGCCGGTGCCCCAGGCCTTGAGCAGATCCAGCGCCTCGGCGCCGCGCACCTCGCCGATCGGGATGCGGTCGGGGCGCAGGCGCAGGGAGGAGCGCACCAGATCGGACAGGCTGGCGATGCCGTCCTTGGTGCGCATCGCCACCAGGTTCGGCGCGGCGCATTGCAGCTCGCGGGTGTCCTCGATGATGACGACGCGGTCCGAGGTCTTCGCCACCTCGGCCAGCAGCGCATTGGTCAGCGTGGTCTTGCCGGTCGAGGTGCCGCCGGCGACGAGGATATTGGCGCGGGTCGCCACGCCAAGCCGCAGCGCCTCGGCCTGCATCCGGGTCATGATCCCGGCGGTGACGTAATCGTCCAAGGTGAACACAGCGACGGCGGGCTTGCGGATGGCGAAGGCCGGGGCTGCGACCACCGGCGGCAGCAGCCCCTCGAAGCGCTCGCCGGTTTCCGGCAGTTCGGCCGAGACGCGCGGAGACCGGGTATGGACCTCGGCGCCGACATGATGCGCGACCAGCCGGATGATCCGTTCGCCGTCGGCTGGGGACAGGACCTGGCCGGTTTCCGCCAACCCGTCGCGCAGCCGGTCGACCCAGATCCGGCCGTCCGGGTTCAGCATCACCTCGACGATGTCGGGATCCCGCAAGAGGGCGGAGATGGCAGGCCCGAGCGCGGTGCGGAGCATGCGGGCGCCGCGCTCCACCCTTGCCTCGATATGGTCCGAACCTGCCATCCCGTCCCCCGTTTCCCCGGGGCGGCGAGAGGAAGGCCCCGGATGGGGTCGACTAAAAGAGCCTCAAAACGCAGCGGCGCAACAGTTGTCTTCTCAAAATCGAAGAGGAGCGTAGGGGAGCGAAAAAATACGGGAAACCTGCGGCACGGCTGCCTGACATATGATGGAAAGCTGTCTCCCCAAACGACTCAGGTTCCCGATTTCAACGCTTCGAGAAAGGTTTGCAGCGCCGGGTTGCCATTATCAGGATGCCAGCAAGCGATATAGCCGATCCGGGTTGCGCCGTTGCCGTCGTGTACGGGCCGGAACACCGCCCCGAGACCCGTCAGGCCACTCGCGCATTCGCATTGCAGGCTGATGCCTTCGCCTGCGCCAACCAGGCTGAGGATGCTCTCGCGGCTCAGATGCAGGTTGGCGATCTCGGGCCCGTCCGATGGTGCGGCCAGCTTGGCGATCAGGATGTTGCGGATGTCGGATCCGGGATCCTGATGCGAGATCAGGAACCGCTCTCCCTTGAGATCGGACCAGTAGACGACAGGATTTTCGGCCAGCGGATGATCTTCCGGCAGGGCAACCATCAATTGCTCGGTGCCGATCGCCATGGTGTTCAGCACCGGGCAGCGGTCCGGATCGCCGAGGATGACCGCGACATCGAGCTTGCCGGAATGGAGATCGGCCATCAGTTCGACGAAAGGCGCTTCCAACAGGTCGAGGCCGATATCGGGATGGTTCTTGCGGCACCGGTGCAGGGCGTTGCGGAAACCTCCCGAGGAGAGTGATTTGTAGAACCCCAGCGATACGCTGCCGCGCCGTCCATCCACGGCGGCCCGTGTGCGATCGGCCAGCCGCTGGAAATCGTCCAGAATACGCGCGGCCATGGCGGTAAAATCCTCGCCGACCGGGGTCAGTTTCGCGCCCGCGGTGGACCGATCGAACAGCGCGGTGCCGAGCTCCTCCTCGAGTTCGCGGATCCGCCGGCTTACGATCGGCTGCTGGACCTCCAGCTCCAGCGCTGCTGAGCTGAAACTGCCGTTGCGGGCTGTCGCGACGACATAGCGGAGATGGCGAAGGTCCATAGCTTGCTATTCCTCCTTCCCGAAAGGTTATTATGCTCGTTCTTGCTGGTGCGCCACCTGACCGAATTCAGAAACGGCAGTAGCGACAAAGTGCTCAGCGCGGCCGTGGAAGCGGAAGAGGACCGACAATGGGCAGGTTGAGGCTGTAGTTCGGTCGACTGGGCGTAAAAATGAGGGAAAGGCAAGGGGAGGCCCCCTTGCGCCAATCAGAATGATGGATCACGCTGCCGAAAGCTTCTTGAACAACGGTGAAGCTTCCGTCATCAGCAGTTTATAGGTCGTGTTGACAAAAGGGATTCCTCTGGCAGTCGTCCTATGATTCAAGCTCATCTCTACGTGGGAGATGAACTTGGCACGCAACCTGATATCCGACGATGAGTGGACCTTCTTCGAGGGCTTCATTCGTGCCGTCCGGCACCCTAACGGGCGGAAACCTGCGGACCATCGTCTTGTTCTGAATGGTATATTCTGGATCGCAAGGACTGGTGCGCCATGGCGCGATCTGCCCGAAGAGTTTGGCAAGTGGTCCTCGGTCTACCGTCAGTTCCGCCGCTGGACTTTGGCGGGACTGTGGGAGGATATCCTGGATGCGCTGAACCACGCTGGGATCGCGCCAGACAAGCTCCAGATGGTTGATAGCACTGTGATCCGCGCCCATCATCATGCGGCGGGCGCAAAAGGGGGACTCCGAAAGAGGCTCTTGGCCGTTCGAGAGGTGGCTTCTCGACCAAGATCCATCTCCGCGTCAACGGCGCAGGCCTCCCGATGAGGACCGAGATCACGCCGGGGCAGGATTCCGACTACACCGGCTATGATATGGTGATGGCCGACAACCTGCCGCAACCAGCAGTTCTGGTCGCCGACAGGGGCTATGACTCTGATAAAATTCGGGAAGACATCGAGAGCCGCAACGCCCTGCCCATGATACCGATGCGAAGGAACCGAAGGGTGCGCAAGGCTGTCGACATGACCATCTACACCCTGCGCAACATGGTCGAGCGCTGCTTCAACAAGCTGAAAAATAGCCGCCGCCTTGCAACCCGCTACGACAAAACCGCCGAAAGCTTCCTTGGCTTCGTCGACGTCGCCTGCATCAGGCTCTGGCTCCGCCATTTGTCAACATGACCTAGCTTTCGCCATTTCTTCTGCGCCGACATCATCAGCCGGAAGGCCATGGCGAGCCCGGTCTTTCGGCTCAGGCAGCCCTTGGTTCGCCGGGTGCGGTGCCGGACGGTGGCGAAGGTGCTCTCGATCGGGTTTGACGTCCGGTGACGATTCCGCTGTGGTGCTGCGGGAAATCGATCCTGGACTGGGTTGGCAAACGCTGTTGCGGGCATTCTTCGTGGGCAGTCAGCCAGGCTCGCAAGTTCGGCGTCGACCGGGTTCGTGCTGATCCAGTGGGTGACCGATACACTCGCTCGATCTCGAAGGCTGCCTACTTCCGGGCTGTTGGCTTTGACGGGCCCTCTTTCGCCGGCTCTGCGCGCAACCAGGAAGCCGCCCCGGAACGCTTGGGTATGTGGAAAGCGCGCGTGCCATGGCGCACACCCTCACCAACTGGCCTGGTTTTGCTCCGCCGCCATGGCCGACTTTTGCGCCGCCGTTGACAAATTACGAGGCGAGCTGGATCGGGCACTATGGGTCGTACGCCGGGACCCCGACTAGCTGAGGAGCGTCCGGGGCTCTGTCTGCCCGATTTGCTTTAACTGGCGCTGCGCTCTTGCTGCGGGGTCTGGGCGAGGAAAAGCAGGTCGAGGAATTTTGCGAACAGCGGAAACACGGCATGCCCGCTGTCAGGGCTGGCCTTGGGTGGCCAGCGGCGGGCCGTTGCCGGCGTCGGAGACGAGGGCGGGCTTGCGCCTTGTGAACAGCCGGTCGCGCGAATGGGTCAGGTGATCGCGCATCAGGTCGCGCGCGCGGGCACCGTCCTGCAGCCGGATCGCCTCGAAGATCCCCGCATGCTCGTCGAAGACCCGCGCCAGCCCGCTGGCCTCGCGCTTGACCGAGGCGCCGTGGAAGCGCATTCCGACGGCGATATGGTCCTTCAGCGCCTCCATCGCGATCGAGAAATAGCTGTTCTCGGACGCGATCGCGATGGCCAGGTGGAACTGGAAATCGGCATCCTCGCGGTGGCTCTGGCGGTTGGTGGCGTCGCGCATCAGCTCCAGCGCGGCGGCGATCCGTTCCAGCGCGGCGTCGTCGCGCCGCTCGGCCGCGCAGGCGGCGGCGGCGGGTTCCAGCGTCAGGCGGAACTCATAGCAGCTGAGCAGGTCCGAGACGTTTTCCAGCGGCCCGAAGCCGAGCGGCTGCTTCAACCCGATGGTGCGCACGAAACTGCCCGCGCCCTGGCGCGAATAGATCAGGCCGCGCTCGCGCAGCTTTTTCAGCGCATCGCGGATCACGGGGCGCGAGACCTCGAATTCGGCGGCCAGGTCATGTTCGGTCGGCAGTCTTTCGTCGGGGCGATAAGAGCCCGACTTGATCGCCCGTTCCATCCGTTCGAAGACGATCTCGCTGAGGGATTTCCGCGCCCGCTTTTCCGGCTCCGCCATCAGTTCTGCCCCCGAAACATCTCCAGCAAGGTGGCGAGGGTATCGGCCGCGCCGAAGCCCCCGGATTTGGCGATGATGCTGATTTCGCCCCCATATGCCACAGCTAACCCAGGCAGGCATTCGCCCGCAAGCCGCAGCGAGGTGATGCCCATATGCGCCAGCACCGCCTCGGCAGTCGCGCCGCCGGACAAGAGCAGCGCCTGCCGACCGGCGGTAAGCCGGGGATGGACGCTGCGGGCCAGGGCTTCGGCGACCTGCGATCCGGTTCGCGTGGCCTGCCCCGCCACTGCCTGCACCAGCAGATGCGGCGCGGTGGCGTCTGGTACCGCTTCGCCCGCGGGGGCGGGCAGGACCGCCGCCAGTCCCGAGGCCTGCACCTGTCGTGCCTGTTCCACCGTGATCGGATCGCGAGAGCCGATGACCAGCAGGCTGCGCGCGGCGCGCGGCAGGACCGGCGTGGCTGCGGGCTGCCCGGTCATGCGGATCGCCAGCGCCTCGGCCAGCCCGCGCGCGCCGACCAGCAGGTCGCCCGGTTGCGTCCTGTCCAGCGCGGCGGCCAACTCAGTGGCGCTGGTCACGTCGGGGATGACGGCGCGGCCGGCCAGCGGGCCAAGGGCTTCGGCGATGGAAAGGGGCCGGGCGACGCCGTAGCCCCCGACATGGCCGGCCTGCGTGATCCGCCCGAAATCGGGAATGGCGGGGGCGACCAGCATCCGCGCCGGGTCCAGCACCGCGAGTTCGGCGGCGACATGCCCCTTCAGCCGCGAATCGATCTTCTTCAGGACTGGCACGCCTGCGGGCAGCGCCGCCACGACCTGCGCCATCGCCTTGCGCGCCGCGTCCTTGGTGCCATCGCGCGAGCGGGTGCTGACCGCCATCACCTGCGCGCCGCTTGCCGCGACCGAGGCCACCGCCTCGGGCGACAGCGCGACCTGGACTGCCAGCCCGCGCCCGGCGAAGGGCGCGGCGCTGTCCAGCGCGCCGGTCAGGTCGTCGGCGATGATGCACAGCTTCATCGGCGCGCGCCCTAGAAAGCGGCGCGATAGATGGCCAGAACCTCCTTGGGCGTCATGTCGCGGGGGTTGTTGTCCATCAGGCGGCGGATGGCATGGGCGTCACTGGCGAAGCGGGGCAGCTGGTCCTCGGTCGCGCCATGCGCGGACAGCCGCATCTCGACCCCCAGATCCGCGCAGAAGGCATGGGCGCGGGTCAGAAGATCGCCTTCGCCAAGTCCCAGGGCGGCCACGATCTCGGCGGTCTTGGCCTGGGCCACGGGTTCGTTGAAGGCCAGCACATGCGGGAAGATGATCGCATTGGCCAGCCCGTGCGGCAGGTGCAGCAGCGTGCCAAGCGGATAGGACAGCGCATGTCCCGCCGCGGTGTTGACCGGGCCAAGGCAGATGCCGCCGTAGAAGGATGCCAGCATCATCCCCTCGCGCGCCTCGGTGTCGGAACCGTCGCGGACGGCGCGTGCAAGGTAGCGGCCGACGAGGCCGATCCCCATGCGGGCGAAGCCGTCGATCACCGGATGGGCGTTGCGGTTGGTGAAGGCCTCGACGCAATGGGCCATCGCGTCGATCCCAGTCGCGGCCGTCACCGCAGGCGGGACCGAGAAGGTCAGCTCGGGGTCCAGCACCGCCAGGTCGGCGATCAGATGCGGGCTTTCCACCGCGATCTTGTTGCCCTTGCCGGGATCGGTGATCAGCGCGCGGATGCCCGCCTCGGACCCGGTGCCCGCCGTGGTCGCGACCTGCACAAGGCCGGAGCGGCGCCCCGAGACCCGGTTCGGGCCGGCGACATCGGCCAGCGACTGCTCGCCGTCCCACATCGCCGCGACCAACTTGGCCACGTCCATGACCGAGCCGCCGCCAAGCCCGATCACCAGGTCGGGCCGGGCCTCGCGCGCGGCGGCGATGGCGGCGTCGAAGGTCGCGATGTCGGGCTCGCCCGGAATGGCGTCGAAGACCGAGACCTGGCCCGCAAGCCCCAGCCTGTCCGCGAAACCGGCGGTATGCGGGCTGGCGATGACCAGGACATTCCGCGCGTCATGCGCCCATGCGCCGGTGCGGGCCGAGGCGCCCGCACCGATTTCCAGCCGTTTCGGCTGATGCAGGGTGATGATGCGGCTCATGCTCATGCCTTGCTCTCCAATTCGTCCATGACGGCCCAGACCTTCGCGGCCTCGCCCTCGGAGAGGGGCGAGAAGGGTGGGTGCACGTTCATCCAGCCCATGTCGCCGCGGCGCCGGGCCAGCATGGTCTTGACGGTGGGAAGCTGGGTGTAGCTGTTGGTCAGGTTGCGCCACGCGACGATCACGTCCTGCGCGGCCTTCACCTCGGCGGCCTTCGCCGGGTCGTTCCAATGGTCGTAAACCACCCGCAATTCCCGCGCGACGAGGTTGGAACTGGCGGTGATGCAGCCCGCGCCGCCGCCTTGCAGGACCGGCAGCAGCAGCGGATCGGCCCCGGCCAGCACGGCGAAACCGGGGAAGCGGGCGGCCATCGCGTGCATGTTCTCGATCTTGCCGTCGCTGTCCTTGATGCCGATGACGGTATCGGGGAAGGCCTCGACCAGCATCGCGATCAATTCATGGCTGATCGGTACGCCGGTCAGCATCGGGATGTGGTAGAGGATCACCTTCAGCCGATCATCCGCGACCTTTTCGATGATCGAGGCATAGAAGCGGAACAGGCTTTCATCGCTGAAGGCAGTGTAATAGAAGGGCGGCAGCAGCACCACGCCCTTGACGCCCGCCTGCACCGCGTGGCGGGTCAGCTCGACCGCATCCGTCACCGCGCAGGACGAGGTGCCGGGCAGCATCTGGTCGGGCCGGGTGCCGCCGGCGATCGCGGCTTCCAGCAGGTCCATGCGCTCGCGCACGGAGAAGCTGTTCGCCTCGCCGGTCGAGCCCAGCATGGCGATGCCGTGGCAGCCTTCCTCGATCAGTGCCTTGGCATGGGCGCCGAACAGGGGCAGGTCGGGGGTGCCGTCGGCTTTCAGGGGCGTGGCGGCGGCGCAATAGACGCCCTCGATGGCGAAGCTCATCTCGATCCTCCGGAAACCAGTTTGCGGGCATAGGCGATGGCGGAATTCATGTTGCCGTGATCGGCGACGCCCTGGCCCGCGATGTCGAAGGCGGTGCCGTGATCGACCGAGGTGCGGTCGATGGGCAACTCGACCGAGACGTTCACCGCCGTGTCGAAAGCCACCAGCTTGATCGGGATATGGCCCTGGTCGTGATACTGCGCGACCACCAGGTCGAATGCGCCGGAATAGGCGCGGTGGAACACGGTATCGGCCGAGATCGGGCCGTAGGCGTCGATCCCCTCGGCGCGGGCGGCGGCGATGGCGGGGGCGATCTGGTCGGCGTCCTCGGTCCCGAACAGCCCGTTCTCGCCGCAATGGGGGTTGATCCCGGCGACCGCGATGCGTGGCGCACTGACGCCGATGCGCTTCAGATGGGCGTTGCCCGCGCGGATCGTGGCCAGCACCCGCTCGGTCGTGGCGCGGGCGATGGCGTCCTTCAGCGAAACATGGGTCGAGACATGGATGACCTTCAGCCGCTCGGACGCCAGCAGCATATAGGCGGCCTCGGCCCCTGTCAGGCTGCGCAACATGCCGGTATGGCCGTCATAGTGATGGCCGGCGGCGTTCAGCGCCTCCTTGTTGATGGGCGCGGTGACGATGCAGCCGATCCGGCCGGCCTGCGCGTCCTGGACGGCGCGTTCGATGAAGCGGAAGGCCGCGTCGCCCGCGACCGGGGACAGTTGCCCCCAGGGCAGGGGGGCGCCGTCATAGTCGATGTTCACCACCCGCTCGGCCAGGTCCAGCTCGATGCCTGCGACCGCCTTCGCGGCCTCCAGAGTGGCGCGGTTGCCATAGATCAGCGTCCGCGCCCGGTCCTCGGGCGACATGTCGGCCAGCGCCCTGACGCTGATCTCGGGGCCGACGCCGGCGGGGTCGCCCATGGTGATGCCGATGATGTCGCTCATGTCAGAGCCTCCGAAAGGCGGCTTTCCCAGCCAGGTTGCAGTTGCAGGTATTTGATGGCGCGGCGGTGGTAGGTATAGGCGAGGTGCAGGGTGCCGTCCGGGCCTTCCAGCAGCCAGGGATAGGACATTTCCTTGTTGCGCCCGTCGGTGGAATCGTTCGAGGTGCAGGTGCCCGGCCCGTCCTCGACCAGGTAACGCCGCGGGAAGGTTCGCCCGCCGTCGCTGGAGATGCAGATCGTCACCGGCGCGCGCGGTACGCCCCAGATCGGGGTGCAGCCGCCTGCGGGATCGGCGTCCGGGCGGTCGTCCTCCTCGCCCAGCTCGTCATACAGCGAGGCGCGGCGGTCGGGCGACATCGCGGCATTGACCGGGTTGCAGATCATCGCGATCCGCCCGTCGCGCAGGGTGATGGCGGCGATCGAGGAATTGTTGTTCGGCACGTCCGTCGCCACCGGCGCGGCCCAGCTGTGCCCGCCATCCGCGCTGTCCGAGCGGTGGACGAAATCGGACTGGCGGCGGCGATAGAAGGCGGCCATGCGCCCTTCGCCCAGATCGACCGGGCTCATATGGACCGAGCCGACAGAGTCCGGCACGTCCTCCAGCCGCCAGCTTTGCCCGCCATCCATCGAGACGCCCATCGCGGCGGTGTCGTGGCTGCCGTTCCATTTCCGGCCGGGGCGCTGAACGCAGCGGAAGATCGGCAGCAGCCAGGCGCCGTCGTCGCGCAGCCGGACCGGGGCGCGCACGAAACAGCCGCGCGGCAGGTCGAGGAAGCGCCCCTCCTCGGCGGTGATCGCCACCCCGTCGCGGTTGAGCGCCGCCATGCGGATGCGGCACTGGTCCTGATTGCCCGAGGGTTGCGAGGTGTGGAACAGCCACAGCCCGCCATCGGGTGCAGCGAAGATCACCGGGTTCTGTTCCGAGTGATCGGGATCGTGGCTGAGCCTTTGCGCGGGTCCCCACGCATCCGCGCCGGGCAGCAGCACCGAGGCATGGATCGAGATGTCCGACTTGCCCTCCAGCGTGCCGCCGAACCAGGCACAGATCAGCGCGCCGTCATCGGCCAGCGACAGGAATGCGGCATGATTCTGCACCATGGGCGAGGGCAGGAATGCCTGCTGCATCCCCTCCGCGGCGCTGGTCAGGCGCCCGTCCATGCGCTGCGCGATATCCTCTGGTCGCATATGCTCCTCCTGCGTCGAATTGACGGGAAGACAGCGCATAACGAAAGCAGTTGTCAAGTTGAAAGATGAAAAACTGAATGAATGCGTTGCGCGTTGTGTAAATTAATTAAGTAAAAACAGTTATATAAATGCGAGCATCATGAGGCCGTGATCTTCTGGGGATTTTTTATTGACAAAATTGATGGCCTGTCCGATGGTTCGGCAACCGTGCTGGAGGGGTGTCGGCGCGGGTTTTCGGAGGGGGCATGGCCTGGACGGTTGCACGAGGCGGGACAGCGATGCTGGCGGTCGGGCTGGCGGCGATGGGTGCCGCGCTTTCTGCCGTCGATGCCGCCATCGTGCGGCAGCTGGACGGCGGCGTTCATCCGATGATGATTGCCTTCACCCGCGCCCTGTTCGGCGCGCTGGCGGTTCTGCCGATGGCGGTGATGCGGCCCTCGGTGCTGGAATCGGCCTATCCGCTGCGCCAGCATCTGATCCGTGCGGCGCTGAAGCTGGTCGCACTGGTCGCATTCTTTGCCGCCTTCGCGCAGGGACCGCTGACGGATGTGACGGCCATCGCCTTCACCTCGCCGATCTTCGTGGTGCTTGGCGCATCGCTGATGCTGGGCGAAAGGCTGGGCGGGTTGAAGATCCTGGCCGTCGCCACCGGCTTTTGCGGGGCGTTCCTGGTGGCCGGACCGGCCGGTGCCGGCCTGACGCCGGCGATCGGCTTCGCGCTGATCGGGGCCGTGGTGCAGGCGGTGATCCAGCTGATGCTGAAAAGCATGTCCTCGGGCGACCGGACGGCGACGCTGGTGATCTGGAACCTGCTGCTGACCGTCCCGCTGGCCTTCCTGCTGGCGCTGCCATTCCTGACCATGCCGAGCGCCGGACAGCTGGGCCTGCTGGCATTGCAAGGCGTTCTGGGCGCAGGCTGCATGGCGCTGATGACCCATGCCTTCAGCCTGGCCGATGCGTCCATCGTCGCGCCGGTCGATTTCCTGCGGCTGCCGCTGGTCGCCGTGCTGGGCTATCTGCTGTTTTCGGAAGTGGCGAAGCCCTCGGTCTGGATCGGCGGCGTGCTGATCTGCCTTGCGGCCCTGATCGCGTCCCGCGCCTCGCGCCGCGCAAGAGCCGTCGAATGAATTGATCCGATATCCACGGGAGGAACGAATGATCAAAAGATCCTTGATATGGGGGACGCTTGCCGTCGCGACGATGCTGACCCCGGCTTTCGCGCAGGACAGCACCGTCCGCATCGTGCTGAACGAGGAGGTGGACCTGCTGGAGCCCTGCATGTCCACGCGCTCGAATATCGGGCGGGTGACGCTTCAGAACATCAACGAGACGCTGGCCTTCCTGGACCTGCGCGAGGGCGGTGGGTTGCAGCCGAAGCTGGCCGAAAGCTGGGAACAGCTGGAGGACGGTTCCTGGCGCTTCCACCTGCGGCAGGGCGTGACCTTTTCCGATGGGACGGGTTTCGACGCGCGTGACGTGAAGCATTCCTTCGACCGGGCGATGGACCCCTCGATCACCTGCGAGGTGCCGCGCTATTTCGGCGGCATGACCATCGAGGCCGAGGTGGTGGACGACCATACCATCGACTTCAAGGCCGATCCCCAGCAGCCGATCCTGCCCCTGCTGCTGACCCTGATCTCGATCGTGCCCGAGGAAACGCCGATCGAATTCGTGCGCGAGCCCATCGGCACCGGCCCCTATACCCTGACCGAATGGACGCCGGGCCAGCGCATCGTGCTGAGCCAGCGCGACGATTACTGGGGCGAGATGCCCGCGGTGACCGGGGCGACCTATCTGTTCCGGGCCGATCCTGCGGTTCGCGCGGCGATGGTGGCGACGGGCGAGGCCGACATTTCGCCCTCGATCGCGGCGCTGGACGCGACCAATCCGGCGACCGATTTTTCCTATCTGGACAGCGAGACGGTCTATGGCCGGCTGGATCACTCGGTCGCGCCCTTCGACGACCTGCGGGTGCGCAAGGCGCTGAACCTGGCCATCGACCGCGAGGCCTTCATCGGCACGCTGGTCCCCGAGGGCGCGCTGCTGGCCAGCGCCGTCTATCCGCCCCCCACGCTTGGCTGGAACGAGAGCGTCGAGGTCTGGCCCTACGACCCCGAGGAGGCCGCGCGCCTGCTGGAGGAAGCCAAGGCCGACGGCGTCGCCGTCGATACGCCGATCACTCTGATCGGCCGCACCGCGAATTTCCCCAACAACGTGGAAATCCTGGAGGCGGTCCAGCAGATGCTGCAAGAGGCGGGCTTCACCGTCGAGCTGCAATTCTACGAAGTGGCCGAGTTCGAGAAGCTTTACTCCAAGCCTTACCCGGAAGGCCGCGGGCCGATGGTGGTCGTCGCCATGCATGACAACTCGCGCGGCGATCCGTCCTTCTCGATGTATTTCAAATATGCCTCGGACGGGCGGCAGTCGGGGATCAGCGATCCCAAGGTCGACGATCTGATCAACCGCGCGCAGGCCGCGACCGGGGACGAGCGCGAGGCGCTGTGGAAGGAGCTTCACGCCTATCTGCACGACGAGGTGGTGGCCGACCTGCTGCTGTTCCACATGGTCGGCTTCAGCCGCGTGAACGAGCGCCTGGACTGGAAGCCGACGATGGCGACGAATTCGCAGCTTCCGCTGGCGGATATCGCCTTCAAGTGACCTGACAGCCGGGCGGGGGCCATCCCCGCCCAAACGACCGGAGCCTTCGGCCATGATGAGTTTCATACGCAAACGCGCCTTCGCCAGCCTGATCTCGCTGATCCTGCTGGTCGTCGCCGTTTTCTTCCTGTCGCGGCTGACGGGCGATCCGGCGGCGCTCTACCTGCCCTCGGAAGCCTCCGAGGAGATGCGCCGGCAGTTCCGCGAGATACACGGGCTGAACGATCCGCTGCTGGTGCAGTTCGGTCGCTATGTCTGGGACCTGCTGCATCTGGATTTCGGCGATTCCGTGCGCCGCGCGCGCCCGGCCTTCGAGGTGGTCAGCGAGGCCTTCCTGTGGACGCTGCAACTGGCCGTCATCACCATGACGCTGGTGACGGGGGCGGCCATCGTCGTCGGCTCTCTGGCGGCGTTCCGGGTGGGCGGGTTCTTCGACCGCATCGCCTCGCTGACCTCGCTGATCGGGGCCTCGGCGCCGGATTTCTGGGTGGCCATCGTCGCCATCGTGGTCTTTTCCGTGGGGCTGGGCTGGCTGCCGACCTCGGGGACGGGCAGCCTCTGGCACTGGATTCTGCCCATCGGGGTGCTGTTCATCCGCCCCTTCGGGCTGATCGTGCAGGTGGTGCGCGGCTCGATGATCAACGCGCTGTCCTCGGCCTATGTGAAGACCGCGCGGGCCAAGGGCGTGAGGACGCGCCCGATCATCTTCGTCCACGCGCTGCGCAACGCCATGCTGCCGGTCATCACCGTGATCGGCGATCAGGCGGCGGCGCTGCTGAACGGCGCGGTGGTGATCGAGACGATCTTCGGCTTTCCCGGCGTCGGCAAGCTGATGATCGATTCCATCCTGCAACGCGATTTCAACGTCGTGCTGGCGGCGATCATGGTCACCGCCATCGCCATCTTCATCATGAACCTGCTGATCGACCTGGCTTATGCGCTGCTCGATCCGCGCATCCGGTATTGAGCCATGACCAGCATCGACATCATTCCCGACGAGCCGAAGCCGCTGGTCCGTTTCGCCCGCATGCTCTGGGCCGACAAGTTCGCGCTGGCGGCGGTGCTGTTCCTGACGCTGGTGCTGGTCCTCGCGCTGATCGGCCCCTCGTGGCTGGGCGAGGTGGCGCAAAAGCAGAACCTGCGCGGGCGCAACGCGCCGCCCTTCGAGTGGGAACGCGGCTGGCTGTGGATCCTGGGCGCGGATGCGCTTGGCCGCCCGCTGCTGGCGCGGATCATCGTCGCGACCCAGAACACGATGATGGTGGCCGGGGGCGCGGTGTTCTTCTCGGCCCTGATCGGGACGGTGCTGGGGCTGGTCGCGGGCTATGCCGGGCCGCGCACCGGGCAGGTGATCATGCGGCTGGCCGATGTGATCATGTCGTTTCCGTCGCTGCTGCTGGCGGTGGTGGTGCTGTATATCCTGGGGCCGTCGATCCTGAACCTGGTGATCGTGCTGGCGATCACCCGCATCCCGGTCTATCTGCGCACCACCCGCGCCGAGGTGCTGGAGGTGCGCGAGCGGATGTTCGTGCAGGCCGCCAAGGTGATGGGCGCCTCGTCCCGGCGGATCGTCTTCCGCCATATCCTGCCGGTGGTGCTGCCGACGCTGATGACCATCGCCACGCTGGATTTCGCCTTCGTTATGCTGGCGGAAAGCTCTCTGTCCTTCCTCGGCATCGGCATCCAGCCGCCGGAAATCACCTGGGGGCTGATGATCAGCCAGGGGCGGCAATATCTGACGACCGCGTGGTGGCTGTCCTTCTGGCCGGGCCTTGCGATCATCCTGACCACGCTGTCGTTGAACCTGCTGTCGGGCTGGATGCGCATCGCGCTGGACCCGACCCAACGCTGGCGGCTTGAAATGAGGGGGCGCAGGAATGGCTGAGCCGATGTTGCAGGTGAAAGACCTGTCGGTCGAGTTTCACACGGCGGCCGGCACCGTCCGCGCGGTCAGGAATGTCAGCTTCGATCTGGACCGGGGCGAGACGCTGGCGATCCTGGGCGAAAGCGGCTCGGGCAAGTCGGTGTCGTCCTCGGCGATCATGGACCTGATCGACATGCCGCCGGGCAGGATCACCAGCGGCCAGATCATCTTCGAGGGCCGCGACCTGCTGAAGCTGAGCGCCTCGGAACGCCGCAAGGTCAACGGCCACAAGATCGCGATGATCTTCCAGGACCCGCTGAGCCATCTGAACCCGGTCTATACCGTCGGCTGGCAGATCGTCGAGACGATGACCACCCACGGCATGGCCCGGTCGAAGGCGCGGGCCGAGGCCTTGCGGCTGTTGGGCCGCGTCGGCATCCCGGACCCCGAGGGCTCGATGGGGAAATATCCGCATCAGTTCTCGGGCGGGCAGCGCCAGCGGCTGATGATCGCGATGGCCTTGGCGCTGAAGCCCGACCTGCTGATCGCGGACGAGCCCACCACCGCGCTGGACGTGACCGTTCAGGCCGAGGTCCTGGCCCTGTTGGAGGAATTGCAGCAGGAAACCGGCATGGGCGTGCTGATCATCACCCACGACCTTGGCGTCGTGGCCGAGATCGCCGACCGCGTCGTGGTGATGAATGCGGGCGAGGTGGTCGAGACCGGCGACACGCGGCAGGTCTATCGCAACCCCGCCCATCCCTATACCCGCAAGCTGATCGGTGCGGCGCCTGGCAAGGGCGCGATGCACGACCCGCTGCCGCCCGCCGAGCCGGTGCTGTCGGTGCGCAATGCGCGCAAGGTCTATGGCGATTTCGCCGCCGTCGAGGATGTCTCCTTCGACCTGATGGCGGGCGAGACCCTGGCCATCGTCGGCGAAAGCGGCTCGGGCAAATCGACCGTGGCCAAGATGCTGCTGCGGCTGGAGGAGCCAACTGGCGGCCAGGCCCTGTGGAAGGGCCAGGACCTGTTTTCCATGCCGGAACGCCAGCTGTTCGTGCTGCGCCGCGACTTGCAGATGGTGTTCCAGGACCCGACGCAAAGCCTCAACCCGCGCATGACCGTCTGGCAGCTGATCACCGAGGGCTGGGTCATCCATCCCGGCATCCTGCCCCGGTCGAAATGGAAGGCCCGCGTGGCCGAATTGCTGCATCAGGTCGGGCTGAAGCCCGAGATGGCCGGGCGCTATCCGCACCAGTTCTCGGGCGGGCAGCGCCAGCGCATCGCCATCGCCCGCGCGTTGGCGCTGGAGCCGGAACTGATCATCTGCGACGAGGCGGTCTCGGCGCTGGACGTGTCGGTCCAGGCGCAGGTGATCGAGCTGCTGGACGGGCTGCGCAAGTCCCTGGGCATCGCCTTCATCTTCATTGCCCATGACCTGCCGGTGGTGCGCGACTTCGCCGATCACGTCATGGTGATGCAGAAGGGCAGGGTGGTCGAGGCAGGCACCGTGCGCCAGATCTTCGACAACCCGCGCCAACCCTATACGCAGGCGCTGCTGGCGGCGGGACTGGACCCCGACCCGGATGTGCAGGCCGAACGCCGGGCCGCGCGCCTGGCGATGGCGGCAGGCTGAAAGGTCGCGCGGAACGGCTTACTCGGGCCGTTTGACCTGATCGGCATCGTCCCGATGCCCAGTGCGGATATGCTACGCGGCAAGTTTTGGCACCTGCTGTTCGACCAATCGCAAGTATCGTTGGTTGCATGCCCTGGAGCGGAACCTACGCCAGAATACGCTAAACTACGATAAGCCCCGTTGTCAGGGGATGAACCGTGCCAAGTTTGTGGTGAGGGTCAAAGATAGGCGGGATCGCTGAAGCGCCGCCCTTGGCGTCATTCCGATACCACGTCCGTCCCGGTTGAAAGCAGCCGGGCAAAATGCAATGTGGGAAGGGTCCGCCTGAAAAAGGCCTGCTCATGCCCGATTCCAAATCCAGGACGCTACTGGCCGATCAGCATTTCTTTCTGTCGCCTCAGTTGAGCGAAGGCCAGAGTTCGGACGACGATATCGATCTGAACATCATCGCCAGCACCTATCGCTCGATCATCGATGAGCATGCTTTCGATGAGATGGTGGCGAGTTGGGAAGCCAAGCTCGCATCGTCCGGCGGAGATGCCGAGCATCCCAAAGTCTCCAAGGGGCTGTTCAGCCAGTTGCTGACCTTCCGCAACACCTTGGAAAAGCTGGACGTCCCGACCGAGAACGACCCGCTGAAACTGGCGGTTTCCGAAGTGCCGGGACCGGCGACTGTGCTGTCTCCAAACGGCAATGTCGCGGTCATCAACATTGCGGGCGAACGCGCGTTCGGCAAGCGCCAGGGCGCGTTCATGGACGCTGCAGTCATCGCGCCGAATTCTCTGGAGGACTATCGTGCCCTGTTGCGTGCCGCCACCGGTCAGGGCAACGCGGCGCAAGCAATCCTGACGATCCTGCCGGCCACCGAGGGCTATGGCGAATCCTTCCTGGCCGAGGGCTACCTGATCCGCGTGCCGGGCCAGAGCGGCGCCCATATCGCCATCCGTTCCCTGGAAATCGCCTGGGGGCCGCGGATCGCCGAGCGCTTGCAACAGGCCTTCGGCCTGACGCAGGCCGAATCCGAGGTCGCGCATCTGTTCTTTCGTCTGCGCAACCTCGAATCGATCGCGATAGAGCGAGGCGTGTCGCTGCTGACGGTGCGCACCCAGATCAAGACGATCATGGCCAAGATGGGCGCCCCCTCGAATATCGACCTGATGCGCCTGCTGGCCATGATCGCCAGCCGTGAACATGTCGGGCTTCGGGGCGAAGCCCCTGTCTGGCACGATCCCCTGGGCCGCGAAAAGCTGATCGAGATGCCCGATGGCCGCAAGATCGCCTGGACCTGGATGGGCGCGAAGCGGGGCATCCCCGTGGTCATGCTGCGGGGATTGCCGATGACCTATCTGCTGCCGGGCGATGGAGAGGCCCGGCTGCGCGACGCGGGCATCTGCCTCTATGTTCCGTCGCGACCCGGTCACGGGAACAGCACCATGGACTCCTCGCTTGATGTGATGAGCGACAATCTTGTCGCATTGCGGGTCTTTCTCGACCAGGTCATCGGCCGCCCTTGCCTTGGCGTCGGATTGGCCAGCGGCACCTTGCCTCTGGTCGTCGAAGCGGTGGCAAATCCCACGCGCTTCCACGGGATACTGGCAGTCGGTTTCTCGTCCGGGATCGACCCTTCGGGAGTCCAGCGCTTGCCGCAGATTCAACGCATCATGCTGCAACTCGCAGACAGTGCGCCATGGGTCGCCGAACTGATGGCCAAATCGGGACACCGGATGATGCGCCAGCACGGCCTGGACTGGTATCTGGAACGCGCCTTCCGCCATACGCCGCTGAACCAGCAAACGGTGCGCAACCCCGATTGGACGGCATTGATCCGGAACGCCTGTGAACATCTGCTGAAACAGGGCCACGCGACCTTTGTTCGGGAGTTGCAGCTTTCACGCCACCGCATGGACACCGCGCTGCGCGAGTTGCTCATACCCATGCGATATCTGGCGCCCACCGAAGATCCCGGCATCGATCTGGCTGCGTGCAGGCAGTTGGAAAGGATCAATCCCCTGATCACCGTCGAGCCCGTCACCGATGCGGCCGAGTTGGTTTTTTATCAGCGCAATGACCTCATTCTGGATCGCATCATCGCCGCGGCACACCGAAACTGAGCTGCATACACCATTCGGCGTATGACAACGCGGTTCGCCATCCTCTAGAGCGACCGCGCAGGGCGCACGGTTGGTGCGTAATAAATTGTTCAGCTTGGATATTGAGCGCCAGACCGATCTTTGGGCTGACGGCTTTGCAATGCAAGGAGGGATTGATGAGCGACGCAACCATCATGCGGCCGCCCCGCCGGGCCCCGGAATACGTGGCCAATCCAGACATGGCAGCCTTCACCATCGGGCAGATCGCCCTTGTTAGGTTGAGGGAAGATGGCGTGCTTTCCGTCGAGACGCTACACAGGCATCTGGCAAGGATCGCCTCTGGGCAAGGTGACGCTGTCGCTGCGCGGGTAACCGCCGATATGGCCCTCGGGGCGCTTCGTTACATCGAAAACTCCCTGAGGAATCAGGCTGCCTGAACAAGCCGGCAGCACCGGGTTTTCGGGCCATTTTCTCCGTCTTAGTTTTTGGAATATCGTCACTTCTTCCCATCGGCAGGGAATGCGGTTTGCAGTGCATCATTCTGAGCCATGTTTCGACCCGCTTAGCAGAGAAGGGTAAGCTGCGGCTGCAGCCCCCCGAGGCTGGCGCTTCTCGGGATCGGGTTCCCTGGTCGCGATCCTCGCTTCGAGCGCGGTGGTCTGCGCCTGCGCCTGCGCCTGCGTCTCGGCGATGGCGGTCTCCTGGTCTTCCAGCGCTAGTTACAGCTGCGCCGGATCCAGCTTCTCCGATTTAGGCCCGAACTTCGTGTGCCGGTAATCCTGAACCTGGCCTTCCAGCCGTTCGATCAGGGCCTTCAATTCGATGATGAAGGTGTCCTTCTCGACCACCGCCGCCTGCTCGTGCTGGCGGGCCGCCCGTTCGACCGATAGCTCGAACTGCATCGCCGCAAATGCCTTCCTTACCTCGGAAGGCAGATCGGGAAACAAGCTGAGATCGATAGGCTGCGACATATGCCTCCCTATCCGATCCGGACCGGAAAGCCCATTAAAACAAGTCAAAATATACCCGACGGATCACCCCGCCGCAGTCGGTCTCGCAACGCGCCGCGCAACCGGCCGCGCCACCAGCCCCTCAAACAGAGCTTCCGCCTGCACGGCTTCGCCATTCCAAAAGATGGTGGTGGGGCTGCCCGTCATGACGCCGTGTTACAGCCGCCACCGTCGCCCCAGGTTTGAAAGTCTTTGCGACAATCCGCGCCTTCACATCGTCAGGCCAATGCCGGTTGCTCCGTCGAGCCTCCCCAACCTCGAACTGCCCAACAAATCCATCTCCGCCATTCCGACACCCTTCTGAAACTTCAGAAGAAAAATCGCCCCTCAGCCGCAGGTCGGAAACCGCAAATCTGAATGGGACGCAAAGGACGGATACCCAGAAAGCTGCTTCTGATCTCCTTCACCGACACCGTCCGTCCTGTCCCAAGCCGCATTTCTAGGGTCAGGATTCATAACCAATAGATGACGAGAGCCGCGAGGGCGATGGCTGAGAGGAAGACCTTGGGGCATCGGTCATAGCGGTGTGAACCGGCGTGCAAAATTGACCCCGTAACGGGGTAATCGGCTTCCAAAAATGACCCCCTTACGCTGATGGTCATGATGCCTCCGAGGCTATCGGGGGGCACAGTGTGGGATGCTGGTTGTGGAGACGATTGCGAAGATCCGCCGGGCGTATTTCCAGGACAAGAAGTCGATCAAGCATATCTGCCGAGAGCTGCGGGTATCGCGGAACACGGTTCGGAAGGTGATCCGGTCCGGCGCAACGGAGATGACTTACGAGCGAACCGTCCAACCGCAGCCGAAGATCGGTCCCTGGAAAGGCAAGCTCGACGAGATGCTGGCGGCGAATGCGCGCAAGCCGAAGCGCGAGCGGCTGACCCGCATCCGGATTTTCGAAGAGCTCAGGGCCCTCGGATATGACGGCGGCTACGACGCGGTCCGACGCTATGCGGCTTCGTGGTCGCAGGCGGAGCAGGAAGCGTCAGCCGCCGCCTATGTGCCACTGAGCTTCGATCCGGGTGAAGCCTACCAGTTCGACTGGAGTCACGAGGTCGTTCTGATCGACGGCGTGACCACCACGGTGAAGGTGGCTCACGTCCGGCTTTGTCATAGCCGGATGCTGTTCGTCCGGGCCTACCCGCGAGAGACGCAGGAAATGGTGTTCGATGCCCATGACAAGGCCTTTGCCTTCTTCGGCGGCGCCTGTGCGCGTGGGATCTACGACAACATGAAGACGGCGGTGGACACGATCTTCGTCGGCCGCGACCGCGCGTATAATCGCCGGTTCCAGCAGATGTGCGGACACTACCTTGTCGATCCCGTCGCCTGCACCCCCGCGTCCGGCTGGGAGAAGGGACAAGTAGAGAACCAGGTTGGCGTTGTCCGGCGGCGGTTCTTCGTGCCGCGGCCGCGCTTCAAGAGCTACGCGGAACTCAACGCCTGGCTTCAGGATCGCTGTATTGCCTGGGCCAAGGCCCATCCGCACCAGGAATTGCGTGATCGGACAATCTGGGACGTGTTCCAGGATGAGCGGGCGAGCCTGGTGCCCTACGTCGGCCCTTTCGACGGATTCCATGCCGTGCCGGCCTCGGTGTCCAAGACCTGCCTCGTTAGGTTCGACAAGAACCGCTACTCGGTCGATGGTCGCGCCGTCGGCCGTCCGGTCGAGATCCGCGCCTATGCCGAGCGGGTCGAGGTCTGGCAGGACGGCAAGATCGTCGGCCGGCACGACCGCGCCTTCGGGCGCGACAAGGCCATCTATGACCCGCTGCACTACATCCCGGTGCTGGCCCGCAAGCCCGGCGCCCTTCGAAACGGCGCTCCCTTCAAGGAATGGGAACTGCCGCCGGCGATACGACGCGTCCAGCGTAAGCTGGGGCGCGTGCCGAACGGTGACCGTCAGATGGTCCAGATCCTGAGCATGATCCCAACGGATGGACTGGAAGCCGTCGAGGCTGCCTGCGTCGAGGCCCTGACCGAAGGCGCCCCGGCGGCATCGGTCGTTCTGAACATCCTGGCCCGACATCGCGAGCCACCACCTCCGTTGACCATCGCCACGCCGGACGCGTTGCGCCTGACCTGCGAGCCCGTGGCCGACTGCAAACGCTACGACAGCCTCAGGAGACCCCGCCATGGAAAGATCACAGGTGCTGGACGCGATGGGCCAGTTGAAGCTCTACGGCATGAAGGCCGCCTACGATGAGATCATCGCCACGGCGGTGAAGCGACAGCACGAACCGCAGCAAATCGTGGGCGACCTGCTGAACGCCGAGATCAGCGAGAAACAAGCTCGCTCGATCAAATACCAGATGACCATCGCCAAGCTGCCCTTGGCCAAGGAAGTCGACGAGTTCAGCTTCGAAGACACGCCCGTAAACGAAACGCTGGTGCGCGATCTGGCCTCCGGAGAGTTCCTCGAGCATCAGCGTAACGTCGTCCTCATCGGCGGCACCGGGACCGGCAAATCCCACCTTGCCGTCAGCATCGCCCGGGCCTGCATCCGCCGTGGCAAGCGCGGCCGCTTCTTCAACGTCGTGGACCTGGTGAACAAGCTGGACGCCGAAGCCCGCGCCGACCGACAGGGACGCACTGCGGATCTCCTGTGCCGCCTCGACTTCCTGATCCTCGACGAGTTGGGATATCTGCCGTTCGCCCAGACGGGTGGCCAGCTCCTGTTCCACCTCATCAGTCGCCTTTACGAACGCACCTCGATCATCGTGACGACGAACCTCGACTTCGGCGAATGGCCGACCGTCTTCGGAGACGCGAAGATGACAACGGCGCTCCTCGACCGACTGACCCATCACTGTGACATCGTCGAGACCGGCAACGAGAGCTGGCGCTTCAAGACGCGGGAATGACCGAGACGCCGCTGGCCCGATCCGGTTGCGCTGTATGGAGGCTACACCGCATCGGGCCAGCTACCCGTGCTGACCAAGCGGGGTCATTATTGGGCGCCGAAAGGGGGTCAAAGTTGCGTGCCGATTGACACATAGCGGGTCGCGACGCGCCTCCAGTCCTTGAGCCTGCCGAACATGATCTCGATGCGGTTACGCCGCTTGTATCTCCGCTTATCGTATTTGATCGGCGTCTTGCGTTTCTTCCGGCCTGGGATGCAGGCACGTATCCCCTTGTCCTGCAACGCTTCTCTGAACCAGTCAGCGTCATAGCCACGATCCCCGAGTAGCCATTTGACGTTTGGCAGGCCACTCAGCAGGGCCCGAGCGCCGATATAATCGCTGACCTGTCCAGCGGTGACGAACAGGTCGATCGGTCGGCCCTGACTGTCGCAGATGGCGTGCAGCTTGGTGTTCATACCGCCTTTGGTTCGACCGATCAGGCGACCACGCCCCCCTTTTTGGCGGCCATGCTGGTCGCCGTTCGATGGGCCTTGAGGTATGTTGCGTCGATCATCACGGTCGTTTTCTCGCCGTGTTCCGCTGCCAGCCCGGCCATCATCCGCGCGAAGATGCCCTTTTCGCTCCAACGCTTCCACCGGCTGTAGAGCGTCTTATGTGGGCCATACGCGGCGGGCGCATCGCGCCAACGCAAGCCATTGCGATTGATGAAAATAATCCCGCTCAGCACCCGTCTGTCTTCAACCCGGGGCTTCCCGTGCGACCTGGGAAAGAAGGGAGCCAGGCGCGCCATCTGCGCGTCGGTCAGCCAGAAGAGATCGCTCATGTCACCGCTCCGTTTTCGGAGGCGTGAATCACGCAGCGCAACAGAAATCAATGCATCCTGACCCTAGTCGTCGCGGATCGGGAACTGTTCCAGTTGCGCGCTGTCCTGGGCGCAGGCGGCGCCGATGCTCAACATCGAAACAAGCGATACCGCAGCGATTAGCTTGTAAGGTTCCGCCGTGGGCCGTCTGCATCGGGTTAGCTTCATGACTTAAGGCATGCGTTATGTCATGCGCTAAGGTCATTTCACAATTCGAGGTCCTTCCGGCGGGCGAGCTTGGCCGACGTCGGACGTGGACGGATGCGGTGAAGCTTCGCATCGTCGAGGAGAGCTATCGCGGGCACCGTCAGGGGTCTGCGGTTGCGCGTCGGTACGGGATATCGCGGGCGCTGCTGACGCAGTGGCGCCGGGCTTATCACAAGGGTCTGCTGGAGGGCGGCCCCACTGCATTTTCGCCGGTGGAGATCGCGGCGGAGCCGCAGCCGGAGTTCCCGGGCAAGCCGCCAGCGGCGGAGGCCAGCGATCGGATCGAGATCACGCTGGCCAACGGGCGGCGGTTGAGCGTTGCCCTGTCGATCGATGCCGACAGGCTGGTGCGGATCGTCCGGGTTCTCGACCCCGTGCAGCACCATGTTCATCGCGCCGATGCGCAGCATCGTGCTGTCGAAGTCGAAGCCGTGGAACATGCGGTTATGGAAATGCTCGCGCTGTTCGCGGTTGCGCAGCATCTGCGGATGGTGGTCGCGCAGGTATTCGCCGGCCGCGACCAGAAAGCCGCAGGTGCCCGCCGCCGGGTCGCAGATCGTATCGGTGGGCTGCGGCGCCATCAGGTGGACCATCAACTGAATGATGTGGCGCGGCGTGCGGAACTGGCCATTCTGCCCGGCGCTGGCGATCTTGCCCAGCATGTATTCATAGACGTCGCCCTTGGTGTCGCGGTCGTCCATGGGGATGTCGTCCAGCATCTGCACGACCTTGGCCAGCAGGTTGGGGTTCGAGAACCCCAGCCGCGCGTCCTTCATATGGGTGCCGTAAGAGGAACCCGCCTCGCCCATCGCGCGCAGGAAGGGGAAGACGTGTTCGTCCACGATCCGCATCATCTCGCGCGCCTCGAAATTCCTGAAGCGCGACCAGCGGAGGTTGTCATAGGGTTCACCCTTGGGGTCCGCGCCTTCGGGGAAGATACGGCGCTCCATCGGCGGGCCCAGCATCTCGGCCTTGCTTTCCTCGACCGTGTGCAGGTCGTCGAGCCGCTTGATGAACATGAGAAATGTCAGCTGCTCGATGACCGAAAGCGGGTTCGAGACACCACCCGACCAGAAGGCGTTCCATATCTGGTCGATTTGGTTGCGGATCGGTCCTGTCAGCATCCTGTCCCCCTTGCGGTTTTCGGCGACAGTAGAAGTTGCGCACAGGATGCTCAACGGGGGCCGTGATGGGAGGTTGACCCTCAGGAGCGCGTACGGGAATTGAAGATGGGATTTCAGCGATGTCGTGAACGCCGCCGTTTAGCCGTCCTGCCGGAACCTTCTTGCACAGGAGGATCGTCCAATTCCGGCTGATTACGCATCCCGAATCAGAGCTTCTATTTTGGCCAGCCGCCAGTGCCGCTCGTTGGCTAGGCGCTCGACAAGCTGTGCGATCACCGGGTCCGGCGCCGGCGCTGGATGATGAACACCGGAGCGGGCGATTGTGGTGGTCATCCGTGCGAGGTCGCACTGAAATGATGCGCATTCTTGCCTTGCATCTTTCATGCGCATATATTGGCCGGCGATATGGAGGATGATCATGGCCCAATCTGGTCGCCGGGCGGCAAACCTGTCACTCGATCAATCGCTGCTGAGCGATGCTCGCGCACTCGGCATCAACCTGTCGCGTGCCGCCGAAGCAGGGCTGCGTCAGGCTGTGCATGAAGCGCGTGCCGAGCGGTGGCGGCAGGAGAATGCGGAAGCCTTGGCCGCTTCGAATGCCTGGGTCGATGAAAAAGGCTTGCCCTTGGCAGCCTATCGTCCTTTCTGATGGCGCGGTTCGATCTGTATCGGAATCCGGACCAGGGCGGCTATCTTCTGGATGTACAAAGCGATCTGCTGTCGGATCTGAACACGCGGATCGTTGTGCCCCTGATGCCGCGCGATCACGCGCCAAGGCCAGCAACGATCCTCAACCCCGTGTTTGACATCCATGAGATTCCCCATGTCATGGCGACACAGTTTCTCTCTGCCGTGCCCACCAGCCTGCTTCGCCGACCGGCAGGGACGTTGGCTCGACAGTCCGAAGTGGTGACCCGCGCGCTTGACTTCCTCTATCAGGGATTTTGAGAGCGCACCAATGGGGGTGCATCGGTGCCGCTGCGAGAGCTTACTTGGCATGGATGCGCTGCAGAGAGATTGAGCGCCCTCGACATTGCGAAACAGTGTCCAATGCGCGCCCCGCAACCAAACAGATCCCAAACATCCATATAAACCATGTGTTCGCGGCACTTGGTGGATCGGGTTGCCCAGCCGACGGCCGGCAGGCATCTGGACATTCTCAGGCAGGGGGAATTCATCACGGTGCGCAAGCACCTGAAATGGTCCTATTGCAAGCGAGACGAGGGCGCGATCAGCGATTATCTGGATTGGTTGCGCCGGGAGGTTTCCGCGGCCTCGACCGGCAGCTGAGGACAGGCCCCCCGGAATGACCATCGTCACGCGGCGAAGCAGCGCTCCCTCGGGCGGAGATTCGAGCAGGATCCGGGCAGACCATTCCAAACGGCAATCCTGGCCGGCCCGAAGACGGCGGCGTCACGCCTTTCCGGCAGGCGACTTGACGCCGGAGGGTCGCCTTGCCGAAGGTCGGCCCGGCCGCATGCTGCGCGCAGCCGGAAACGAGACATGTCCGAGAGGCGGGAAGATGGCGACGGAACTGCTGATTGTCCTGGTGCTGCTGGCTGCGGCGATTGCGATGTTCGCGCTGAACCGGCCGCGCATGGACGTGGTCGCGATCCTGGCCCTGGTGGCGCTGCCGCTGACCGGCATCATCACCCTCGACGAGGCGCTGGCCGGCTTCAGCGACCCCAATGTCATCCTGATCGCGGCACTTTTCGTTCTGGGCGAGGCGCTTGTGCGCACCGGGGTCGCGCAGCGCACCGGTGATCTGCTGGTGCGCCATGCCGGCGCGTCCGAGATGCGGCTGATCACGCTGCTGATGGCGGCCGCTGCCGGGATCGGCGCCTTCATGAGCTCGACCGGCGTGGTCGCGATCTTCATCCCCATCGTGCTGCGGATCGCGGCGAAGATCGGGGTGGCCCCGGGGCGGCTGATGATGCCGCTGAGCGCGGCGGCGCTGATCAGCGGGATGATGACGCTGGTCGCCACGGCCCCGAACCTCGTGCTTGACAGCCTGCTCCGGCGCGAGGGGTATCAGGGCTTCGGCTTTTTCGACTTCACGCCGTTCGGGCTGCCGATCCTGCTGCTGGGGATCGGCTACATGCTGGTCGCCCGGCGCTGGCTGGCGGCGGAAAGCCCGGCTGCGGACAGCCGCCGGCCAAGGCTTGCCGACTGGATCGCCAGCTATGGCCTGGCCGGGCGCGAGTTCCGCCTGCAGCTGTCGGCCCGGTCGGGGCTGGTCGGCAAGCGGCTGGACCAGCTGGATCTGCGCGGCACGGCGGGGATCAACATCCTGGGCATCGAGCGGTCGACCACCTATGGCCGGCGGCTGATCCAGCCGCGGGCCGAGACCATCCTGCAGGCCGAGGACGCCCTGTTCCTGGACGTGTTCGGGGAAGGCACGGATATCGAGGCGTTCTGCAGCAGCCACGGGCTGCGCCGGCTGCCCATCTCGGGGCGCTACTTCACCGATCACGCGCAAGAGATCGGCATGGCCGAGCTGATCGTGCCGCCCGACTCGCCGCTTGTCGGCAGAAGCATCGCGCAGTCGCGGTTCCGGTCGGTCCATGGCCTTGCGGTCGTCGGCCTGCGCCGCGACAACCAGCCGATCGGGGATGTCGATGCGCGGACCGTCCTGCGCGGTGGCGACGTGCTGCTGTCGGTCGGTCCCTGGAGCCGCATCCGGCAGGTCCATCAGGGCCGGGACCTGGTCGTGCTGGCCCTGCCGGGAGAGATCGACGAATTGCTGGAGGCGCCTTTCCGCGCCGTTCCCGCCATCGCCATCCTGGCCCTGGTCGTCGTGATGATGATGACCGGCATCGTCCCCAACGTGCTGGCGGCGCTGATCGGCTGCCTGCTGATGGGGCTTTTCGGCTGTGTCGACATGGCCTCGGCCTATCGTTCGATCCACTGGCAGAGCCTGGTGCTGATCATCGGCATGTTGCCGTTCTCGCTGGCGCTTCAGAAGACGGGCGGCATCGACCTGGCGGCCGAGGCGCTGCGGATCATGGTCGGGGAGTCGGCGCCCCGCGCCGCGCTGGCGGTGATCTTCGTGACCACGGCCATGCTGGGTCTGTTCATCTCGAACACGGCGACCGCGGTATTGATGGGGCCGGTCGCGCTGGCGCTCGCCTCCGACCTCGGGGTGTCGCCCTATCCTTTCGCGATGACCGTGGCGCTGGCGGCATCGGCCGCCTTCCTGACGCCGGTGTCCTCGCCTGTCAACACCCTGGTCATAGGTCCGGGCGGCTACAGGTTCTGGGATTTCACGCGGATCGGAATGCCGCTGGTCGCCATCGTCCTCGCTGTCGCGATCGGGCTGGTGCCGGTGATCTTCCCGTTCCATCCGGGGTGATTTCAGGGCGACCCGATGGGCGCTGCAAGGTCGAAACGAACGGCTGCGAATGCTGGCACGCCTTCAGGCAAGGTCTGCCCATGCCTGCCATTTGCACTTGGCGGGACGCTGCTGTGCGGATTCCCCGAAGCGGCCTTCAGGGTCCAGACTCATTGCTTTTCAGAGCCGGAACATGACAGTTGCGGCGAGGGCTATGGGGAGAGGAGGACCTTTGGATATCTGTCGTGACGAGTGGCGACGCGGCGCCAATCCTTGGGTCTGCCGAACATGATCTTGATGCGGATGCGGCGTTTGTAGCGGCGCTTGTCGTGCTTGATGCGCTTGCGAAACCGCCGCGCCCTCATCGCTCCGGCCTTTCAGGTCTTTGCAATGCGGTTGCGCAAACGCTGTCATGGGCAACAGGACAAGCGCCGCCGCCGCTCCAAAACATGGCCTGATGGCCATGTGATTTTCCCTCAAAGGATTGCAGGCTTATCCGATCACGGGTTTGAGGCGCCCCGAACATGACGCGGGGGTCCCCGAAACCCTGAATGCCGCCCCGTGATCAGATGCCCTGTTTCAGCACATGCTTCATTACCTTGCCCGAGCCGGTGCGGGGCAGGCTTTCGATGATGCGGAACTGCTTGGGCACCTTGTAACGGGCGATCAGGCGCTGGCAATGCGTGGTCAGCTCTTCCGGCGTCGGGGCTCTGCCGGGCGCGGGCACGATGAAGGCGCAGCCGACCTCGCCCCAGCGCGCATCGGGGATGCCGATTACGGCGACTTCGCGCACGGCGGCATGTTCGACCAGCGCGGCCTCGACCTCGACCGGATAGACGTTCTCGCCGCCCGAGATGAACATGTCCTTCTTGCGATCCGCGATGCTGATGAAGCCGTCCGCGTCGCGGATGCCGATGTCGCCGGTGCGGATCCAGCCGTCGGGGGTAAAGGCGCGGTCGCGTTCCTCGGGACGGTTCCAGTAGCCGGGGATGACGTTCAGGCCGAAGATCAGGATCTCGCCCGCGGTGCCGTCGGGCACGTCGCGGCCCGCCTCGTCGACCAGCCGCACCGTGGTCAGCGGCCCCGGCAGGCCGACGGCGCCGGCCTTGTTACGGATCAGCTCCGGGTTCAGCGGCATGCCCAGCGTGGTGCCGGTCTCGGTCATGCCATAGCCGTCCACCATGCGCACGCCCTGATCCAGCCACCAGCGGATATGCGCGGGCGGGTTCGGCGCGCCGCCGGTGAACAGCGCCTTGAGCCGGGTCCAGCGGCCGGGGGCGAAGTTCGGTGCATGGCGCAGCGCCTCGGCCATCTGCGGCACGCAGAAGTAATGCGTCACCGCCAGATCGGCATCGGCCAGCCGGTCGTTGGTCCGCTCGGCGTCGAAACCGGGCGAGACCAGGATGCGCCCGCCGCGCAGCAGCGGTGGCCAGATCTGCGTGACGATGCCGATGACATGGAACATCGGGCTGTCGCAGAGGAACACGGCGCCGGTGTCCACCTCGCCCAGGACGTTGAAGTTCACCGCCGTCGCCAGCAGGAATTGCGAGGTCAGCATCGCCCCCTTGGGCGTCCCGGATGTGCCCGACGTGTACAGGATGATGCAGCAATCCAGCCCCGAATGCGGCGGGCAGCGCGGCGCGGGCTGTGCCGCGTCCAGGGCTGCGGCAAATTCCGCCATGGTCGTCGCGGCGCAGCCCGGCGGCAGGTCCGGAAGGTCCTGGTCGGCGACCAGCAGGCGCGGCGTGCAGTCCAGCATCAGCCGCGCCAGCTCTGGCAGCGACAGCCGCCGGTTCAGCGGCACGAAGATCGCGCCGATGCGCATCAGCGCCTGTTGCAGGATGACCTGCTGCACGCTGTTGCGGGCCAGCGCCGCCACCCGGTCGCCGCGGTCTATGCCGCGCGCGGCCAGCACCGCGACCGCCCGTTGGATGTCGCGATCAAGATCGTCATAGCTCCAGCGCCGCCCGGTCGCCAGATCGACGGCCGCCACCGCCTGCGGCCGCAGCCGCGCATGCAGCGCGACCGGGTCGGGCGAGATGAAATCGAGCATGATGTCCTCCTCCCTTTCCCGGCTTCAGCCCTGCCGGCTCTTGTCATAGGCGCCAAGGCCGGGCTTGTAGCTCTTTTCGTCGATGAACTGGCGGATGCCCTCCTTACGGCCCTCGTTGTCGTAGGAATTGGCCGCTTCCTGGGCGCGGACCAGGTAATCCTCGGCATCGTCATAGGTCATCAGACCGACGCGGCGCACGGCATCCTTGGTCGCCTTCAGAGCGACCGGGTTCTTCTCCAGAAGGATATTCGCGACCTGGATCACCCGCTCCTTGAGCTGGGCCAACGGCAAGGATTCGTTGACCAGCCCCCAGTCGGCGGCGGTCTTGCCGTTGATCGGCTCGCCCAGCATGGCGTGATACATCGCCTTGCGGAAGGGCAGCAGCTCCACCGCCACCTTGGTCGCGCCGCCGCCGGGCAGGATGCCCCAGTTAATTTCCGACAGGCCGAACTTCGCCTCGTCCGCGCAGAAGGCCAGGTCGCAGGCGAACAGCGGGCCATAGCCGCCGCCGAAGCACCAGCCGTTGACCATGGCGATGGTCGGCTTCTGATACCAGCGCAGCCGGCGCCACCAGCCATAGGATTCACGCTGCGCCTTGCGGGTGCCCTTCAGGCCCTGCGCCTCGGTCTCGCGGAAATATTCCTTGAGGTCCATGCCGGCGGTCCAGGCCGAGCCCTCACCGGTCAGCACCAGCACGCCGACGTCTTCGCGGAATTCCAGCTCGTCCAGCGCCTCCATCATGGCGCGGTTCAGGGTGGGCGACATGGCGTTGCGCTTGTCGGGGCGGTTGAAGCGCAGCCAGGCGATGCCATCCTTGATGTCATAGGCGACGGTGTCGTGATCATTTGCCATTGGGGGTCCTTTCGGGATGTGCGGTGCCGGCCCGCGCCGAAGGATTCGGCGCGGGCATCCGGCAGCATGGGGATCGAAGGTTTATAGCGGGTAATGGCCCGGCTGGGTCTCGATGGTGATCCAGCGCAGTTCGGTGAATTCGGCGATGCCGGCCTTGCCGCCGAAACGGCCATAGCCCGAGTCCTTGGTGCCGCCGAAGGGCATCTGCGCCTCGTCATGCACGGTCGGGCCGTTGATGTGGCAGATGCCGGACCTGATCTGCCGCGCGACCGTCATGGCGCGGGCGATGTCTTTCGAGAACACCGCCGCCGACAGGCCGTATTCGGTGGCATTGGCGATGCGGATGGCGTCATCTTCGTCCCGTGCGCGGAAGATCGCGACCATGGGGCCGAAGCTTTCCTCGGTGGCGATGCGCATCGTTTCGGTCACGCGGTCCACGACCTGCGCCGGCATCAGCACGCCCTCGGCGGCGCCGGCGGAATGGATCTCGGCGCCCTTTCCGCGTGCGTCCTCGATCAGCGCCGTGACCTTCTCGACGGTATGAGCATCGACCACGGCACCCAGCGGCGCGCTTCCGTCGCGCGGATCGCCGGCCTTCAGCGCGGCGGCGCGCTTGGTGAAGCGGGCGACGAAGTCATCGGCGATCTCGGGCGCCAGGATGATCCGCTCGGTCGACATGCAGATCTGGCCCTGGTTGAAGAAGGCGCCGAAGATCGCGGCCTTGACCGCCTCGTCCAGATCGGCGTCCTTCAGCACCAGGAACGGCGCCTTGCCGCCCAGCTCCAGCAGGCAAGGCTTCAGCTGCCGCGCCGCCCGTTCGGCGATGATCCGGCCGACCTTGGTCGAACCGGTGAAATTGATGCGCCGCACCGCCGGGTGATCGATCAGCGCGCCGACGATCTCGCCCGCGTCTTCGGGGGCGTTGGTGACCAGGCTGACCAGACCGGCTGGCAAGCCGCCCTCGTCCAGCGCCTCGACGATCAACCCGTGGGTGCGCGGGCAGATTTCCGAGGCCTTGAACACCACGGCATTGCCGCAGGCCAAGGGCGTCGCCAAGGCCCGCACGCCGAGGATCACCGGCGCGTTCCAGGGCGCGATGCCCAGGCAGACGCCGGCCGGCTCTCGGATCGCCATCGCCATGCAGCCGGGCTTGTCAGAGGGGATGACCTCGCCCGCGACCTGGGTGGTCAGGGCGGCGGCCTCGCGCAGCATGGACGAAGCGATCATGACATTGAACCGCGCCCAGGGCTCGGTCGCGCCGGTTTCGTCGGCCATGGCGGCAACGAAGGCGTCGCCCTTGGCGGCCAGCGCATCGGCAGCCTTCAACAGCGCCGCGCGCCGGGCATTGGGACCCAGCGCGGCCCAGGCCGGGAACGCGGCCGCTGCGGCATCGGCCGCGGCCACCGCATCGGCGACGCTGGCGGCCGGGGCCTCGCTGGCCACCGCGCCGGTGATCGGGTTCAGCCGGCGGAACGTGCGGCCGTCCGAGGCGACACGGTCGGCGCCCGCGATCTTCATGCTGACGAAACTCATGCTTTTCCTCCTCCAAGGCATGGCCGGCAGCGTGAACCGAATCGCACACCAAGCCAACTGCTATGTAACATAGCGATTGACTGTTATATTGCATAGCATTATTTTCAGTGCCATCGAAGACACCCCGGGGGAGGCAGGCATGTCCGGAGAATCCTTGAAGAAAGCGCAGGAAACCGGGGCCGAATCGCCCCTGCAGCTGCGCGATCTGATCGGCTATCACCTGAAGCGCGCCTCGTCCTGGGACCTGCACGGCGCCAATGCCGCGCTGGAGGCCGCAGGGCTGCGCACCGTGTCGATGAGCGTGCTGCTGACCATCACCGAATGGCCCGGCGTCAGCTCGGCCGAGATCTGCCGCATCCTGCGCATGCAGCGCGCCAATATCGTGTCGGTGCTGGCCGAACTGGAATCGCGCGGGCTGTTCCTGCGCGAGGCCGATCCCGACGACAACCGCATCCAGCGCCTGTTCCCGACCGCCAAAGGCCGGGAAGAGGCGCAGCGCATGTTGGGTCTGGTCGGCGCGCATGAGGACAGGATGCTGGCCGGTCTGACCCCGGCTGAACGCGCTGAATTGCGCCGCATGCTGGCCATCATCTGGAGAGAGGACGGCGAGGGCTAGGCCCCCGCCGCATCATTCGCGGGGAGAAGAGGCCCCGCCCAAGGGAGGAATCCATGCAGACCATCACTGACCACCGCCACGGCGGGGGGCGGGCGCTGACGCTTGCCTTTCTGGCTGCCGTCATCGAGGGCTTCGACCTGCAGGCCGCCGGAGTCGCCGTGCCGAAGCTGGCCCCCGCCTTCAGCCTGACGCCGCAACAGATCGGGCTGTTCTTTTCCTCGGCCACCTTCGGGCTGATCTTCGGCGCGCTGGCCGGCGGGCGCATCGCCGATGCCTGGGGTCGCCGCACCGGGCTGGCGATCGCGCTGGTGGCCTTTGGCGTCTTTTCCATCGCCACCGCCTATACCGCCAGTTTCGAGCAGCTGGTCGTCATGCGCTTCCTGACCGGCATCGGCTTGGGCGGGGCGCTGCCGAACCTGGTCAACATCGCCGCGGAATCGACCAATCCGGCCAATCGCGGCAAGGCGGTCTCGATCATGTATGCCGGCATTCCCCTGGGCGGCGCCATCGCCAGCGGCGTGTCGATGCTGGGCCTGCATGGCGGCGACTGGCATACGATCTTCCTGGTGGGCGGCATCCTGCCGCTGATCCTGGTGCCCTTCGTGCAATTCATGCTGCCGCCGCTGGCGGTGGTGAAGGCCGAGGTGAAATCCGCCACCGGCGCGCTGTCGCAGGTCTTCGCGCCGGGCACGCTGGCCACCACGGCGGCGCTGTGGCTGTCCTTCTTCCTGGGTCTGCTGGTCGTCTATCTGCTGCTGAACTGGATGCCGCAGCTTCTGGTGTCGCGCGGGCTTGAGCGTTCGGAAGCCTCGACGGTGCAGATACTGTTCAACATCGGCGGCGTCCTGGGCAGCCTGATCGGCGGCCGCATGCTGGACCGCGCCCGGCCTGTCGGCCCGGTGGCCCTGTGCTTTGCCGCCGCGGCCGCGGCCCTGCTGATGCTGGCGATGCTGCCCGCGAACCTGGCGCTGATGCTGATCGGCGGCGCGCTGGTCGGGGGCGCGATCCTCTGCGTGCAGGCCATCCTCTACGGCATCGCGCCGCAATGCTACCCGTTCGAGATCCGCGGCACCGGCGTCGGCACCGCGGTCGCCGTCGGCCGGCTGGGCTCTATCGCCGGGCCGCTGCTGGCGGGTGCGCTGGTTGCGGCGGGCTTCACGCCCTCGGACGTGATGGTGGCGCTGGTGCCGATCACGCTGGTCGCCGGCCTGACCACGGTGGTGCTGCTGATGCGCCGCCGGGCCGCCGCACAACCTGCCTGAGCCGGAGCTTGCCATGATCGACCTGGCGGCCGTGCGGGCCATCGATTTTCACACCCATGCCGAGGAGCCCTGCGGCTGCCATGCCGATGACGGCTATGACGATCTGCAATCGGCCATGGCGCGCTATTTCCGCGCGCCATGGCAGCACCCGCCGACCATTGACGAAACGGCGGCGCATTATCGCGCCCAGCGGATTGCGGCGGTGATCTTTCCCGTCGATGCCGAGCGCGAGACCGGCTATCGCCGCTATGCCAACGAGGAGGTGGCCGAGGCCTGCGCCCGCCACGCCGACATCCTGATCCCCTTCGCCTCCATCGACCCGGCCCGCGGCCGCATGGGCGCGCGCGAGGCACGGCGGCTGATCGCCGACCACGGCATTCGCGGCTTCAAGTTCCATCCGACCATGCAGGGATTCTATCCCAACGACCGCATGGCCTGGCCGCTCTATGAGGCGATCGCCGAATCCGGCCTGCCGGCCCTGTTCCACACCGGCCAGACCGGCGTCGGCGCGGGCATGCGCGGCGGAAACGGCATGCGGCTGAAATATTCGAATCCGATCCATCTCGATGATGTGGCGGCGGATTTCCCCGACATGCCCATCGTCATGGCGCATCCCTCCTTCCCCTGGCAGGAGGAGGCGCTGGCCGTCGCCACGCACAAGCCCAATGTCTGGATCGACCTGTCCGGCTGGCGGCCCAGATATTTTCCGCCGATCCTGATTCGATACGCTGATTCCTTGCTGAAGGATCGCGTCCTGTTCGGATCGGACTGGCCGATGATTGCGCCCGAGGGCTGGCTTGCAGAGTTCGAAGCCTTGCCGATCAAGCCCGAAAACCGCCCGAAAATCCTCAAGGACAATGCCGCCCGCCTGCTGGGCCTGGAGCAAGCCGGATGACCCCCTTTGCCGCCCCTGTCGATGACATCCTCTTTTCGCTGGAACACGTCGCCGAGGCTGGGCGCCTGCCTGGCTGGGACGAGGATCTCGTGCGCGAGATCGTGACTCAGTTCGCCCGCTTTGCCGAAGCCGAGGTTGCGCCCGCCGACGAGGCCGCCGACTTGCAGGGCTGTCGGATCGAGGACGGCCGGGTCAGGATGCCCGCCGGGCTGGTCGCCGCCTATCGCGGCTTTGCCGATCAGGGCTGGCCCGCGCTGACCCTGCCCGAAGCGGCAGGCGGGCAGGGGATGCCCGCCCCTGTCGCGGGTGCCGTGACTGAAATTCTGGCCGGAGCCTCGCACGCGTTCCAGATGATCACCGGGCTGGTAGCGGGCGCGGCGCGCACCATCACCCGGTTCGGGACCGACGATCAGAAGGCCCTGTGGCTGCCGCGCCTCGCGTCCGGCGATTGGCTGGCGACCATGGCGCTGACGGAGGCCGGGGCCGGCTCGGACCTCTCGGGCATCCGTTGCCGCGCGTATCGCGACGGCGAGGGCTGGCGGATCGAAGGCGAAAAGATCTTTATCTCGGGTGGCGATCACGACCTGACGCCCCGCATCCTGCATCTGGTCCTGGCCCGCACCGGCGATGCCGCAAGCGGGGTCAAAGGGCTTAGCCTGTTTCTGGTCCCCTCTCACGATGACGACGGCAAGCCCCTGCCGGTATCCGTTACCCGGATCGAGGAAAAGCTGGGCCTGCACGGCTCTCCGACTTGCCAGATGCTGTTCGACAACGTCCCTGCCGAACTGCTGGCGGCTGAAGGCGACGGGTTGACGGCCATGTTCACGATGATGAACCATGCGCGGCTGGACGTGGCCTTGCAGGGCGTGGCCCATGCCGCCCGCGCCAGTCACATCGCGCGTGCCTATGCCGCGACGCGCCGCCAGGGCCGGGTCGGAGGCGCGCCCGCGATGCTGGAGGCGCATCCCGATGTACAACGCATGCTGGACGATGCCGACGCACTCGCCATCGGCGGACGGGCGCTGACCTATCGCGCCCTGGTGGAGCTGGAATTGAGCGAGCGCCCGGGCCTGGTTGATATTCTGACCCCGGTCTGCAAGTTCGCCTGCACCGAAGCGGGCGTCGCTGCTGCCAATCTCGCCATTCAGGTGATGGGCGGCTACGGCTACTTGCGCGAATACCGCGTCGAGCAGGCACTGCGCGACGCTCGGATCACCACGATCTATGAAGGCGCGAACGGCATTCACGCCTTGGCTCTGGCAACGCGGCTGCTCAAGCAGGCGGACGGGGCGGCGGCAAGAGCCTTCGCCGAGTTCCTGGACCCCCTGCCCGAAACCCGCGCGATCTGGGAGACCGCGTGCAAGCGGATGCAGGCGGCTCCGGACCCGGCCGGTGCAGCGCATGCCTTCATGCTGCTGACGATCGAGGCCGCCATGGCGGCAGTCTGGCAGAGGTTGAACGAGGTTGCGGAACTGGCCCCCAATCCCGCGCGGCTTACGCATCTGTGTGCTCGGCAAACGGCGCTCCACCCAATCCGTTTGCGCCATCAGGCAGATCTGGTTGCACTGGCGCTGGCAGGGATGCCACAGCAGGGCAGCGCCCAGCGTTGAACATGAAGCCGCTTACTTGGCTGATCCTGCCGCCTGCGACGGTGCTGATCCGCGCCTCGGTCGATGCCTATCTGGTCTCGCTGGCGCTGCGGCGGGGGATCTGCCTGGCCTCGGACAGCCTGTGGTTCATCTCGCGCGGGGTGGTGCTGGACGAGGTCGAGCGCGGCTTGCTGGTCGAGTTCCCGACCGGAGCAAGGTTCCTGTCCGGCGCGGTCGGCATGACCCGCCGGCAGGCCGCCGCGACGCCGGGCCTTGCCACGCTGGAACAGGTGGCGCGCCAGATCGCCGGCCGGGCGGCGGGCGGCTGGGCACGACCATCCTGCACGGCGTCGAGGATGTGCGCATCCTCGACCTCGACGGGCCGCAGGCGGCGGTGGAATACACGCAGGACGGCCGGCGCCACCGCCTGAGCTGCGCCTATGTCGCGGGCTGCGACGGCTTTCACGGCGTCTCACGCAAGACCATCCCCGAGGATCGGCGCCGCGAATTCGAGCGGGTCTATCCCTTCGGCTGGCTGGGCATCCTGTCGCGCACGCCGCCGGTCGCCGACGAGCTGATCTATGCCAATTCGCCGCATGGCTTCGCGCTGGCCTCGATGCGCAACCACAATCTCGTGCGCTATTACGTGCAGGTGCCGCTGAGCGACCGGGTCGAGGACTGGCCCGACGACCGCTTCTGGGCCGCGTTCCGCCGCCGCATCCCCGCCCAGGCCGCGGCAGGGCTGGTCACCGGCCCCTCGATCGAGAAAGCCGGGCGCAGGCCACGGTTCGCGCCATCATCGAGGCGACCGCTCAGGTTCTGGTGCATGCCGGGTTCGAGCGGATGACCACCGCGATGGTGGCGGAGCGGGCAGGGGTCAGCGTCGGCTCGCTCTACCAGTATTATCCGAACAAGCAGGCGCTGGCGGCGGCGGTGGTCGATCATTACGGCGAGATCTTTGCTGCGCGTTTCGCCCGGGCGATTGCGGCAGGACCAGGCGATACGCTGGTCGAGACGGTCGACGCGCTTGTCGCGACCGCTTTCGAGAGCCACCCGCACGATCCACGGCTCCACAAGGTGCTGATCGAGATCGCGCCACGCGTCGGTCGTGGCGATCACAGGAAGGCGCTCAGCGCCCGGATCGCGGCACTGATCGAGGAAAAGTTGCGGCGCCATGCGGGCGAACTGGCCGCCGATCTCGACCCGGCAGAGGCGGCGGTGATGCTTGAGGCCCTGCTGGAAACCGCCGCGCACCGTGCGCTCGAGCAGCATCCTGCCAGCCTGTCGACAGCGAGATTTGCAGGCGAGTGTCGGAGGATGGTCCTGGCCTACCTCACATGCCCGGCGGGGCGCTCCTGAGGAAGCTTTCATGGTGGCCCTCGGCGAAGGAAGGCAAGGTGGCGCTGACGCCGGCGCAGCTGTCGATGCTCCTGGAAGGGATCGACTGGCGCGCGCCGGAGCGGACCTGGAGGCCCTTGGCGGCAGGCTAATCCAAGGGGCATGCAATCGCAGGATTCCCACAAGGAATCCCGTGAGATAGACTTCTCCCATGCTCGATCACACCCTGACCTTGCCGGACGACCCCGAGGAGCTTCGCAGCTTCACCGCGCGGCTTCTGGCCGAGGTGAAGGCGCAGGCGATCCTGATCGAGAAGCTGCGCCACCAGTTGGCCGGGCACCGGGCGCAGCGGTTCGGAGCCTCGTCGGAGACGGCCGAGCAGCTGCAACTGGCGCTCGAGACCAGCGAGATCGCCGCTGCCGCGATGACGGCGCGGATGAAGCTGCCGGACATCGAGGAGAAGGACCGCCCCAAGCGCCGGCCGATCCCGGATCACATCCCGCGGATGGAAGTGGAACTGACCCCGGGCGCCGAGGCCTGCGCCGATTGCGGCGGGCGGCTGCGCCGGATCGGCGAGGATGTGACCGAAGAGCTGGAGTATGTGCCGGGACGCTTCATCGTGAACCGGATCGTGCGGCCCCGGCTGACCTGCGCCTGCTGCGAACGGTTCGTCCAGGCCCCGCTGCCGACGCGCCCCATCGAGCGCGGCCGTCCCGGGCCTGGCCTGCTGGCCCATGTCCTGGCCAGTAAATATGCCGACCATCTTCCCCTCTATCGCCAGAGCCAGATCTTCGAGCGCGAAGGTATCGACCTCGACCGCTCTACTCTGGCGGACTGGGTCGGCAAGACCACCGCCCTGCTGGAACCGCTGTCCGAGGCCATCGGGCGCCATGTCCTGTCGGCCGAAGCGATCTTCGTGGATGACACGCCCGTTCAGATGCTGGCGCCGGGCACCGGCAAGACCCAGACCGCGCGGCTCTGGACCTATGCCCGTGACGAGCGCCCCTGGGGCGGGGATGCTCCACCAGCGGCATGGTATCGGTTCTCCGGCGACCGGAAGGGCCAGCACCCCAAGGATCACCTCGCCCGGTTCCGCGGCTGGATGCATGCCGATGGCTATGCCGGGTTCGAGGACCTCTATCGCTCCGGAGCCATCCGCGAAGTTGCCTGCATGGCTCATGTCCGGCGCAAGTTCGTCGACATCCACCGGTCGCAGGCGTCCCCCATCGCCGAAGAGGCCATCGCCCGGATCGCCCAGCTCTACGCCGTCGAGAAGGAGGCCCGAGGCTCGCCGCCTGACCCTCGCGCGCAACTCCGCCGCGCCCATGCCGCCCCGGTCTTCGACGATCTCGAGGTCTGGCTGGCCATGCAGCTCACCACGATCTCGGGTAAATCCCCACTCGCGGCCGCCATCCGCTATGCGCTAACTCGCATGGAGCGCCTGCCCCCTACCTTGATCACGGCATCCTCGAGCTCGACAACAACGCCGCCGAACGCGCAATGCGCGCCATAGCCCTCGGGCGGAAGAACTACCTCTTCTTCGGATCAGAAGCGGGCGGCAAGACAGCTGCCATCGCCTACACGCTGATCGAAACCGCCAAGCTCAACGCAATCGATCCCCACGCCTGGCTCGCCGACACCATCGCCCGCATCCCAGACTACAGGATCACCAAGGTCGACGACCTGCTGCCCTGGCGATGGAACGGGTAGCGGTCAGGCCGGACGGTTACGATTGATCTGACCCTCGGTCTGCCCGTTCGACCAGGACTCCCGCAACGCGGCTGCGATGGCGGCGTAATCCCTCCTAAGGCCGCGGGCGAAGGAAGTGATCATGCTGTCTTCGGCCTCGTCAATCCAGTCACGCGACATCCTCGCAACGCGCCACGAGCCATTCCCGCAATGCGCCTTGCCCGGTGGTTTCGGGGCTGGCGTGCAAGCGGGTCAGCCAGTAATCGCCCGCCGCAAGCTCGGCCTCGAACGGCCGGGCCAACCGTCCGGCCTGGATCCAGGGCGAAAACAGCGCCACCGGCACCAGCCCCACCCCATGGGACCGGGCGGCCATTTCAGCGATGGCCAGCGAGCTGTCGAAGACCGGGCCGCGCAGCTGCGGCGCCGGCAGTCCCTGGCTGGCGAACCACCGCTCCCATTCATTCGCGCGATAGGATCGCAGCAGGGGCACCGACAGAAGGTCCTCGACCCTGCGCAGGCGCCCGGCCAGGTCGGGGCCGCATACCGCCATCATCGCGCCGCCCATCAGCCTGGTCGCCGCCACGCCGTGCCAGCTGCCGTCGCCGAACCGCACCGCCAGATCCAGCCCTTCGCCGGCCAGGTCGACGCGGTTGTTGTTCGTGTGGATGCGCAGGTCCAGAAAGGGGTGGAGCCGCTGGAAATCCGCAAGGCGCGGGATCAGCCATTCCGTGGCGAAGCTGCTGACGACGCCCAGGTTGATCGTCTCGTGATAGTGCCCGGCGGAAAAGCGGTCCAGCGTCCCGGACATCTCGTCGAAGATCCGGGTCAGGACCGGGGCCAGCATGATCCCCTCTTCGGTCAGCACCAGCCCGCGCGGGACGCGGCGGAACAGCGTGACCCCCAGGCGCTCTTCCAGCCCGCGGATCTGGTGGCTCAGCGCCGCCTGCGTCACGCAAAGCTCGATGGCGGCGCGGGTCAGGTTCAGATGGCGCGAGGCCACCTCGAAGGCGCGCAGGGCATTCAGGGGAAGTTGCGGGCGATCCATGCCGCCGAAATTAGATTATCTCATGGCAGAAGTGAAATATCATCGTTTGTGTCCTGTTGCCGTTTCGCCTTAACTCGGCGCATGGCGGCCGCAGCCGGGCCGCCCCGATATGAGCAGAGCAGAAACATGAATATGAATTATGGATGCGCGGGCCTTGGCCTGATCGCAGCGGGCCTTGCCATGCCGGCCTCGGCGATGAGCGAGGCCGAGTTCCAGCAGATGGCGGCCGGGATCTTCGCCCCCGTCATCGCCGAGCATGACATTCCCGGCCTTGCCGTAGGCATCACCTGGCGGGGGCAGGACTATGTCTATACCGCCGGCATGGCCGACCGCGCGGCCGCCGTGCCCGTCACGGCCGAGACGCTGTTCGAACTGGGTTCGATCAGCAAGACCTTCAACGTGACGCTGGCCGCGCTGGCCGCGCAAGAGAGACGCCTGTCGCTGGCCGATCCGGTTGCGGCGCATCTGCCGGAGTTGAAAGGCAGCGCGATCGGCTCGGTCTCGCTGATGGACCTCGCCACCCATCAGACCGGCGGCCTGCCTCTGCAGGTGCCGGATGAGGCCGGCGACGACGGCACGCTGATGCGCTGGCTTCAGGACTGGCAGCCGGTGCCGGGCCAGGGCGAGCGGTCCTATTCGAATGTCAGCATTGGCCTTCTGGGACGGATCGCCGCCCGGGCCTTCGGCGAACCCTATGCCGAGGCGCTGCGCGCCCATCTCCTGCAGCCGCTGAGGCTGGACAGCACCCATGTCGATGTGCCGGAGGCAGAGATGCGGCGCTATGCCTGGGGCTATTCGCGCCGGGACGACAGCGCCATCCGGGTCAATCCCGGGATGCTCGACGACGAGGCCTATGGTCTGAAGTCGGACCTGCAGGACATGCTGCGCTTCCTGCGGATCAACCTGGGCGACGCGGACGTCCCGCTTAAGCTGCGCGAGGCTGTGGCGCAGGCGCATGCGGGCCGGACGGGAACACAGCATTTCCAACAGGCGATGATCTGGGAACGCTATCCCTGGCCGGTTTCCCGCGATCAGCTGCTGGCCGGGAATGCGGCCGAGATGGTGATGGAAAGCCAGCCCGCGACCCGGTTGGACCAGCCCGATCTGTCCGATCAGGCAGTGCTGTTCAGCAAGACCGGATCGACCAACGGCTTCGGGGGCTATGTCGCCTTCATCCCGGACGAGGACCTGGGCCTGGTCATCCTGGCCAATCGCAACATTCCCAATCCCGCCCGCGTGGATGCCGGACTGGCCCTGATCGAGGCCGTTCTGGAGACAGGACAGCGAACCCAGCCTTGATGTATTCTTGGTTTTTGCCGGCCTTCGGACCGTATCGAAAGGCATGTAAGTCGGAGCATGCAACCTCAAGGTCGAGCTTGGGGCGTTGCCATGAAGGCTGAAGAGCGACGTTTGCCTTCGGCCGCCTGATGCTGGTCGCTGCATTGAGGGCCTTCGGGGTGACCGTAAGCTTTGGGCCGACTCTGCTTGAGGACAGACCAAAGCTGACGGATGATGAGAGTGTCAGATTTTCTGTGTATAGCCGATCCGTTCCATGCTTTACGGAAAGGAAGCATGCATGTCGATCTCGAAGGAATTCTGGCTCTCGGTGATGAACGAGCTGAAGAACCGCGGGCTCCAGGACATCCTGATCGCGGTCGTGGACGGGCTGAAGGGAGGCGATCACCGCTGCCTTTCCGGAGGCCATGGTCCAGACCTGCCCTCGCCAGGGGCTCTCGGACCAATGGCGTTCCCATGGCTCGATGCATCTGGTTCGCCACAGCCTGAACTTCTGCTCATGGAAGGACCGCGAGGCGGTGGCGGCCGACCTGCGCCGGATCTACGGGGCCACGACCGCCGACATGGCCGCCGCCGAGCTCGATGCTTTCGAGGGGAAAATGGGCCGCGAAATACGCCTCCATTGCCCCGGCCTGGCGGCGGTCGTGGCAGGAGGTGATCCCGTTCCTCGCCTTCGATCCGGCAATCCGAAAGGTGATTTATACGACCAACGCCATCGAGAGCCTGAACCGCGTGATCCGGAAATCGATCAAGACACGCGGCTCGTTCCCGACCGATGATGCCGCCACCAGGCTGATCTACCTGGCGGTCCGCAGCTTCAGAAAGATGGCCGCAACGTCCGGAATGGTTTGCCCCCCGCAACCAGTTCGCCATAATGTTCGGCGAGCGCTTCGCCGCTTGAGTATCTGAAACCCCATGGGACGGGCCAGATACACAGAATTCAGGATACTCCCCGGATGATAGGCGCCGCGGCACCAAACGCGGGAATGCAGCGTTGGAGAGCTTTCCATACCCGGTTCAGACCCGATCACTCGCTCTTGGCACAATCCGGCTGCGTCCTCGCGATCTGCCCCCGATATCGGGCCTCTCCAGCCTCATGTCGCAGCCTTGAGGTTTACCCGTTCCTCGAGCTTTGCCGCGGCTTCCTTGCGCTCGCTGTATCGGTCGGTCAGGAAGGCCGACAGGTCGCGGGTCGCCAGGGTGAACTTCACCAGTTCCTCCATAACGTCGACGATGCGGTCGTAATAGCTCGACGGCCGCATGCGGCCGGCCTCGTCGAACTCCTGATACGCCCTGGCGACCGAGGACTGGTTGGGGATCGTCAGCATCCGCATCCAGCGGCCCAGCACCCGCATCTGGTTCACCGCATTGAAGCTCTGCGAGCCGCCCGAGACCTGCATCACCGCCAGCGTGCGGCCCTGCGTCGGACGGATCGCCCCCATCGACAAGGGGATCCAGTCGATCTGTGATTTCATCACCCCGGTCATCGCGCCGTGGCGTTCCGGGCTGGTCCAGACCTGGCCCTCGGACCACAGGCACAGATCGCGCAGCTCCTGCACCTTGGGATGCGACGGGTCGGCATCCTCGGGCAGCGGCAGGCCATTGGCGTGGAACACCCGCGTCTCGCAACCGAAATGCCGCAGCAGGCGCTCGGCCTCCAGCGTGGCGAAGCGGCTGTAGGAGCGTTCCCGCAGCGAGCCATAGAGCAGCAGGATGCGCGGCGGATGGGTTGCGCGCGGAACCGGGGGCAGGTCCGGCTGGTGGACCGCACCGGGCGACAGGTTCGGCAAGTCGGGGATCATGCGCGGGCCTCTTGCGGGGTTGCTGCGGGGAACCAGCGGCGGCCCAGCCACAGGGCGGCGTTGACCAGAAGGATCAGAACCGGCACCTCGACCAGCGGGCCGATGACCGCGGCGAAGGCCACGGGCGAGGCCAGCCCATAGGCGGCGATGGCGACGGCGATGGCCAGCTCGAAGTTGTTGCCGGCGGCGGTGAAGGCGATGGCGGTGCTGCGCGGATAGTCCCGGGCGATCAGGCGGCCCATGGCGAAGCTGACGACGAACTGGATGGCGAAATACAGCACCAGCGGGATAGCGATCCTGATCGTGTCGAGCGGCAGGCGCAGCACGTCGCCGCCCTTCAGGCTGAACATCGCCACGATGGTGAAAAGCAGCGCGGCCAGCGTGATCGGGCCGATCCTCGGCAGGAATACGTTCTGATACCAAGCGTCGCCCTTGCGCGCGATCAGCACATGCCGGGTCAGGAACCCGGCGGCGAAGGGGATGCCCAGGTAGATCAGCACCGCCTCGGTCACCGTCCGGAAACCCACCTCGATCACGCTGCCTTCCAGCCCGAACAGGGGTGGAAGCACGGTCAGGAACAGCCAGGCATAGGTCGAGAAGAACAGGATCTGGAAGATCGAGTTGAACGCTACCAGCCCGGCGACATATTGCCCGTCGCCGCGCGCCAGCTGGTTCCAGACCAGCACCATGGCGATGCAGCGCGCCAGGCCGATCAGGATCAGCCCGGTCATGTATTCCGGCTGGTCGCGCAGGAAGATCACCGCCAGCGCAAACATCAGCACCGGCCCGATCAGCCAGTTCTGCACCAGCGACAGCATCAGCACGCGCTTGTCGGCAAAGACCCGGGGCAGGTCCTCGTAGCGGACCTTGGCCAGCGGCGGATACATCATCAGGATCAGGCCGATGGCGATGGGGATATTGGTCGAGCCCACCGCCATGGCGTTCAGCGCATCCGGCAGGCCGGAGAACAGCGTGCCCAGCAGGATGCCGATCGCCATGGCCGCGAAGATCCACAAGGTCAGGTAGCGGTCGAGAAAGGAAAGCCGGCGGGCCGGGCGGTCGGGGGTCATCACCTATTCCTTTCAGGCCGGGCGGATGCGGTTGCCCTGGGCATCCACGACCTGCTCGCCGTCTTCCTTGCTGAAAGCCGCTTGCTGCGGTGGCAGCAAATCCAGCACCTGCTCCGAAGGCCGGCAAAGCCGCACCCCCCTGGGGCTGACCACGGTGGGGCGGTTGATCAGCACCGGATGCGCCAGCATCGCGTCGATCAGCGCGGCGTCGGTCAGCGCCGGGTCGTCCAGGCCAAGCTCGGCATAGGGCGTGCCTTTCTGGCGCAGCAGATCGCGCGGGGCGATGCCCATGCGGGCGATCAGCTGTTCCAACATCGCGCGCGAGGGCGGTGTCTTGAGGTATTCCACCACATGCGGCTCGATCCCGGCATTGCGGATCATGGCCAGCACGTTGCGCGAGGTGCCGCAGTCCGGGTTGTGATAGATCACGACGTCCATGCCGTCCGCCGCCCCGGTCGCGCCTTCGGAGCGTCCGATCTCGTGCAGCCTGGAGACGAGGCTGGCGCGGTCCAGGGTGCCGATCGGCAGGGCGGCAAAGGCCTGGATGCGCGCCTTCATGTAGCGCAGCGTCTCGACGAAGGCCATGTCGCGCTGCAATTCGCTGCCGGTCGCGGCTGCCGGGTCTGGAAGGCCCCAATGCGCCGTCATCGGCTGGCCCGGCCAATAGGGACAGGCCTCGCCCGCCGCGTCGTCGCAAACGGTGAAGACGAAATCCATCACCGGCGCGTCGGGCCCGGCGAATTCGTCCCAGCTTTTCGAGCGCAGCCCTTCGGTCGGGTAATGGTAGTTCTGCAGGATCTTCAGGGTCCGCGGATGCACCTCTCCCTTCGGCTGGCTGCCGGCCGAGAAGGCCAGGAACCGCGCGCCGCCCTCCTTGCGCAGCACGCTTTCGGCGATGATCGAGCGGGCGGAGTTGCCGGTGCAGAGAAACAGCACGTTGAAGACACGAGGCGAGGCGTCAGCCATGCAGGGCATCCTTGCCGGGTTCACAGGAACAGGACAGCGCGGCCGCGACCGGCGCGCAGATCTCGGGGTGGCCGTCGCAGCAATCGCGCATCAGGAATGCGATCAGCCCGGCCAGCGTCGCAAAGACGGCGCTGTAGATGATGAAGCGCCCCTCGCGCCGGGACCGGATCAGCCCGGCATGTTCGAGATGTGCCAGGTGAAACGACAGCCGCGAGGTGCTGGCGCCGCCCAGAGCCTCGCCGATGGCCCCGGCCGCCATGCCCTCTGGCCCGGCCTTGACCAACAGCCGGACGATGCGCAGCCGGGTTTCCTGCGACAGCGCCGCGAAGCCGGCAAGGGCGCGTTGCTCTTCCATCGAATCAACCTCTCAAGATATGTTGATATATAATGCGTCGGGATTGATCAACGCAAGTTGAAATGACGGGGTGATATCCTGCGCCGCTGCGAACGGCTGCAACCGTCGTGGTGACGAGATGCGGGGTCGCAGTCACTGCCCTTGCTCGGACTTGGCTTGCCCGCTTCCGGAGGAGGGGCATCGTAAAACGGCCGTCCGGATGCGGCAGTGCCGCATTGCAGCGCGGTTCGGATGCCCCCGCCTCCTCTCGCCGAGGCGGGATGATGCCGGCGGAACGAGGTCAGCGCATCAGGAGGACGGGCACCTTGCAGGATCGGATCATGGCGGTCGTGGTGGAGCCGATGATCAGGCTGCGGATGCGCGAATGGCCGTAACCCCCATGACCAGCATGTCGAAGGCCGCCTCATCCACCAGCTTGCCAAGCGCGGTTTCCGGCGGCCCCGGCAGAATCGCGGTCTCGGCCATGATCCCTGCCGCGTTCCTCCAGCAAGGCAATGCGGGCGCCAAGCGCGATGGCGCCGGACAGGTCCGGCCTCGCTGGTGCCTCGCGGCGGCCCAGCACATGGATCAACTCGATCGGCGCGCCGGTGCGGCCCGACAGCCAGGCGGCGTGGTCGCAGACGCTGGCCGAATAGGCCGAGCATCGACAAGCGCGACGATCTTCTGCGGTTCTTCGCTCATGCTTTCCTCCCTCAATGCGCCATCAGCCTGTCCATCGCGCCGGGCTTGTCATGGATGGCAAGCCTGTCGACGATGGTTTCCGATGCTTCGTTCATGCCGACGATCTCGACCTCGGCCCCGTCGCGGCGGAACTTCAGCACCGCCATGTCCAGCGCCTGCACCGAGGAAATGTCCCAGATATGGGCGCGGCTGACGTCGATGATCACCTTCTCGACCGCCTCGTTGAAGTCGAAAGCCGCCATGAAATCCTCGACCGAGCCATAGAACAGCTGCCCCTCGATCACATAGCTGCGCAGCCGGCCATCGGGGGTGACATGGGTCGTGACCTTGAACAGCTGCGCGATCTTGGCGGCAAAGAAGATACCCGAGAGCAGCACGCCAGCCAGCACCCCGAGGGCGAGGTTGTGGGTCCAGACCACCGCCGCCACGGTCGCCAGCATCACCACCGAGGAGGACCGCGGATGGGTCCGCAGGTTCTTCAGCGAAGACCAGGAAAAGGTGCCGCCCGACACCATGACCATGATCGCCACCAGCGCGGGCATCGGGATCTGCGCCACCCATTCCCCCAGAAACACCACCAGGATCAGCAGCACGAAACCGGCGGTAAAGGTCGAAAGCCGCCCGCGTCCGCCGGATTTCACGTTGATCATGCTCTGCCCGATCATGGCGCAGCCGGCCATGCCGCCGATGAAGCCGGTGGCGGCATTGGCGATTCCCTGGCCGATGCATTCCTGGTTGCGGTCCGATTTCGTGTCGGTCAGTTCATCGACCAGGTTCTGCGTCATCAGGCTTTCAAGCAGGCCCACCACGGCGATGGCCAGCGAATAAGGCAGGACGATCAGCAGCGTCTGCCCCGTCAGCGGGATTTGCGGAATCATGAAGACCGGCAGCGTATCGGGCAGCGCGCCCATGTCGCCCACGGTGCGCACGTCCCAGCCGAAGGCCATCGACAGCGCCGTCAGCACGACGATGGCGACCAGCGGCGAAGGGATCGCCCTGGTCAGCAGCGGAAACAGGTAGATGATGGCCAGTCCGGCCGCGACCAGAACATAGGTCAGCCAGCTGACCCTGGACGGGTCCAGTTCCGGCAGTTGCGCCAGGAAGATCAGGATCGCCAGCGCGTTGACGAAGCCGGTCATCACCGATTTCGACACATAGCGCATGACGAAACCCAGGCGCAGCAGCCCGGCGCCGATCTGGATCAGCCCGGCCAGCACGGTGGCGGCCAGGAGGTATTGCAGCCCGTGGTCGCGCACCAGCGTGACCATCAGCACCGCCGTTGCAGCCGTGGCAGCCGAGATCATGCCCGGCCGCCCGCCGGTGAAGGCGACCAGCACCGCGATGGAGAAGCTGGCGTAAAGCCCGACCTTCGGGTCCACGCCGGCGATGATGGAAAAGGCGATGGCTTCGGGGATCAGCGCCAGCGCCACGACCAGCCCGGCCAGCAGGTCGCCGCGGATATTGCCGAACCATTGGGTCCGGTAGGCATCAAGTGAAATCATGTCATCCGTTCCTGACCGATCAGGGCCCGGAATGGGGCCGCATGTCGAGTTTTCGATCTTGGGGTGTAGGTTCGGGTTGTCCGGCGGATCGGCGGCCGGAAGAGCCAGCCGGGAGTTGCACCCGGCTCCATGCGTTTCGGTTGGCTGTTATGCGCAAACATGTCGCATTGGCAACCCGGAACAGCAGAACCGGAGCGGACGCCAGCGATCCTGTCGGCATTTCAACCCTGTCTCCGCCGCTGCTTTGGCGAAGACGCTTTCCCCACGCCCCGCCTGGGCGGTCGTCGCGGAAAATGTCGATCCGCAACGGAGCAGGTAGAAATGTTCGGTTTGGGTCGGGATGTGATTTCTGCCCGCCCGTCCGCAGCCCATGCTGCAGCGCGGAATGCATGGCTGGTTTGCCGGTATCACGGCTACTTCCCGTCAGCTGCCCAGCCTATATCCGCCTTGTCCGAAACATGCCCGCCGGATGGGCAAGAGGAAAAAGGTGCCGAGATGTCCGCTGTCGAGATGAGCCATAGCCGTGCTGCTGCCGGTGGCCTGGGCCAGGTTTTTGTCCGCGTGACCGCGATGGCCGCCGCCTGGAACGACGCCCGCATCACCCGCCGCGAACTGCACCGGCTGACGGATCGGGAACTGACCGATATCGGCCTGACCCGCGGCGATATCGAGCGCGTCGCCCGCGGCCTCTGAGGCCATCCAATCGATGAACGGACCCCGCGGCTATGCCTCGGGGTTTTTTCATGCGCGGGTGATGGAAAACCGAGGTTTGGCATGCTCGGAATCCCGGTCATGCGATAAACGCTCGCCATCATGTCCAAGGCCGGGCGATCGGGGAAACGGAGGAGATGGCGGTCGATCTGCGGCATCGCCCTGAGCCGATCGCCGCGCGCTGTCGCATTCGGAGATCCTCCGGGATGTCATGGCGCAGACGGTGTCCGGCGCTGCATCGCACACCTGACGGCAAGGGCGTTTCCGGCTATGATCCGGCGATGGACCAGATGCCGGTGAACTACCGCCCCATCGAGGCCGACGGCTTGACCGGTGCCGAAGACGGTATGGCACCCTAGGCCGTCAAGGACAGGAGGACAGCATGCTTGAGGCTCCACGCATCTACCCGACCTTCCGCTTCCGCAACGCGGCGGCGATGATCGACTGGCTGGAAAAGGCCTTCGGCTTCACCATCCATGCGAAATACATGGAGGACGGCAAGGTCGCCCATGCCGAACTGGCCTTCGGCTCGTCCATGATCATGTGCGGCGACGACAAGGCGGACGCCTATGGCGAGATGGTGGGCCCGCCCTCGGCGCAGGGCGGCAAGTCGCTCTATATCGCCGTGGATGACGCTGACGCGATGTTCGCCCGCGCCCAGGCCGCCGGCGCGGCGATCGAGGAAGGGCTGACCGACCGCGACTATGGCAGCCGCGAATTCATCTGCCGCGACCCGGAAGGCAACCTGTGGTGCTTCGGCACCTGGTGGCCGAAGGTGACCGACAAGACCTGAGCATCATGGCACCGCGGATTTCGAACCGGATCGCCTGTTTCGTGGACGCCCTGCCGCTGGCACCGGGCCACCGGGTGCTGGAGATCGGCTGCGGCCCGGGCGTGGCGGCCCGCGAGGTTTCCCGACGTGTGGGCAACGGCTTTATCCTGGCCATCGACCGCTCGGTCAGGGCGATCGAAAGCGCGGTTGCCGGATCGAAGGCGGAAATCGCCACCGGCCGCCTGCGGTTCCTGCGAGCGGCGATCGAGGATTTCGAGCTGCCGCCGGGTGAAGAGCCTTTCGACATCGCCTTCGCGATACGTGTCGGGGCGCTGGACGGTCGTCACCCGGATATCGAGCAACGCGCCCTTGAACGATTGCGGGCGGTATTGAAACCGACGGGGCGGCTGTTCATCGAGACGGGGCATCCGCTTCGGGAGATCGGGCTGCGAGGGCGGTGACGATTCGGCTTGTGCAACCGGAAACGCGTTTCGCGTTCCGGTGCATGGCGGGGGGCAGGGGGGCGCCCCTCGGGCAGGTTGTCGCAGCGTCACCGCGCTCCCTTGCATGCCAAAGCCCCTGTACCTAGCTCGGCTTGTGACCGACCGGCGGCGAAAACAGAACAAGGGGCATGCGGACGATGCGTTTCCTGCTGACCTTCCATTGCGTGGCGACCGGCCAGTGGCGCTGCCTCGATACCGCGCTGCTTCCCGACCTCCGGTCGGGCCGCGCCGAGGATCTGCCCGCGGCCCTGCGCGGTGAGCCGGATCTGGTCATGCGCTGGCTGCTCGGGCGCTACGAGATTGCCGATATGTTAATCCCTGAGACGATAGATCCGATGGCGCAGGGTGGCCTGGTCACAATCTATGCCCTCGGTGCCAACCGATCCGTCATCGGCTTCGAGAACGCGTATAACGGCGCCTGGCTCGAGATGTTCCTGCTTGAGAACCAGCCGCTCGGCCATATCGCCATCCGCAAGGTTTTTTCGTCGTCCGGGGCGATGGCCAAGCTGGAGGAACGGGCGGCGCGGCCCCTGCATCCCTCCGACGCGGCCTGCCGCCTGACGGTGAGCCGGATCATCGAGCACCGGCAGATCTTGGGAAAGCAATACAAGACCGATGCTGGGCGGACAGCGGCTTTCGTGGAGAAGGTCTAAACCAGGGTCGGCGGATTGTTCGAGTGATCTTTGGCGAGACCGCCCGAGGACGTCGGCAGGCCGCGGGGCTATGAGGATTTCCTCGACATCATCCGCGACCCGGCGCACGAGGAGCATCGCTCCACGCTGCGATGGGCAGGCGGGCATTTCCATCCGGAATGGTTCGATCTCGATCTGATCAACAAGGATCTGCGCAATGCCTTTCGTGCGAACGCGCGGCGCCGGCTGCATCAGCCGAAGCCGAAGGCGCCGAAGGGTTGGCTCCCGTTGCGACCCATCGTCAGCCTGTGCGAAGCTGGCCCATCCGTTCAACCCTTGCCCCGACAGACCCATGACCGAGATCGCACCGCAACCCAGGATCAAGCTGTCGAAGCTGCGCGATATCGGCTGGACGCTCTGGGATCCCATCGGCTTGCTGGACCCGGAAAGCCGGCCGGGCAGGTGGGACGACGAAGTCAACCTGTCCTTTGCGGACGAATACGACAGCTATCTGATCGCGGCTGCCTCGCAACTGCGCCGGGGAACGCCCCGCGACGAGGTCGTCGCCTTCCTGGTCGAGATGGAAACCCGACACATGGGAATGGCCGATAGTCCGAGCGCCAGACCAAGGGCGGAAGCGGTCGTGGATGCGATCCTCGCCGACGAGACTATCTGGACCTGGCCCGACGCGCAGGGACGGTTCGGTGAGGGATGATGCGCATCGCCGGAACCCGGGAGGCAGGATGACCAGGCACAGGATCTTCACCACCAGCTTTGCCAGCGTCCATCCGCATTACGTGGCCAAGGCAGAGAAGAAGGGCCGGACTAGGGTTGAGGTCGATGAGATCATCTGCTGGCTGACTGGCTATAGCCCGAGCAACTGGCGGCCCGGCTGGAAGACCGGACGGATTTCAAGACATTCTCGTCGAGGCTCCGCGCATGAATCTGGCGCGTTCCCTGATCAAGGGCACCGCGCTCGACCACTCGCGAGGCCCCCCTTCCGACTCCCCGACTTCTTCAGCAGCTTGCGCCAAAACAAGAACAGATATTCTTGTATCTGCCCATCGCCATGGGCTAGCTAAGAGCCAAGGGAGTATTCACGTCAGCGATATCCGGTCGCACTGGCCCAGGTGGTCAACGCGAGGAGGAGAGAAATGCGGTTCAAGAAGCTCGACATGAATCTGCTGGCCGCGCTGGATGTGCTGCTGCGCACCTGCAACGTGTCGAAAGCCGCCGAGGAAATGTTCATCACCCAATCGGCGATGAGCAATGCGCTGGCCCGTCTGCGCACCTATTTCGATGACCCGCTGCTGATCCAGGTCGGGCGGCGGATGGAGCTCTCGCCCTTTGCCGAGACCATTCGCGACCCGTTGCGCGATGTCATGCTGCGCATCGAATCCACCGTCATCACCAGCCCGCAATTCGATCCCCGCACCAGTACGCGCGAGCTGACGATCGCGCTGTCGGACTATTCCCTGGCGGTCCTGGGCGCGGCGCTGGTGCAGCGCCTGGCCGATGAGGCGCCGCTGGTGCGGGTGAACTTTCGCCCGCAGCACGCTACGCCCGGCAAGCTGCTGGAGCGGGGCGAGATCGACCTGCTGATCGCCCCCGATTTCACCGCCGCCGATAGCAGCGTCGGCGAGACGCTGTATCAGGATGACATCTGCGTCATTGCCTGCGCCCGCAGCAGTCATGCCGGCAAGGTCATGGACCTGGAGCGCATCACCGGCGCGCCGCATGTGGTGATGGAACCCTTCTCGGGGCAGGAGAGCTTTGCCGTCATCGCGGCGCGCGAGGCCGGGCTGAAGCTGAGCCCGGTGGTGACGACCTATGCCTTCAACTCCATTCCCGATCTCGTGCGCGGCACTGACCGCATCGCGCTTTTGCAGAGGCGGTTGGGGCAGAAGGCGGCGGCAAGCGGCGATTTCGTGCTGTTCGATCCGCCCGTCGCCCTGCCGCGGCTCAGCCAGACCATGCAATGGCTGGGCCACCGCGAACGCGATCCGGGGCTGGTCTGGCTGCGGGGGCTGGTGCGGGCCTGCGTCGACGACATGTGCCCATAAAATAGAATATTGATTCTATAAATACCCGCAGGCTTCAAAGTAAATTTTCCTTTCCGGGCCGCTTGTTGTTCTTGGCAACAGTCAAGTTTTCTGAGGGAGGAAGAAACACTTGGACCGGCATCTCTTTGCCGCGGCCGTCATTGCGATGGCCGCGACCACATCCGCTCATGCCGAATTCAAGCTCGGCGGCGAGGTCATTCTGGGCTGGGGCAGCGCGGGGGTCGAGGATGGCGCCTATGGGCTGGGGACGCTCGATGGCACCTATACCACCACATTTGACAATGGCTGGGACTTGGACGGGTTGCTGCGGCTGAACCTGCGTTCGTTCCAGGACGAGATCGACTATCTCGACGACAACCATGTCGATTTCCGCGCCACGCTGGACATGAAGGAATGGGGAAAGCTCGAAGCGGGCAGCTTCAAGCCCTGGGAAAACCGTCCTTTCGCGGATGGCGACTGGTTCAACCGCGGCGGCTTCAACGTCTATATGGGCACGGCGCCCGCCTATCGCGACGTTTTCGCCAGCAAGGCGGCCCGGGCCTCGGACGGCACCGTCTACAAGGTGTTTCCCGATGCCTATCTGCGCTATGACAATAAGCTGGGTCCGGTCGGGCTGACGGTCACCCTGGACCCGCTGCGCCGCTATGGCCCCTTCCATGCCGACGACATGCTGGACGAGCAACCCTGGGGCGACGCCAAGCTGGAATACGGCTTTGGACGGAACGGCATCTTCCTGCAGGGCAACAACCTGGGCGACCTGGTGCTGGGCGCGCGGGTGGTGGCCGGCGACTTCATGCTGATGGGGCTGCGCCAGATGCGAGAGGGCAAATGGACCTGGTATCGCGACCAGTACCTGGCCTTCTACAACGCGCCCAAGGGCAACGCTTTGCGGCTGAAAAGCATCGGCATGGGCTTCTCGGACATGCGCAACCCCTATTTGCATGACCACATCGGCATCTTCGGCCTGAACTTCGGCACCGAGCCGTGGGAGCTGAAATTCGGTGCCGACACCCAAGGCGGGCTGGCGCTGGAAGGGCGCTATGGCGTGACCGAGAAGCTGGACCTGTTTGCGGGCTGGGATAATGGCTACGGCTATTATGAAGGCTTCGACGATGCCTATGAGCCGCCGGTCTCGGTGCCCGAGCGGGGCGGGGCCTTCGAACTGGCCATGCGCTACCGGTTCTAGCATTTCCTATGTGAATGCACGGAATTTCCGAATTCAATTTCAGAAATATGGCGGCGGTCGCTATGGCTTATCGCGGCGTCTCAACATTCGCCAGCACATGAAGAAACACCACGGGCCGGCCTCCAGCACCGGCCCGTGTTCGCCAAGGGTCTCGCGGCCCTGGCAAGTCAGCCACGGAAGGAAGCGCGCAATGGCGATGTTCAATTATTTCCCGAATTATGTCTGGAACCTGACGATCTCGATCGCGCTGGCCAGCGGGGCCGAGATCGGCGAGATCATGGACATGTGCCAGCCGCTTCTGGACAAGGCCAAGGCCGGCGAGGATGCAGGCACCGCCGATTTCATGCGCGAATGGGTGCGGGTCGCGGATCGCCTTGCCGGCATCGCAGCCGAGGAGGAGGGGCAAGGCCGGCTGCTCTCGGCCGGTGACAAGCTGCAGCGCGCCGCGCTGTATTACATCCTCGCCGAGCGCATGCAGGGTCAGGGCACCCCCGGGCGGATGGAGACCTACCGCAAGGGGCTCGACGCCTTCCAGCGCGGGACGCAATATGCCGGGGACAAGGTGACCCGCTTCGAGGTGCCCTATGGCGACAAGGTGATCCCGGTGCTCTACACCCCCGCCGAGGGCGTCGAAGGCCCGGCGCCGGCGGTGGTTTATCTGAACGGGCTCGATAGCTGCAAGGAGCTGCTCTACTGGTCGCGGCTGCCGCATGCGCTGGCCCGGCGCGGCATCGCCACGCTTTGCGTCGACCAGCCCGGCACTGGCGAAAGCCTGCGCCTGCAGGGCATGCATGCTCATTTCGACAGCGAGATATGGGGCAGCGCGGTCTATGACTGGCTGGCGGCGCGCGAGGATGTGGATGCCGCCCGCATCGGCATCACCGGCATCTCGCTGGGCGGCTATTATGCCCCCCGCGTCTGCGCGTTCGAGCCGCGTTTCGCCTCGGGCGCGGTCTGGGGCGCCAACCACAACTGGGCCGAGGTGCAGCAAAAGCGCCTGAAGCGCGAGGGCGAGAACCCGGTGCCGCATTACTGGAACCATGTCATGTGGGTATTCGGCGCCGGGGACATGGAGGACTTCCTGGCCAAGGCCGAAGGCTTCAACCTGAACGGCGTGATGGAAAAGATCCGCGTGCCCTTCCTGGTCACCCATGGCGCCAACGACCGCCAGATCGGGCTGGAATATGCGCATCAGGCCTATGACCAGCTGACCAACGCGCCGCGTCGCGCGCTGAAGATCTTTACCGACCGCGAGGGCGGGGTCGAGCATGTCGGCGCCGACAACATGACCTATGGCCGCAATTTCATCGCCGACTGGTTTGCGGAAACGCTGGGCGGGCGGCTGGCATGAAGCTGGCGACCCTGCCCGACGGCACCCGGGACGGGCGGCTGCATGTGGTCAGCCGCGACCTGACGCATTGCGCCCCGGCCGAGGTTCCGACGCTTCAGGCGCTGATCGAGGATTGGGAGGGGCTGTCCGGCGCCCTGATCGCGCAATATGAGGCGCTGAATGGCGGCGGCGGCCAGCCCTTCGACCCGGCCGCCGCGCTGGCGCCCTTGCCGCGCGCCTGGCAATGGCTGGATGGCTCGGCCTATGAAAGCCATGGCGAACTGATGCAGCAGGTCTTCGACCTGCCGCCGAATCCCAAGGGCCGGCCGTTGATGTATCAGGGCCTGTCGGACCGTTTCCTGTCCGGGACCGAGGATGTGGCCTTGCCCTCCGAGGAGGACGGCATCGATTTCGAGGGAGAATTCGGTGTGATCCTGTCGCGCGTGCCGATGGGCGCCGATGCGGCGACGGCGGCGGCGCATATCCGCTTGATCGTGCTGATCAATGATTGGTCCTTGCGCAGCATCGCGCCCATCGAGATGAAGACCGGCTTCGGCTGGGTGCAGGCCAAGCCCGCCAGCGCCATGGCGCCCGTCGCGGTGACACCGGACGAACTGGGCAGGGCTTGGCACGACCACCGCGTCGACCTGCCGCTGGCGGTCGACTGGAACGGCGCCCGCTTCGGCCGGGCCGAGGGCCATGCCATGACCTACGGCTTCGACGAACTGGTCGCCCATGCCGCCCGCACCCGTGAACTGGTGGCGGGCACGGTTCTGGGCTCGGGCACGGTCTCGAACCCGGATTTCCGCAAGGTCGGTTCCTCCTGCATCGCCGAGCGCCGCGCCATCGAGATGCTGGACCAGGGCGCGCCGCAGACCGGCTTCATGCGCTTCGGCGACCGGGTGCGGATGGAATGCACCCTGCGCGACGGCACGCCGCTGTTCGGCGTGATCGACCAGAAGGTGGTGAAGCCATGACCCGGCGCATCGTCGACCTGTCCGTGACCCTGACCGACCGCTTCCGCTCGGATCCGCCGGGGCTGGGACCCAGGATCGAATACAAGGACCATGACGCCGGCGCGCTGGAATATCAGCAGATGTTCGGCGTCCCGGTCGAGCACCAGCTGGACGGCAAGGGCGCCGCCATCGAGCGGTTGACCCTGACCACGCACAACGGCACGCATCTGGATGCGCCTTTTCACTATCACCCGACGATGAACCGCGGCGAGCGCGCCCTGACCATCGACGAGATCCCGCTGGACTGGTGCATGGGGCCCGGGGTCAAGCTGGACTTCCGTGCCATGCCCGACGGCCATGTCGTCACTGCCGGCGAGATCGAGGCCGAATTCCAGCGCATCGGCCATGTGCTGCAACCGGGCGAGATCGTGCTGGTCAACACCCGCGCCGGCGCGCTTTACGGTCGGGACGATTATATCGCCGCCGGCTGCGGCATCGGTCGCGAGGCGACCTTGTGGATGACCAGCCGCGGCATGCGCGTCTGCGGCACCGACGCCTGGAGCTGGGACGCGCCGCTGATGGGCGTGGCGCAGAAGGCCATCGCCACCGGACAGTGGGAGCTGTTCTGGGAGGGCCACAAGGCCGGGGCCGAGACGATCTATTGCCACATGGAGAAACTCGCGAACCTCGACCAGCTGCCTGACCACGGCTTTCAGGTCATGTGTTTCCCGGTCAAGGTCGAGCGCGGTTCGGCCGGCTGGTGCCGCCCCGTGGCGATCATCGAGGACTGAACCCCGAAGGGGCTCGGGGCTTGGCGGCTTTCTCATGCCCCTTCAGGGCGCGGGCTGACCAGCCAGCCGGCGATCCGCTGGTCGCGGATCACCAGCGTTTCCGGCCCGGCGCCCAGGCCGCGCAGGATCACCGCGATCTGGCCATGCGTGTCGCGCATCATCCGGGCAATGTCTGGGAGGTCGGCGCGGAGATAGGTCTTGAGCCCTTCCACCATGACCGAGATGACCATGCCGGCGATCAGCTCGACGTCGAAATCGGCGCTGAGCCTGCCGTCCTGGCGCCCCTCGCGCAGCAGGCGGGCGACCAGATCGGTGACGGTTCCATGCAGCGCAACGAAACGGCTGGCCTGGTCGGAATCGTCATAGAGGTTCAGGTTGACGAGCCCCAGCCGGGCAATGGCGATGTCGGCGGTATAGGCCTGCACATTGGCCAAGACGATGTGCATCAGCGCCTCGGCCAGCGACAGCTCGGCATGGGGCACGGCCAGGCTTTCGGCGGCGGCGGCCTCGATGATGTCGTTATACAGCATGAACAGCAGGTCACGCTTGGAAGCGGCATAGAGAAACAGCGTGCCCTGCGCCACCTCGGCCAGCCGCGCGATTTCGCGGATGGTCGCCTCTTCATAGCCGCGCGACAGGAAAAGCGCCCGCGATGCCTCGCGAATGCGGCGCAGCTTGTCGCGCTTGCCGATCTCGGTACGTGAGAGCTGTTCATGCTTCATCGGGATGACCGTGCTCATTCATGATCAGGCGCAACTTGTCGCATGGGTGGGGTGCTGTCAAACCGGCAATAAATCAAGATCATATTAATTTGGTGAATACTGTTGAATGGATCCATTGAATTTGACAGCCGGCGGGTTTGCTCGCAAGGAATGAGCGCACTCATTTTTAAGGGCGCGCACCCGCGTCCCCGGATTCAGGAGGAGACCCGACATGATGACCAATGTGCTGCTTGAGGCGCAGAGCCTTGTCGCCCGGCCCGATGGGCTGGCGATCGGCCTGCGGCTGCCCTGGTATCGCAGCCTGCCGCTGTCGGTGATCCAGCTGGACGGGCTGCGCATCGACGGTTCCGATATCCCCGGGGAAAAGCTGCGTTTCGAACTGAACGGCAAGCTGCGCCCGCTGGCCGAGATGGCCGATCTGACCGGGGAATACTGGTTCGTGCAGGACAGCCTGGTGCTGGTCGCCGATCAGGCTGTCGCCGCCGGAGGGGAACACGAGGTCGATGTGACCCTGTCCTTCTACCCCCCTTATATCGCCGATTTCCGCCGCAAGTCGCGCGGCATCGCCCGGATGAAGGCCAACTGACATGACCAAAGCGCATATCGAACTCGGCACCTCGATCTATTCCTTCACCAATGAATGCCACGGCCGGCAGATGAGCTGGCAGGACATGATCCGGCTGGTGGACGAGAAAAAGCTGGGCACGCAGATCGAGGTGGTGGGCTTCCAGTCCTTCCGCAGCTTCCCCGATGTCTCGGACGCCGAGGCGGACGCCTTCCAGGCGGTGATGGCAGAAACCTCGCAGACCGCGAATTGCCTGGGCATCAATGCCGACCGCTTCATGAAGCCGAACCAGCCCATCACGGACGACGCGATGGTGGATTATCACGAACGCCAGATCCGCTCGGCTGCGAAACTGGGCTTCCGCGCCGTGCGCTACCAGAACACCGCGACCCCCGCCGTGATCCGCCGCTGCGTGCCGCTGGCCGAGAGGCTGGGCGTCAGGCTGGGGCTGGAAATCCACGCTCCGCACAGTCCCAGCCATCCCGACATCATCGCCTATCGCGAGATGTATGCCGAGGTGGACAGCGAGATGCTGGGCTTCATTCCCGATTTCGGCGCCACCGCCCGCGACGTGCCGCAGATCCATGTCGATTATTTCCGCAACGTGGTCGGCGCGCCGGAAAGCGCCATCCGGAAGGCGCTGGAAATCTGGCATGACGACAGCTACGAGCCCTTCCAGCGCTTCGGCGTCTTCATGGGCTGGTGCGCGCAGAACGGCATCGAGGATCGCCACGGCGTCGAGCTGATGATCATCTTTGGCATCATCAACCGCGTCGATCCGGCCGTCTGGGCCGAGATCATGCCGCAATGCTTCCACATCCACGGCAAGTTCTACGACATCGACGCCGAGGGGCGCGAAGCCGCCATCGACTATGACAAGACGCTGAAGGTGTTTCTGGACAACGGCTTCAGCGGCACGATGTCCTGCGAATGGGAAGGCCACATGGTCAATGACAAGGCCGCCCTGCCGCGCATCGAGGCTTGGCACCGGATGTGCCGCGACATCATCGCGAAACATGCGTGAGGCGGCAGGATGGCCTATGACTACATCATCGTCGGCGCCGGCTCGTCGGGCTGCGTGCTGGCCAATCGCCTGTCCGAGGACCCCGGCAACCGGGTTCTGCTGATCGAGGCCGGCGGCGACAATCAGGACCGCTTCATCAAGATGCCGGGCGGTTTCATGAAGATCTTCGGCAACCCAAGGTTTTTCTGGTTCTTCCCGATCAAGCCGCAGCTGGGTCGCCCGGCCGAGACATGGACCTATGGCCGCGGCCTTGGCGGCTCTTCGGCGGTGAACGGCACCTGGTATCTGCGCGGCATGGCGCGCGACTATGACAACTGGGGCCAGAGCGGCCTGCACGAATGGTCCTGGTCGCAGATGCTGCCCTGTTTCGAATGGATGGAAAACTATCGCGAAAAGGGCGCCGACAGGACGCGCGGCAGGAACGGCCCCTTGCAGATCACCATGTCCACCTATCGCTCGAAGGTGATGGAGGCCATCGTCAAGGCGGGCGAGACGCTTGGTCTGAAATGGCTGGACGACATCAACGCGCCCAGGACCGACGGCATGGGCTGGTCGCAGTTCACCGTGAACCGCCGGGCGGTGCGCGCCTCCTCCTACGAGGCGTTTCTGGCGCCGATCCGCAAGAGCCGGCCGAACCTGACCATCGTGACCGATACGCTGGTCGACCGCGTGCTGATCAAGGACAGCCGCGCCACCGGCGTCGAATGCCGCCAGAACGGCCGCAAGGTCACCTTCGAGGCGACCCGCGATGTCATCCTCTCGGCCGGGGTCTATACCTCGCCCAAGATCCTGCAACTCTCGGGCGTGGGCGATCCCGAGCTGCTGGCGCGGCACGGCATTCCGGTCAAGGCGCCCCTGAAGGCCGTGGGGCGCAACCTGTCGGACCATGCCATGGTCACTCTGACCTATGACCTGCATGGCGATCCGGGCATGAACTGCGAGTTCAGGGGCTGGCGCCTCTACAAGAACGCGCTGCAATATTTCCTGACCCGGACCGGCAAGCTGGCGCGGGTGGGGATGCCGATCACCATGCTCTACGCCCCCGACGGCGACCGGGAATGGCCCGATTTCCAACTGGGCGCGGGGCCCTTCGCCATGCGCTCGTCGAAAGAGATGAAATCCGAACCCGGGCGCGGCCCGATCTCGGACGAGCCGGGGATCATGTTCTCGGGCTTTCACCTGCGGCCGAAGAGCCTCGGCTCGGTGGCGATCACCTCTCCCGACCCGGACGCGCCGCCCGAGGTCGAGGCCGGCTGGTGGAGCGACCCCGAGGGTTACGACCGCAAGATGGCCGTCGAACTGGTCGCGACCCTGCGCCGCATGGCGGCGAGCGAGCCGCTGAAGCCCTTTGTCGGCAAGGAGCGGGTGCCGGGCCCGGGATACCAGTCCGAGGACGCCGTCGCCGAAGAGCTGAAATGGATGCTCAGCCCCGGGCTGCACGGCACCGGCACCTGTTCCATGGGCACCGATCCCGAGACTTCGGTTCTGGACAGCCGATGCCGGGTGCATGGGGTGCGGGGGCTGCGGGTAGTCGATTGCTCGACCATGCCGACGACGGTTTCGGGCAACACGAACGGCCCGGCCATGGCCATCGCGGTGCGTGCGGCCGAGCTGATCCTGCAGGACGCGTGTGCCTGACCAGTCGGGCGGCCTTGCCGGGCCGCTCTTGAGCGACAATTGAGGGATGGAATGTCCAAGACCATGAAGGGGCCGGGCCTGTTCCTGGCGCAATTTGCCGGCGATGCCGCGCCGTTCGACAGCCTGCAAGGCATCACGAAATGGGCGGCGAGCCTTGGCTACAAGGGCGTGCAGCTGCCCACGACCGACGCGCGATTCTTCGACCTGAACCGTGCCCATGACAGCGAAGCCTATTGCGACGAGATCCGCGGCATCTGCGCCGATGCGGGCGTGGCGATCACCGAGCTCTCGACCCATCTGCAAGGCCAGCTTGTCGCGGTGAACCCGGCCTATGATCTGGCCTTCGACGGCTTCGCGCCGACGGCGCTGCGCGGCAATCCGGCCGGTCGCACCGAATGGGCCATCGACCAGATGAAGAAGGCCGCCCTGGTCTCGCGCCGCCTCGGCCTCGACAACTCGGTCAGCTTCACCGGCTCGCTGGCCTTTCCCTATCTCTATCCCTGGCCGCAGCGCCCGGCCGGGTTGATCGAGGAAGCCTTTGCCGAGCTGGGCCGCCGCTGGACCCCGATCCTGGATGCCTATGAGGAGCAGGGCGTCACCATCGGCTTCGAGCTCCACCCCGGCGAGGATGTTTTCGACGGCGCGACCTACGAGATGTTCCTGGACGCCGTCGGCGGTCACGAGCGGGCGCGGATCAACTACGACCCCTCGCATTTCCTGCTGCAACAGCTGGATTACCTGGCGTTCATCGACCGGTATCATGACCGCATCTGCGCTTTTCACGCCAAGGATGCCGAGTTCAATCCGGACGGCCGTCAGGGTGTCTATTCCGGCTATCAGCCCTGGGCGAAGCGCGCCGGACGCTTCCGCAGCCTGGGTGACGGGCAGGTGGATTTCCCCGCCATCTTCTCGAAGCTGGCGCAATACGCCTATGACGGCTGGGCGGTGCTGGAATGGGAATGCTGCCTGAAATCGCCAGAGCAGGGCGCGGCCGAGGGGGCGCCCTTCATCGCGCGGCATATCATCGAGGTCACCGGCAAGACCTTCGACGATTTCGCCGCCAGCGGCGTCGACGGGCAGCAGATCGCCGCCATGCTGGGTCTGCTGCAGGGAGGACGCGCATGAGCCGTAGGCTTCGCCTGGGCATGGTCGGCGGCGGGCGCGGTGCCTTCATCGGCGGCGTCCATCGCATCGCGGCGCGCATCGACGGGCAATGGGATCTGGTTGCGGGGGCGCTGTCGTCAGACCCGCAGCGCGCGGCGCAATCGGCGGTGGATCTGGGCATCGACCCGGCCCGCAGCTATGCCGATTTCGCGGACATGGCCCGGGCCGAGGCCGCCCGGCTGGACGGCGTCGACGCCGTGGCCATCGTCACCCCCAACCACATGCATGTCGCCCCCGCCATCGCCTTTCTGCAGGCCGGCATCCATGTCATCTGCGACAAGCCGCTCGCCGCCTCGATGGACGAGGCGCGGCAGCTCGAGACCGTGGCGGCGGGTTCGGGCAAGCTGTTCGTGCTCACCCACAATTACACCGGCTATCCGCTGGTGCGGCAGGCGCGCGAGATGGTGGCGCGGGGGGATCTGGGGACCATCCGCTCGGTCCATGTCGAATATGCGCAGGACTGGCTGGCCGAACCGGCCGGCGCGGACAACAAGCAGGCCGACTGGCGCACCGATCCGGCGCGCGCGGGCGGCGGCGCCATCGGCGATATCGGGACCCATGCGCTGAACCTTGCCTGCTATGTCACCGGCGAGGCGCCGACGCATCTGGCGGCCGAGCTCAGCAGCTTCGTCCCCGGCCGCCGCGTCGATGACGATGCGCAGGTGATGCTGCGCTACGCCTCGGGCGCGCGCGGCACGCTCTGGGCCAGCCAGGTCGCGGTCGGCAATGAGAACGCGCTGCGGCTGCGGGTCTATGGCGACAAGGGCGGGCTGGAATGGGCGCAGGAAAGCCCCAACGAGATGCGCTTCAGCCGCTTTGGCGAGACCCGCCGGATCATCACCCGCGGCGGTGCCGGGGCGACGCCGGCAGGCAGCCGCAACCTGCGCGTGCCGGCCGGCCACCCCGAGGGCTATCTGGAGGCATTCGCGACCATCTATGCCGAGGCTGCCGCGTTGATCCGGGCGCATGACGCGGGCGCGCCTGCGCCCGAGGGCGTGCATGTCCCGGGCATCGCCGACGGCATGCTGGGGATGCGCTTCATCGCCGCCTGCCTGGACAGCGCGGCCCGGGATGCGGGCTGGGTCGAAATCTGACCCGGTCCGAGTATCCGGCTGTTCGCGCTCCTCCCGACCGGCCGGAACGGGAACAGCCGCAGGGTCGGCCCCGCGGCTTTTTCTGAGGAGGGCAGGCGCGGTCGGTAGCGGCCCAGGTTCTCTGCCACCCCGACCTTTCCGTCACAGCCCCGCTTGATTTCGGCGATCGGGCCGGGCAGGTCCTTGCCCCAGCAGGGTCCGGGCCGGCCTTGGATTCGCGGATTTTCCTCTCGTTCGCGTCCTCAGATTGCTTCGGTGAGGGCCACGACCGAGCGGCCCATGATGGCATTGTGTTCGTTCTGGTCGCCGCCGGTGATCTCGATCTCGGACAGCCGCGCCGAGTTCTCGACCACCATGCGGCAGCGTTCCCAGCGACGTGCCTCATGCGCGGCAAAGGCCCCGGTCACGCTGGCTCGGGCCAGCAGTTCCTCGGCGATGGTGATGCCGTCCTCCATGCCGATGCAGGCGCCGGCGCCAAGGTGCGGGGTGGTCGCATGCACCGCGTCGCCGATCAGCATGACGCGGCCGACGGACCAGGGCTGCGGCAGCAGCATCCCTTCCAGCGGGCGATAGATCAGCCGGCTGTCGGTCGAAAGCCCCGCCGACACCCCCGACAGGATGGGCGAGGGGAAGCGCGCCAGCAGCGCCTGCATCCTCGGCAGCAGCTCGGATTCGTCGATCCAGTCGTTTTCCGGCTTGTCCTCGGTCAGGAAGATATAGCTGCGGCCCTGGCCGACCGGGTTGATGCCGGCCTTGACGCCCCGGCCCAGCCACATGTTCAGCGTGTCGACGCCTTCGGGCGTCGGCAGTTCCGCGCGCCACACGGCCTGACCCATGAAGCGGGGGCTGGGCGCGTCGGGCATCAGCGCCTGGCGCGTGGCCGAATAAAGGCCGTCGGCCCCGATCACCGCATCATAGCGCGCGCTGCTTCCGTCGGCAAAGCTCACGTCCACGCCATCCGCGTCCTGCACGATGCCGGCAAAGCTGCAACCCAGCCGCACGTTCACCCCGGCCTCGCGCGTTGCCTGCGACAGGATCGCGGCCAGCGCCGGGCGCATGATCGCGGCATTGCCCGGCAGGTCCACGCCCGGCGCAGGCGGGGTCGGGATGCGGGTGATCACCTCGTCATTATGCGGCTTGCGGATCACCAGCCCGTCGGTCACCGCGCCGGTCTCGCAGAACCTGTCGAGCACGCCCAGCGTCCGGAACGCGCGCAGCGTGGCGCCGTGCAGGCTGATGCCAGCGCCATAGCTGCGCCAGCCGGGATCGATCTCGGCCAGATCCACCGCGATGCCGCCGCGCGCCATCATGATCGCGGCGGACATGCCGGAAAAGCCGCCGCCGATCACCAGAACCTTGCTTGCTGCCGTCATGTCTCCCTCCCTTTGCCGGCGAGATGGGCGGGGACATGGATCATGCCATCCGGGGCCATCACCAGCGGAACTCTGGTCAGTCTGCGCCCCAGGCAGGGGCCGTCGATGCAATCGCCCGTCTCGATGTCGAAGAGCGCGCCATGGGCGTGGCAGGACAGGTGCCGTCCGTCGCCGCTGAGATAGGCGTCCGCCCGCCAGGCCATCGGCGTGCCGCCGGTGTAATGCGGACAGGCGTCCCAATAGGCCAGGAACCGCCCCTCGCCCCGGTTCAGCACGATGATCTTGCGCCGTGCGCCGGGTGCGGGCAGGAAGCCCCGCGCCGCGCCGATGGCCACATCGTCGCGGTGACAGAGAGGCAGGAACTCGGCCCCGATTGTCCTCAATGGCCTGCGCCGGGCTTGGACATGCCGGCCGGCAGCGAACCGTCCTGTCCCTCGGGACCGCCGCCGGGCGCCCATTTCTCGCGCCATTGCAGCAGGAAGATCTGCGATGCCTCGGGGCCGTTCGGTGCCTGCCGCGCGACCCAGCTGTCGTCGTGCTTGTCCATGTCGGCGTCATATTCGAAATGGCAGCCGAGCGGGCTGTTGAAATACCAGAACCAGTTCGAGCCGAACCTGTGCCGGCCCGGCCCCCAGAAGGACTGGTAGCCCTTGCGGATGAAGCGGTCGCCTGCCACCATCAGCTCGGTCGGGCCTCCCATGTGGAAGGCCAGGTGCTCGCAGCCCTGCATGTAGGCGGGCGTGCGGATGAAGAAATGCGTGTGATGATCGTCATTCGAGCGCGGGCGCAGGAAGGGCCCGGCATTTTCCAGCACGTCGGTGATGACGAAGCCCAGGCGCTGGGTATAGAAGTCGACCATTTTCGGCAGGTCGGGGACGAACAGCACGACGTGGCTGAGTGTGCGAGGCTGGGCCGGCATGTCGTCCCACACCCCAAGCTCGTTCGGGCCGCGCTGCGCCGGGGCGCCGGGAGCGTTGATCCTTTCCGCAGGCATGTTCAGCGTGCGGCGCTTGGTGACCTGGAACTTGACCTGGAAATCCAGGCAGTCCTGGAACTCGATCGAGCCATCGGCCAGCCGGGTGACGCGGCGGTCCCTGGACATTTCGGCCTCGATCTCGTCGAGCGCAGCGGCATCCTCGACGCCATAGACCTGCTGGCGCAGCATGTTGCGGGTCGGCAGCGGCGCGGGCAGGCGTGGGTCGTCGCGGTGGCGGATGATGACGCCGGTGCCGTCCAGCGCCTCGAACAGGCCGCCGGTTTCATCGAGATCGACCGGGGTCAGGCCGAAATCCTCAAGATAGCGCGCGGATCCGGCCAGATCCTCGACGCCAAAGACCAGATAGTCGGGTCCGATGATGCGCATGTGCTCCTCCTGATGCCTGCCCTGCGGGATGGTGCGGCGGGCACGACCCCGCCGGATGCTGTGGCTTGTAAGGGGAAAAAGGACATTCATGAAATCATCTCGATAAATCTGCAAAAGTGATTTCGTGAATGGGTCGGGGGCGATACCGCGACCGCCCCCGACGGTTCAGAGGCGCAGAACCAGCGGCGGTCTGGCCATGGCTTCGCGCAGGGACAGGCCGGCATGCAGCTGGACGCTGTCCGGCAGCAGCCAGCCGTCGCCCTGCCAGCGCCGCAGCGGACGCAGGTCGGGGGCGATCTCGATCTCGGCGCTGCCCTCGGCCGGGACGGTGGCGGTGGCATAGCCGATCAGGCTGGCGAAATCCTCGCCCGGCAGGCGGGCGTAAAGCTGTGCCACCGCCTTGCCGGCACGGCGCGCGGCATTGGTCAGCCGCAACGCCACCCGGTCGTCCCCGGTCAGCCGCGCCTCGGCCAGCGCCGGGCTGGCATAGCCCATGCCCTCGCCCAGCCCGAACCGCGGCGCCTTGCCGGCGGCCATCATGCCGCGATAGCCGATCAGCCGGCCCTCGGCATAGCCGAGCCGGCCCTGCGCATCGGGTTGCAGGGCAAAGGCCGGATAGTCACCGTCCTGCGCCGCGATGCTGAAGGCCAGCCGGCCGGCCGGTTCGCGCGCGCCCAGGATCACCTCCGCCAGGGCGGCGGCGAATTCCTGCCCGGGATACAGCGCCAGCATCAGCCCCGGCACCTGATCCGCGAAGGACAGATCAAGCGCATGGCCGACGTTGACGATGGCCACGGTCTGCGGATTGGCGGCGGTCACGCGGCGCAGCAGTTCGAGTTGCCGTGCGGGCAGGGCGGTGCTGTCGCGGTCCCTGGATTCGACGCTGGCATCCGAGGTTTCGCCCAGCATCAGCAGAACCAGATCAGAGTCGTGCGCGGCGGTCTCGGCCTCGGCCAGCATGGCCTCGGCACGTTCGGGGCCCTCGATGCCATACCACAGCCCCTGCACATAGGCCGGGGGATAGCGCAGCTCGATGGTGATGCGGCGCGGGGCGCGGTCGGGGAAGTCGATCTCGACCCGGTCGGCTTCGCCCGATTTCAGCCGGCCCATGATGTCGGCGGGGGCATAGGTGGTGTCGTTGCGATGCAGCTCGACCCCGTCGACCAGCACGCGGATGGCGCCGGTGCCGCCGGCGCAGATGACATGCGCGCCGGGGTGGTCGGGGGTAAAGATGCCCTCGGCGCGGATGCCGGCGGGTTTGTCCAGCACTGCGGCGATGCCGGTGCGGGCAAACCAGGTCAGCGAATTGGTGTCGCGGGTTTCCTGCGCCACCGGCGGGCGGTCGAAATCCTGCGTGTCGTAATAGCTGACCACCATGCCGCAGCCGCGGCTGTTGGGCAGGTCCTGGGCCGGGGTGACGCGCATCGGCGGCAGGATCGCTTTCGGCAGGCAGCCCTGCGCGAAACTGACCGCGCAGCCGGCCAGCGCCTGCGTCACCGCCTGGCCGGGGGTAGGCAGGTCGGGGTCGATGGCGATCTTGGCGAATGTGCCGCCCTGATAGCAGGGCGCGAACCAGTTCGGCCCGACCAACGCCACCTTCGGATGCCGCGCGGGGTCCAGCGGCAGCAGCCCGCCGTCATTCTTCAACAGCACCATGCCGGCGGCGGCGGCTTCGACCAGCGTTGCACGGTCAAGGGGCGCGGTCTGGCCCTTGCCGGCAAAACGGCGGGCGGTTCGCTCGACGCGGCTTGCGGCATCCTCCAGCCGCGCGGGCGCGACCTTGCCCCCGGCCACCATGGCGGTGACATGGCTGCCCATCTGGCGGCCGGGTCCCGGCATCTCCAGGTCCAGCCCGGCGCGGGTCGCGGCCAGACCATCCTGCACCCCGAACCAGTCCGAGACCAGAAGGCCGGCAAAACTCCATTCCTGCTTGATGATCTGGTTCATCAGCAGGGCGTTTTCCGAGCAATAGCTGCCGTTGACCTTGTTATAGGCCATCAGGAAACCCGCCGGTTGCGCGGCCAGGGCCATCTCAAAGGGCAGCATGTAGACCTCGCGCAGCGCGGCCTCGTCCACTTGGACATCGACCTGATTGCGGTCGGTCTCGCTGTCGTTGCAGGTGACGTGCTTGGGAATGGCGCCGACGCCCTGCGCCTGCAGGCCCTCGACCCAGGCGCGGCCAAGCGCGCCGGTCAGCCACGGATCCTCCGAGAAATATTCGAAGGCCCGCCCGCACAGCGGCGAGCGCGGCAGGTTCAGGTTCGGCGCCAGAAGCGCATCGACGCCCGAGCGCGCGGCCTCGGCCCCGACCACGGCGCCGATGCGGCGCACCAGGTCCGGGTCCCAGCTGGCGCCAAGCGCCACCGGCGCCGGGGTCAGCACCGCCACGTCGCGTTCATCGACGCGCCCCGAGGCGACGCCCATCGGCCCGTCCGCCATGGTCAGCGCCGGCACGTCGCCGGGCGTGGCGGTGGACCACATGGCGCCGCCGGCGGTCAGCAGAGCCTTGTCATCGGTGCTCAGTCCGGACATCAGGCGGCCCCCTTCATATCGTGCCGCGCCTTGAAGGCGCGGGCAAAGCGCATGATCTGGTCGGCCTGCGCGGCGATGGTCGCGGTCAGCTGCGCATCCGATACGCTGCCGTTCTCGGCAAAGACCGGGCCGGCCAGCGTGTTCACCGTGACCCCGATCGGCGTGGGCCAGCCGCGCATCGCATGCACCATGTCGCGCAGCGCCGAAAGCGTGACCCCGGCGCCCTGCCAGCCCGCGGCCGAGACGATCAGCCCCACGGGGCGATCGTCGAAATAGACCCGCGCGTCGCCGTGCAGGTCTTCGAGCAGGTCGAGCGCGTTCTTGACCAGGCCCGAGATGCCGGCGTGATAGGCCGGCGTGCCGATGACGATGCCGTCGCAGTGCCGGACCGCCTCGACGAATTCGGTCTGGCGCGGGCTGCGCTCGGGCCGCTCGGGGGCGTAATGCGGCAGTTCGGCGAGGAAATCTCCGCCGAAAAGGCGGGTCTCGGCGCCCCCGGCCTCGCAGGCGGCCAAGGCCGCGCGCACCAGCCTTTCGCCCGACGAGCCGGGGCGGGTGGTGCCGCCGAAGCCGACGATCAGCGGCCGGATCATGCCGGCACCGCCTGCTTGGCCGCGAAATGCGGGATGACGTGCCGGCCCATCAGGCGCACGGTCTGCTCGGCGAAGTCCAGCCGCTCTTGCGTCAGCGGGCCGGTGGTGGTGCCGCAGAGCACGTTGCCGATGCCCAGATCGGCATAGGGTTGCAGATGCTCGATCACCTGTTCCGGCGTGCCATAGAGACACCAGGTCGCGATCCATTCGTCGCTGAGCGCGTCGGAGATCTTGTCGGTCTTGGTGTTGGCCTCGTTGGATTCGGCCTTCTTGGCGAATTCGTTCTCGCGGTTCACGGCGTCCTGATAGGCGCGCAGGATTACTTCCAGTTCTTCGCGGGCCTGGTCGGCGGACTCGGCGACATGGACGCATTGATAGGTGTGGGTGGTCCAGCCAAGCGCGTGGTCGAGCGTGGCTTGGTCGTGGCCGGCGGCCAGCAACAGGTCGCGATATTTGGTGAAATGCGTGGTGACGTGCCTGAGCGGTTCCAGGTTGTTGATCATCGGGGGCGTGAAGGCCGGGATAAAGGCGGGCCAGCCGTGTTCCGCCGCGCGCCGGGCCGAGGCATCCTTCAGCGCCACCGGCATCAGCGGAGCATGGCCTTTGCTGTAGGCGGCCGGTGCGATGCGCTGCAGCACGCGGCCCTTGTAGGGGCCGTTCTCGTATTCGACCGGCGGGTCCTCGGGCTGCTTGGCCCAGAGCCGTTCCGCGATCTCCAGGTTGCGATCCGAGATTTCCGACGCTTGCTTGTAGTTCACGCCGAAGCCGATCATCTCTTCGGGGGTGGTGCCGGAACCGACGCCGATCAGCACGCGGCCGTCGTTGATCTGGTCCAGCAGGTTCACCCGTTCGGCAAAGCGCACCGGGCTGTGCAGCGGCACCGAGGTGACAGAAAAGCCCAGCGTGGTCTTTTTCTTGAACTGCGGCGCCAGCCAGGCCGCGAACATCATCGGGTCCGAGGCCCAGGGGGCATAGCCGGTGAAATGGTGGTCGGGGGTAAAGACGGCCTCGAATCCGGCGGCTTCGGCGGACAGGGCATGGGCGACGACCGATTGCATGACGAAGCGGTCCTGGTCCGGCGCCGTGGCGCGGGCGTTCAGGAAAAGCGAGAATTTCATTGGATTTTCCTCCCGAAGGACGGCCGGGAAAGGCCGTGCAGATAATTAGAATTGTCGTTCTATATTTGAGGGCGCGATTCTGTCAAGAATCAAGAATGAAGATTCTGATTCTAGAATTGGCTCAGGCCGTGGTGGCGGCCAGGTGCGCGCGCGCCGGGATCAGCCGGCTGAGTGCCGCAACCGCCACCAGCAGGCCGATCTGCCACAGTGCCAGCGTGGCAAAGGCGCGGGCCGGATCGGCGCCGCCGTCCAACGCCGCCAGGAAGGCGGTGCCCAGCGTCGCCACGCCAAGCGCCATGCCCAGTTGCTGACAGGTGGTGAACAGGCCCGAGGCCGCGCCGGCCTGCGCGGGCGGCACGCGCACGAAGCAAAAGGCCGGCAACGGGGCCGAGATCAGCCCCATGCCGCTGCCGCAGAGTGCAAAACCGACCCCAATGCGCCACAGATCCGCCGCGGCCATGCCCTCCGACAGCAAAAGCAGCCCGCAGATCTGGCTGGCGGCGCCGATCAGCATCATCCTGCGCCCCAGGATCGGCAGCAGCCTGCGCCCGAGCAGCGCGATCGAGAACGCCGCACCCGCCGCGAAGGGGATATGGATCAGCGCGGTCTGCAGCACGTCGAAGCCCAGCCCGCGCTGCAGCGCGACCGAGGCCGACAGCAGCAGCGCCCCGGTCCCGGTGGTGTACAGCATGACCATCGCCAGCCCGGTCAGCAGCAGCCCGTCCCCGAACAGCGCCGGCGGCACCAGCACCGTCCGGTTCGCGGCCGCCCTCTGCCGCAGGTGACGCCAGCACAGCACCAGCAGCAGCACCGCCAGCAGCGGCAGCAGCCGCAGAGGCGGCGGCCAGCCCAGGCGCGGCCCCTCGATCAGCGGGAACAGCAGCGCCGCCAGCCCGGGCAGGGCGAGCGCGAGCCCTTTGCCGTCCAGCCCGCGCGCCTCGGCCGAGCCGCCCTTGGGCAGCACGCGCCGGGCCAGCACCAGCGCCAGCGCGACCACCGGCACGTTGACAAGGAAGATCGGCCGCCAGCCCAGCCCGAACAGGTCGAGCCGCATCAGCAGCCCGCCGATGATCGGGCCCAGGATGCCCGCGGCGCCGCCGATCAGGCCAAAGATGCCCATGACCTTGAAACGCTCGTGCGGCGCATAAAGCACCTGGACGATGGACAGCACCTGCGGTCCCATCATCGCTGCCGCCGCGCCTTGCAGGATGCGCATGGCAATCAGCATCTCGGCCGAGCCGGCCAGCCCGCAGCCGGCCGAGGCCAGTCCGAATCCGGTCATTCCGGCCATGAACATGCGCCGGTATCCCAGAATGTCGCCCAGCCGCCCGCCCGCGATCAGCAGGGCGGCGAAAAAGAACGCATAACCCGAGGACACCCAGCCGATTTGCGGTCCGCTGGCGCCAAGCGATTGCTGCAACTGGGGAATGGCCACGTTGATGATGGAGCCATCCATGATCTCCAGCACCAGGGCCGCACCGACGACGGCGACGGCCATGCTGCGCTGGCGTTCGTTCAGGATCATTTCTTTCACCGGAGGTTGTGGCGCGGATGCTTGACAGCCGGTCCGCCGCATTACTATTAGAAATAGTATTCTGATTTATATTTGTCCAGCCGTGAACGGCAGGCCCGGGGAGGGGCCGCGATGGAGCACCAGATCAAGCGGGGCGTCAGCCTTTACAGTTTTCAGAACGACACCTTCCTCGGGCGCATGAGCCTGGAGGATTGCATCCGCGAATGCGCCGCGATGGGCGCGATGGGCATCGAGGTGGTGGGCGAGCAGACCTTCGCCGGTTGGCCCGAACGCGGCATGCCCGAGGCAGGCATTGCCGAATGGCACCGGCTGATGGCGGCTTACGGCACGGTGCCGGTCTGTCACGATTTCATGCTGGATTATAAACGTTACAAGGGCAGGATGATGCCCTTCGACGAACAGGTGGCCAGCGTCCGCAAGGATATCGAACTCGCCCGCCGGCTGGGTGCGCCCTATATCCGCTCGCTGGTCTCGGTCGAACCCGAGGTTCTGGTCGCGGCCGCACCCTATGCGGAAGAGGCGGGCGTGACGATCCTGCTGGAGGTCCACGCGCCCCTGCATTTCGACCACCCCTGGATCATCCGCCACGCCGAGGCCTATGAAAAGTCCGGCAGCACGGCGCTTGGCTTCCTGCCCGACATGGGCATGTTCCTGCACCGCTTCCCGCGCGTCTGGAAGGAACGCTTCATTCGCAACGGCTGCCCGCGCGATGCCGCGGATTTCATCGAAAAAGCCTATGAGGACCGGCGGCTGGCGGAATATGTCGTGCTGGACGTGATGCAGCGATGGGGCTCGGGCCCGCAGATGGCCATGGTCGAGACCCTGCGCCACAACGCCGCCTATGAACCGCGCCGGATGCTGGAGTTCATGCCGCGCATCCACAATATCCACGCCAAGTTCTACGAGATGACCGAGGACGGCCAGGAATGGTCGATCCCCTATGACGAGGTCGTCGCGGTGCTGAAGCAGGGGGGCTATCGGGGCTATCTCTGCTCGGAATACGAGGGCAACCGCTGGATCGAGGACGTGCAGGAGGTGGACAGCCTCGGCCTGGTCCGGCGGCAGCAGCAAATGTTCGCGCGCCTGCTTGGCGAAACCGTTCCGGCCTGAGGAGAGACATCATGTTCGATCAGCACATCATCTGTCCCGAGGGCTTTCGCAACGTGACCGAGAGCGGGCAGGTCGCCGGCTTCCGTTTCCTGGCGCGGCTGCCCTATTACCGCGGCCTGGGCCTGTCGATGATCGAGGACCTGGCCGTGACCGTGGACGGCGAAGCCGTGCCGCGCGAGGCCGTGCGCCTGTCCCTGCGTGGCCGCAGCTGGACGCTGGACCAGCTGGAAACCGTCCATGACGACCGCTGGGATTTCGGCGAGAAGGCCGAGATCGTGGTGACCCGTCCGGGCGGCCTGGCGCCTGGCAAGCACAAGCTGAAGCTGGCCGAGCGGCTGCGGATTTCCTACCTGCCCTTCGTGCCCACCACCGCGCATGAGACCGAGCTGACACTGGAGGGCTGAGCCTTCCGCCAACGAGAAAGGCCCCGGCGATCTGCCGGGGCCTTTGCTTACAGGTGCCGCTCGATGACCCGATCCGCCGCCAGGAGCGCCAAGGCCACGGCGGTCAACGTCGGGTTGCAGGCGGTGGCGGTCGGGATGGCGCCGTTTCCGCCCAGATAGAGGTTGTCATAGCCCCAGACCCGCCCCTCGGCATCGCAGACCGAGCTGCCGTCATCCGCCGGGCCAATGCGATGCGTGCCCTGATAATGCAGCGAGCTGCCGGCGGGCAGCAGCATCGGCGCGCCACCCGGCACGAGGCGGCCCAATGCGGCGCCGATGCGCTCTGCCCAGTCCATCGCCAGTTCGACCCGCGCCCGGTCCCGCTCGGTCAGGCGATAGTCCAGCCGGAAGCGCGGCATTCCCAAGGCGTCTGTCGCCTCGTCAAAGACGATGCGGTCGTCCTCCTGCACGTCCTTGGCCAGGAACAATCCCAACCCGACCACAGGCCGCGTCGTGCCATCGGGCAGGGGCGGCAGCGCGATGGGTGAGGTGTCCATCTGCATCAGTTGCGCGTGGAACGGGAACTCGGGGTCGTGGAACGGCAGCCAGCTGACGCCGGAAACCCCGTCGCGGCCGTCCATCAGGGCCCTCTCCTCGGCGCGGGTTCCGGTTTCCAGGTCCAGCTCGATCAGGGCGATGACCTGCGGCTGGTCGTTCAGCCAGCGCCCCAGCGCGGCGGGCCGGATGCCCGAGGCATGCAGCAATTGCGGCGTGCGCAGCGCGTCGCCCGCGACCATCACCGCGCCGGCGCTGATCCTCTCGATCCGGCCGCTGGCCAGATCCACCAGCTCGGCGCCGGTGACACGGTTGCCCTCGGTGAGAAGGCGGCGGCAGAGCGTGCCGCTGCGCAGCCCGACCCCGGCGCTGGCGCGGCCCTCGGGCGTGGCGAGGGGACCAAGCACCATGTCCACACCGGCCCATTTCGGCCGGTCGCCGTCGGGACGACAGGCCAGCGGCATCGGCTGCGGCTGGCGCTCGGGGCTGCGGCCGGCGCCGAAGGCTTCGCGCAACCGGCTGACGACGTGGCGGGTGGCGCGGGTCTCGGGGAAACCCTTTTGCGTTACCGAAAGGTATTCCTCGGCCCGCGTCAGTGCCGCGTCCATCCGCTCCGGGTCGAGGAAGCCGATGCATTCGCTGTCGCCGGGGCGCGGGCAGGCGCAGGTCCAATGCGCCCCCATGCCGCCGAGGTTCGACGACATCGCGGCGGCAGGCATGCCCGGGTCGCCGGGCAGGGGCGTCCGGCCGAGCCAGGAAAGTGCCCGGCCGGGCCTTCAACGCGCCCTCGGGCATGTCGCCCACACGGGCGAGGGGAAAGGCCCGGGCTTGGGCATAGGCGGCCTCGCGTTCCTCGGGCGGCAGGTTGCGCATGTTGGCGCCGCCCGAGAGCTGCAGATCGGCGCCGGCCTCGACCATCAGCATGTTCCGGCCGGCGCCCCGGGCGGCGAGATGGCGGGCAAACGCCGATCCTACCGGCCCGCTGCCCACGATCAGCACTTCGAAATGTGACACTTGACCTCCCTTTCGATTCGTGACGGCCGCACCCTAGAAGCGGGTCGCAGCCAAGGAAAATTGATCCGGTGCAACAATGTATTCATGAGCTTGCCAGCTCAACCAAAATTAGTATTCATATTCTGAATACACTCATGTGCCGTTATGATTTCCGATTCGGTTCCGCGCGTTGTAATTCCGCCGGAAGGGAGGAGGAGCGACCGATTGACGCAGCCGCGCGCGGCCATGCCGAGCATCGGGGCCGATCCTCAGACAGATTCAAGCGGGCGCCTGCTATGCCGGCACGCGCCGCCTGCAGAGACCCGGCCGGCGGCGGTAAGCCGCCCCGCGCTTTTCGAGGAGGAACACGTTTTGTCAACCGAACACCCGTCGACCGGGGTTAAACGCAAGGCCGGCATCCCGCAGGGGCTGGTCATGGCGCTGACCTCGTTTCTGCCGATCCTGGCGATCATCTCGTTGGTGCCGGCGGTGCCGAGCCTGATCCAGCATTTCGACAATGTGCCCCATGCGCGGACATTGATCCCGCTGATGATCACCGCGCCGGGCCTTATGATCGCGCTGACCGCGTCCTTTGCCGGCTGGTTCGCCGACCGGCTGGGCCGCCGGCCGCTGCTCTTGGGCGCGACGCTGCTTTACGGCATCTGCGGCACGGTGCCGCTTTACGTGGACAGCCTGCTGCCGATCTTCATCAGCCGGCTGGGTGTCGGCCTGTCCGAGGCGGTGGTGCTGACCATGGCCAACACCATGCTGCTGGATTATTTCGACATGCGCGGTCGCCGCATCTGGCTGACCGTTCAGGGCGTGATTGGCCCGGCACTTGGCACCATGGTCTATGCATTGTCAGGCTATCTGACCGGCATCGTCTGGAACGGCGCGTTCTGGATCTATGCCTCGGCCTTCGTGCTGTTCATCGCCATGTATATCTGGATGTATGAACCGACCGGGCAGGAGCGCCATGCCGACGAGCCAGAGATCGATGACACCGTCTTCCCCTGGGGCCGGATGATCGGTGTCATGGTCCTGACCTTTGTCATCGCCGCGCTGTATTACATCTACACGATCAACGGCGGCTCGGCCTTCCATTCGCTGGACGGCGCATCGCCCGAGCGCATCGGCGTGATGATGTCGCTCGCCAGCCTTGCGGTGCCTGTCGGTGCGCTGGTCTTCGGCTATATCTCGCGGCTGATTTCTTCCGAGCAGGTTCTGGGCATCGTGCTGCTGCTGGTCGGCCTGGGCATGATCGGCGTCGGCCTCTCGACCAACGTGGTGCAGATGGGCGTCTCGGCCTTCGTGCAGCAGATCGGCGCCGGCATGGCGATCAGCGCGATGATCTTCTGGGTCTCGACGCTGTTCGGGCCGCAGCATCGCGGCCGGGTCATGGGCTGCTGGTGCAGCGCCTTCTTTGCCGGCATGTTCGTCAGCCCGCTGTTCTTCAGCGCCGTGCGCGAAATAGGTGGCGGGGACGTGCTGCTGCCCTTCCGCACCTTCGGCCCGGTGTCGCTGGCGATCGCAGTGGCGCTGATCCTGGCCGGCATCGGCAAGACCCGCCGCATGAAGGCCGCGCGTCAGGCCGCCGCCCCGGCTGCAGCGCACTGAGCGTGATGCCTTCCCTGCCGCGCCGCCGGTTCGTTCCGGCGGCGTTTGCATGCCGGCCGTTTGTCAGCCCAGAAGATAGCTGATGACCATGTCGTTGGTCTGGCGTTTCAGCGCCGCCCATTCGATATCCGGCATCTCGCCCTTGTCCGATCCGAAGCCGAGGTGGTTGCGATAGATCGAGAAGGCGGCGAACAGGGCAAAGCGAAGCGCCTCGTCGCGGGGCTCGCGCCGCACTTCGCCTTCGCATTGCATCAGCACCGCCATCGCCTGGGTGATGAACGACTGATAGGCTTCGGTGCCGACACGGCTGATTTCCGCGTCCTGCGTGGCGCGCAGCATCATCTGGCGCAGGATCGGTGCAAATTGCCGCAACAGATCGGCGAAGCCATCGAAAAGCTGGGGCACCAGCTGGCGCAGCGGTACGCCGGTCCAGCGCGAGGGGTCCAGCAGCGAACGATGCGCCAGCCCCAACTCCTCCATTACCACCGCCTGCACGGCGTGCATCAGCTCGTCCTTGCCGGTGAACCGGCCATAGATCGAACCGATAGAGACCCCCGACTGGCGTGAGACCTTTTGCAGCGTCAGCCCTTCATAGCCCTCTTCCTCCAGCAAACGCCGGGCGGCGGCCAGCACCTTGGCCTGCGAGCGCCGGCTGCGGGCCTGTTGCGGCGGGCGCCTGGTCACGGCATCGCTGACTGCTTGCGATATGGCTGCGATGTCGGAGGGAGTTGTTGGCATGGCTATCCGAGAAAAATGAGATGCTCTGGAATCTTCGCTCCAATTTCAAGCACGATCACGGCGATGGGGTCAATTGACCGGCAACAACTAACGGTGCGGGTCGGGGACGGTCCGGGTCCCTTTGCCCGAAGACAGGGGACTCGCGTTGCGAATTGGCTGTCGGGGGCATGAGCAAACCGACACCCTGGGGCCATAACTGGTTGTCCAGCAACGCGGCGGCAAAGTAGCGCGGCTCGCTGGCGATCTGATCGGATCCTCGGGCGATCTGCGCTGCCCCCCTTCCGGTAACCGGGATAACGGAAGGAGCGCGCAACTGGACTGGCGCGATGCCGGGCAGCAGGCGCGGGACCATCCCTCCAGCAGGTCGCGGCTGGTCGCCCGGGAGTCCAGATTGAAGCAAAGTTATAATACAACTATTGACAATATAGCATATAGAAAACTAGAAGATGTTTGACATAACGGAATCAAGCAACATGCAGAACGGGGGCGGACCATGATCATATCCGATGTTGAGGTTCGGGTGTTCCTGACCACCACGCGCCGCCATTCCGATAGCGCGGGTCACGCTCATCCTGGCCCGGCTCATCAGATCGAGCAGGCGATGCTGACCATCCGCACTGAAGACGGCCACGAAGGCCATTCCTTTACCGCGCCGGAAATCGTTCGCCCGCATGTGATCGAGAAGTTCGTCCGAAAGGTTCTTGTCGGACAGGATGCCCGCGACCGGGAGCGGTTGTGGCAGGATCTGGCGCACTGGCAGCGCGGCTCGGCGGCGCAGCTGACCGACCGGACGCTGGCCGTAGTCGATTGCGCGCTGTGGGATCTGGCGGGGCGGGCCCTGAACCAGCCGGTCTACAAGCTGATCGGCGGGTATCGCGACAAGGTGCTGGCCTATGGCAGCATCATGTGCGGCGACGAGATGGAGGGGGGGCTTGCCACACCCGAGGATTACGGCCGTTTCGCCGAAACCCTGGTCAAGCGCGGTTACAAGGGCATCAAGCTGCACACCTGGATGCCCCCGGTCAGCTGGGCACCCGACGTGAAGATGGACCTCAAGGCCTGCGCCGCGGTGCGCGAGGCGGTCGGGCCGGACATCCGCCTGATGATCGACGCCTTCCATTGGTATCCGCGCAGCGACGCGCTGGCGCTGGGCCGCGGTTTGGAAAAGCTGGGCTTCGACTGGATCGAGGAACCTATGGACGAGCAGTCCATGTCGTCATACAAGTGGCTGGCCGACAATCTGGACATTCCGGTGATCGGCCCGGAAAGCGCAGCGGGCAAGCATTGGCACCGCGCGGAATGGATCAAGGCCGGTGCCTGCGACATCCTGCGCACCGGCGTGAACGACGTGGGCGGCATCACCCCGGCGCTCAAGACCATGCACCTGGCCGAGGCCTTTGGCATGGAATGCGAGGTGCACGGCAATACCGCGATGAACCTGCATGTCGTCGCCGCCACCAAGAACTGCCGCTGGTACGAGCGCGGGCTGCTGCATCCCTTCCTGGAATATGACGACGGTTTCGATTATCTCCGGCAGCTCTCGGACCCGATGGACGGCGAGGGCTATGTGCATGTCCCCGACCGCCCCGGCTTGGGCGAGGACATCGACTTCGACTTCATCGAAAACAATCGCGTGCGCTAGGCGAGAGGGCTGAAGATGAAGGAGATCCTGGCCTTCGGTGACAGCCTGACATGGGGCGCGGACCCGGCGACGGGGCTGCGCCACCCGGCGGAGGCCCAATGGCCGCGCGTGCTGGAGGCAGGGCTGGGCGGCCGGGCCCGCGTCATCGGCGACGGCATCGGCGGGCGCACCACCTGCCGGGAGGATCATGGCGGGCCGGCCTGTCGCAACGGCGCCAGATCGCTGCCGCAGGCGCTGGCGGCTGCCATGCCGCTGGACCTGGTTATCCTGATGCTGGGCACCAACGACCTGAAGGCGGTGCATGGCGGCCGGGCGGTCGGTGCCCAGGCCGGCATGCGACGCCTGGTCGAAATCATCGAGACTTTCCCCTACAAGCCCCGCAACGCGTGCCCGAAGGTGCTGATCGTCGCGCCACCGCATTGCGGCATGGCGGGCGAGCTGCCGCCGGCCGGCGGGCGCGAGATCGCGGAATCGCGGCGCCTGGGCCCGCTTTATGCCGCGCTGGCGCAGCAGCTCGATTGTGGCTTCTTCGATGCGGCGCAGGTTGTCGGACCGTCCCCGGTCGATGGCGTTCACCTGGAGGCGGATCAGTCGGCGGCGCTGGGCCGGGCGCTGGTCGCCCCGGTGCGGGCGCTGATCGAATAGCGAATGGAAGGAATTGCGGAGATTTCCGCAGTCGGCACGCCGCGAGCCTGGATCGCGGTCCATGGGAGGAAGCATGAGACATCTTTTCGCATCGGTGGCGCTGGCCGCCCTGTTCTGCGGTGCCACGCCCGTGGCGACCCTGGCCGAGACGCCCGACGACCAGCTGATCGTCGCCACCGTCATGAGCAATATCCTGACGCTCGACCCCGCCGCCATCACCGGACGCGAGACGGTGCAGGTGCTCAACAACATCTATGACACGCTGGTCGTGCTGTCGCCCGATGGCAGGGACCTGCATCCGCGCCTGGCCGAAAGCTGGGAGGTCTCGCCCGACCGGATGAAGATCACCTTCAGGCTGCGGCCGGACGCGGTCTTCGCCTCGGGCAACCCGGTCACGGCGCAGGACGTGGTCTTCAGTCTGAAGCGCCTGCTGACGTTGAATCTGGCGCAATCGTCCTTCCTGAAATCGCGCGGCTATACGGCCGAGGCCGCAGACAGGCTGTTCGTGGCCCAGGACGACCATACCTTCGTTCTGAACCTGCCCGAGCCGGACGATCCGAAGCTGATCCTGATGGTCCTGGCGCAGAACGGGCCCGGCTCGATCCTGGACAGCAAGACGGTGCTGGAGAACGAGCAGGGCGGCGATCTGGGCGCGAAATGGCTGACGCTGAACTCGGCCGGCTCCGGGCCGTTCACGCTGACCAGATGGGCCTCGAACGAATATATCATCCTGTCGCGCAACGATGACTACTGGGGCGAGGTGCCGGCGATGAAGCGCGTGCTGATGCGCCACCTGCCGGAATCGCAATCCCAGCGCCTGATGCTGGAACAGGGCGATATCGACGTCGGCTATTCGCTGCTGGCCCCCGACCTGAAGGCGCTGGAGAGCAACGACAGGATCAAGATCGAATCCACACCCGGCGCCGGGTTCTACTATCTGGCGGTCTCGATGAAGGATCCGCGTTTCGCCGACCGCAAGGTGCGTGAGGCGCTGCGCCTGCTGATCGACTATGACGGGTTGGACAAGGCGGTGATGCCCTATTATGGCAAGCTGCACCAGCGGCCGATCACCACCGGTGCGTTGGGCCAATTGCCGGATCCCGGCTACAAGCTGGACGTGGAAAAGGCCAAGGCCCTGCTGGCCGAGGCAGGTTATCCCGACGGTTTCAAGACCACATTGCGGGTGCTGTCCGAGGAACCGTTCCTGAAGGCGGGCACCGCGATTCAGAACACCCTGGCGCAGGCCGGCATCCAGGCCGAGCTGATCACCGGTTCCGGCGACCAGATCTATGGCGCCATGCGCGACCGCAACTTCGAACTGCTGGTTGGTCGGGGCGGCGGCGGCCAGCAGCCGCATCCCGATAGCAACCTGCGGGCGCTCGCCTTCAATCCCGACAATTCCGATGAGGCCAAGCTGACCAATTACCAGGGCTGGCGCACCAGCTTCTTTGACGAAAAGCTCAACGGCATGATCGAGGATGCGCTTCTGGAGCGCGACCTGGAGACGCAGAAGAAGAAATACGAGGATATCCAAGCCTATATGGATCAGACTGTCATGTCGATCCTGCCCTTCTCGGAGACGGTGGATACGGCGGCTTTTCAGGCGGATGTGCATGGGCTGATCGTCAATCCCTGGCTGACCCGCTTCGAGGTGGTGACCAAGGAGCGCTGATCTCTCGATCCTCCTGGCCGGATCGCGGGCGCAACCCTTTCGACGGTTGCGCCCTTTTCCGTTTGCCCGGCCTGCCGCGGGGCGCCCCGCAAAGCAAAAGGACCGCACCACGATGTGCGGCCCCTTTTTCCATGGCGGCGAGGGGGGTCAGACCTGGCCTTCGTATTCCAGCGAGGCTGCGATCAATTCTCGGGCATAGGGATGCGTGGCGCCATTGCCGGGGATCGCCTCGCGCGGCAGGACCTCGGTGATCTCGCCATGCAGCATGATGGCAAAGCGGTCGCACATGTGGTCGACCACCGCCAGGTCATGGGTGACCATGATATAGGTGAAGCCGCGCTCCTCGCGCAGTCGTGACAGCAGGTTCAGGATCTCGGCCTGCACCGAAACGTCCAGCGCCGAAGTCGGCTCGTCCAGAAGCAGCAGCTGCGGCTCGAGGATCAGCGCTCGGGCAATGGCGACGCGCTGGCGCTGGCCGCCCGAGAGCTGATGCGGGAAACGGTCGAGGAAATCGATCGGCAGGCCGACATCCACCATGGCCTGCCGCATGCGGCGCTGCGGGTCGTCCAGGCCGTGGATCCGCAGCGGCTCGGCTAGCGCGGTGCGGACCGACTGGCGCGGATGCAGGCTGCCATAGGGGTCTTGGAACACCATCTGCAGCATCCGGCAGCGTTCGCGCACCGGCAGGCTGCGAATGTCGCGGCCGCCTATGCCGACCCGCCCGGTCCAGAAATCGTTCAGCAACGAGATGCAGCGCAAGACCGTCGACTTGCCCGAGCCGCTTTCGCCGACCAGGCCGAAGCATTCGCCCGGCCGCACGTCGAAACTGACGCCGGGCAGCACCCGTGTCAGGCCGAAGGAGATCTCCAGGTCGCGGATTTCGACTGCGACGGTCATGCCAGCGGCTCCTCTTTCCATTCCGGCCGCCGGTCCAGAACCGCCAGCGGCGCCCGGCCGCCGCCGATGCGCGGCTGTGCGGCCAAAAGCCCGCGGGTATAGGGGTGGCGGGCGCGGTCGAAGGCGCCGGCCTGCAAGACCTCGACCACGCGGCCGGCATACATGATCAGCACCCGATCGCAGAAATTGCGCACCAGATTCAGGTCGTGGCTGATCATGATCAGCCCGATGCCCCGGTCGCGCACCAGACCGTCCAGGATGTTCAGGACCTGCAGCCGCACGGTCACGTCCAGCGCGCTGGTCGGTTCGTCGGCGATGACCAGGTCTGGATCGGCCAGCAGCATCATGGCGATCATCACGCGCTGTCCCATGCCGCCGGAAATCTCGTGCGGGTAGAGATCATGCACCCGCTCGGGGTCGCGGATCTTCACGGCGGCCAGCATCTCCAGCACCTTGGCCCTGGCCTCGGCCTTGGAACATTTGAAATGCCGCAGATAGGTTTCCGCGACCTGGTGCCCGACACGCTGGATCGGGTTCAGGCTGAACTTGGGATCCTGCAGGATCATCGACATGCGCCGGCCGCGCACTTTCAGCATCTCGGTCTCGGTCAGGGTCAGCAGGTCCATGTCCTGAAAGCGCAACGCGTCGGCGCGGATCTCGGCCCCCGGCAGCAGGCGCAGGATCGCCCGGCCTACAGTGGACTTGCCCGAGCCGCTTTCGCCGACGATGCCCAGCCGCTCGCATCCCAGCGAGAAGCTGACGCCGCGCACGGCGTCCGAAGGCGCGCCGGGATAGCGGATCGAGAGGTTCTTCACGTCAAGGATCGGCTTTTCCATCGGCTTACCTCCGGTTGACCTGTTTGGGATCCAGCGCGTCGCGCAGCCCGTCGCCCAGCAGGTTGAAGGCCAGGCTGACGCACAGGATGGCGAGGCCGGGGAAGGTGACCAGCCACCAGCTGTCGATCATGTAGCGCCGGCCGGTGGCGATCATCGCGCCCCATTCCGGCAGTGGCGGCTGCGCCCCGAGGCCCAGGAAGCCCAGACCGGCGGCGGTCAGGATCACCGTCGCCATGTTCAGCGTCAGCCGGATCAACACCGAAGGCAGGCACATCGGCATGATCGATTTCACGATGATGCGCATGGCCGAGGCGCCCTGCAGCCGCGCGGCCGAGATATAGTCGGCCTTGCGAAAGGTCAGCGTCTCGGCCCGGGCGAGCCGGGCGATGGGCGGCCAGGCGGTCAGGCCGATGGCAATGATGGCGTTGTTCAGGCTGGGCCCCAGCGCGGCGACGAAGGCCAGCGACAGGATCAGGCTGGGGAAGGAAAGGAAGATGTCGGTGATCCGCATCAGGATCGTGTCGAAGCGGCCGCCGATATAGCCGGCGGTGGTGCCCACCAGCAGGCCCAGCGGACCGACCACGATCGAGACCAGGAAGATGATCCGCAGCGTGATGCGCGACCCCCAGACCAGCCGGCTGAAGATGTCGCGGCCCAGCTCGTCCGTGCCGAACAGGTGGCCGTTGCCGGGCGGCTGCAGCACGTTGTTCAGGTCCTGCACATAGGGGTCGTGCGTCGCGATCAGCGGCGCAAACAGCGCCGTCAGGATCAGCGTCCCCAGCACCAGCAGCCCGAAGGCCGAGGTCGGCGTCCGCCACAGGAAGGCAACGATATTCTTCAGCGCCAGCACCGGCGCCGGCAAGCGTTGGGTGATGGTCGTCATTTCGTCCTCGGATCGAACAGCCGATACAGGATGTCGGAAAGCAGGTTCAGCACGATGAAGATCACGCCGACGATCAGCACGCAGGTCATCACCGCGTTCATGTCGCCGATGATCAGGTTGCTGGTCAGATACTGGCCGAAGCCGGGCCAGGCGAAGACCGTCTCGATCAGCACCGCGCCCTCCAGCAGGCTGCCATAGGCCAGGGCGATGATCGTCACCAGCTGCACCTTGATGTTGCCGAAGGCGTGGCGCCAGATGGTCTGCCCGCGCGACAGGCCCTTGACCCTTGCGGTGGTCATGTATTCCTGTCCGAGTTGGTCAAGCATGAAGCTGCGCGTCATCCGGGTGATATAGGCCGACGAGGAATAGCCCAGCAGTGCTGCTGGCAGGATCAGGTGGTTGACCGCCGACCAGAATACGTCCCATTCGCCGGCCAGCGCGCTGTCGATCAGCAGGAAGCCGGTGTGCTCGTCCACCAGGCCGATGTAGAACTGCTCCATCCGGCCCGAGCCGCCGACCCAGCCCAGCCCGGCATAGAAGATCAGCAGCGCGATCATCCCGGTCCAGAAGATCGGCATGGAATGGCCGAACAAGCTGAACACCCGCACGAGGTGATCGGGCCATTTGTCCTTGTTCACCGCCGCGACCACGCCCAGCGGGATCCCGAGGCCGGCGCCGATCAGGATGGCGAGCGTCGCCAGTTCGATGGTAGCGGGCATGACATGCAGGATGTCCTGGATTACCGGCTGGCCGGTACGGATCGAGGTGCCGAAATTTCCGGTGAAGACATCGCCCAGATAGCGCAGGAACTGCATCCAGACCGGCTGGTCCAGGCCCAGTTGCCGATAGACCATCTCATAGGTCTCGCGCGAGGCGTCCTCGCCCACGATGGCCCTGACAGGGTCGGCGGGCATCATGCGCCCGATGACGAAGGTCAGAAGCAACAGGCCGAACAGCGTGATCGCAATGGTCGCGACCTGCTCGGTCACCTGTTTCAGGCGAAGACGAGATGCGGTCATGGTTCCCCCCGGCGTCATGGCGCCCGCGCGGACGATTCTGACAGAAACGACAACTTATCCTACAAGTTAAGTATACCTGTCATTCAGGATGCGGGGAGTCAAGCAGAAGTCACAGAAAATCGTCCCGGCGCGGCGAGAAACAGTCGATCAATTCACCCTGTTCCAGGCAGATGCAGCCATGTTCGATGCCCGAGGGGATCACCAGGCTGTCGCCGGCCGACAGCTGGTAGCTCTGGCCGTCGCGGTAGAATTCGAAGCGTCCCTTCGCGACATAGGTCGATTGCACATGCGGATGGCTGTGCAGCTTTCCCTTGGCGCCGGTCTCGAATCGAAAAGAAACCACCATCTGCGCCGCCGATTCGGCCAGCACCTGGCGGCGGACACCGGGATCGGGTTCACGGACGGGATAAGTGGGCAGGGTCATAGGGCATGCCTTTCTTGGATGATAATTGAACCTATAACCTATCAAAATATATCATACAAGATTGGTCAGGGCTGGCGGCGCCCGGCCCGCAGCAATTCCTGATAGCGTTCCAGGCTGCCGCGCAGATGTTCGCGCATGCGGTCGCGCGCCGCGTCGGCGTCGCCGCTGGCGATGGCATCGACGATGCGCTGATGCTCTTCCAGCAGATGCTTGTTGTAATCCTTGGGCCGCGCGCCCGGTGCGCCGCCCTGCAACTCTCCGCGCGGAATGATGCCCGAGCGGATCAGTTGCAGGAACTCGGAAAAGCGCCGGTTCTGGGTTGCGTCGGCGATGGCCAGGTGGAAGGCGAAATCGGCATCGCGGGTCGGCTGCCCGGCGCGAAGGCAGGACTCGACCGTGGCATGGGCGTCATAGATTTCCTCGAGCTGCACGGCCGAGCGGCGCGTGGCGGCAAAGGCCGCCGCCTCGATCTCGCAGGCGGTGCGCAGTTCCAGCAATTCGATGACCGAGGAGATCCGCTGCGTCGTCAGGTCGTCGAACGCCCGGCCCGGCCGGGTCGAGGGGTCCAACACGAAGACGCCGGCACCCCGGCGCGCCTCGACCAGCCCGTCAGATCGCAGGGCGGCGATGGCCTCGCGCACAACGGTGCGGCTGACGGAATAGATCCGGGTCAGCTCAGCCTCGCTGGGCAGCTTGTCGCCCGGCCGATACTGCCCCGTCCCCAGCGCATGGCGCAGCTTGACGCCCAGCCGCGCCGAAAGCGAACCCGTGCCGTCCTGCATCGACACCTTGGCCATGTCTGTCATCTGGCTTCCTGCTGGTTGTCTGACATCTTTCACGCCATAGCTAGCCCGAACCGGACCGGGCAGGCAAGCCCAGGGACAGGGTTTTCTGCAGCCAGCCGAAGGCAGTTTCTTGCCGGTCGGGCCGGAAGTGATGCCCGCCCGCGAAGCGTCGGGCCTGCAACCGATGCCCGGCGCCATGTGCGGCCCAGACCTGCGCCAGCCGATCGAAGGCAGGGTCCACGGCTGCGGCGGGAAACAGCGTATCCTCGGTCCCGGTCTGGAAGCAGGCGGGTTTCGGCGCCGCCAGTGCCGCCAGGTCGGGAATGTCCAGATCGCGGAACAGCAGTGGATGCGTCATCCACCAGGCGGATTGACCGCGGATATGGTTGTTGCCTTCGACCAACAGGCCGGGCAGGCTGGCCATCCAGCACGCGGCGACCATGGCGCCGACATGCGGCGACAGCGCGGCCACCTGCCAGGCCCGGAACGCCCCCATGGAAAAGCCGACCGCTGCAATGCGCGCCGGGTCGACTTGCGGGATCGAGGCCAGATATTCCGCCGCACGCATGTCCTCCCAAGCCATCAGCCCGGCGGGAGTCAGGCCGATGTTCATCAGATTGGCCGCCAGCGCCTGCTGCGCTTGGTAGCCCTGGCCTTGCCGCCCGCCCCAACTCAGCGCGTCGACGGAGAGAACCGCGAAGCCGCGCCGCAGCAGTGCGGTGCCAAAGGGGGCGCCGCCGAAGAAACGGTCCCACCACGCTTGTGCCACCGGCGGCACCGGGCCGGGCGGGGCCAGACATTTCTCCTTGCCGATGCGGAATTCCGAGCCGTGGTCGTGCAGCGCCAGCACCGCCGGAAAGGGACCCTCCCCCTTGGGCAAGGCCAGCAGCGCAGGGGCGGTCAGGCCTTCGGCCAGAGTCAGCCGCAACAGCCGCACGACATGGTCGCCGCGATCCGCCTCGGTCAGCACGACGGGCGCGGCATCGACGGACGGCAGGTCCGGCAGGATCAATTCGCGGACATGGGGCAGGGTGCGGTCCCGCCATGCCGCTGCATCCTCCTCCGCGGCCAGGGCGCGTCGAAAACCGCGCCGCGCCGCATGGGCCAGCAGCGCGGGGACCAGATTGCCGGGGGAGATTGGCATTGCGTCCTGGTGGGCGCCGCTTTCCCCGGTTGCCATTATCCGGCCTCAGCGGCGCAGGGCGCGCAGGTATTGCCGATAACGCTGCTGGCCGTTGCGCAGGTGCAGCCGCATCGCGGCGCGGGCCGCCTCCTCGTCATTGGCCTGGATCGCAGAGAGGATCTCTTCATGCTCGCGGTCCAGGACAGCCAGGTAATCGGGCGGCGTCAGCATCTCGCCTTCGCTGCTGATGGCGCGGCGTGGAATGACCGCGGTGCCAATCAGCTGCAGGAATTCGGGGAAGCGCGGGTTGTTGGCCGCCTCGGCGATGGCCAGGTGAAAGCGGAAATCGGCCTCTGCCGTGGGTTGGCCGGCGCGGCCGCGGGTGCGCAGCTCGTCAAAGGCTTCGATGATCTTTTCCTCCTGCGCGGGCGAGCGGCGCAAGGCCGCAAAGCCGGCGGCGTCGCCTTCGACGGCGGTGCGCAGTTCCAGCATTTCGATCAGCGACGAGACCCGCGCCAGATCGAGGTTGCGAAAGGCCAGCCCCTCGGGCGCGGGCGGTTCCAGCACGAAGACTCCGGCGCCCTGGCGGGGCTCCAGCAGCCGTTCGGATTGCAGCGCCGCCACTGCTTCGCGGATCACCGTCCGGCTGACCCCGAATTCCTGGGTCAGCCGCGCCTCCGAAGGCAGCCGGTCGCCGGGCTTGTAGCTGCCCTTGGCGATCTGTGCCCGGATCGCCTCGCGTACCTGGGTAACCAGCGTCTGGCCCGGCGGCGCTGGTGCCGGGGTCGGTGCAGGGGAGGACGGGGGCTGGGTCATGCGCGGGTCCGGTGCGGTTGCGGGCTAGGAATGGCGCGCCCCGGTCCGGGCGCGGCACGATGTTGTCACGCTTCGACTTCGGGCACCAGCGCCACCGGGAAGTTCTGGTAGCTGACGGGGCGCAGGAAACGGCGGATCGACAGGGTGCCGACCGAGGTGGCGCCGAAATTGGTGCTGGCGGGGTAGGGGCCGCCATGGACCATGGCGTCGCACACCTCGACCCCGGTCGGAAAGCCGTTGACCAGCACGCGGCCGGCCTTGCGCTCCAGCACGGGCAGCAGGGATTGCGCTTCGGCCAGGTCGGCATCGTCCATGTGGAGGGTCGCGGTCAACTGGCCGTTGAGGCCACGGGCGAGCCGCGCCATTTCGTCCGCGCCGGAAACCCGGATCACCAGACCCAGCGGGCCGAAGACCTCCTCGCCCAATGCGTGGTCCTGCAGATAGCTGGCGGCGTCGGTCTCATAAAGGTTCGGGCGTGCCTCGCGGCCTTCGCTTTGCGTCGAAACAAGCGGTTTCACGGCATTGCGAGTCTCGAACCGCTGCTTGCCGTCGCGATAGGCGCGCGCGATGCCGTCGGTCAGCATGAGTTGCGGGCCGACCTGTGCCAGCGCGTCGGCTGCCGCCTTGACGAAGGCGTCGCCGGCCTCGCCGGTGCCGATCACCGCGATGCCGGGATTGGTGCAGAACTGGCCGGCGCCCATGGTCAGCGATGCGGCCCAGCCCTTGCCGATTTCCGCGCCGCGAGTGCGGGCGGCCTCGGGCAGGATGAACATCGGATTGACCGAGCCCAACTCGCCGAAGAACGGGATCGGCTCGGGCCGCGCGGCGCAGAGGTCGAAGAGCGCCCGGCCCCCGGCAAGGCTGCCGGTGAAGCCCACGGCCTTGATCAGCGGATGGGTGACCAGCGCCGCGCCCACCTGGCGGTCGCCGCTCTGGATCAGGCTGAAGGTACCGGGATGGATGCCGCAGGCGGCGATGGCGGCATGGATCGCCTCGGCGACGATCTCGCCGGTGCCGGGATGGGCGGAATGGCCCTTGACGACGACCGGGCAGCCGGCGGCCAGCGCGGCGGCGGTGTCGCCGCCGGCGGTCGAGAAGGCCAGCGGGAAATTCGAGGCGCCGAAGACGGCGACCGGGCCGATGGGGCGCTGCACCATGCGGATGTCGGGACGCGGTGCGGGCTGGCGGTCGGGCTGGGCGGGATCGTGGCGGCGGTCGAGGTAGTCGCCCTTGCGGATATGGTCGGCGAACAGCCGCAGCTGGCCGGTGGTGCGGCCGCGCTCGCCCTGCAACCGTGCCTCGGGCAGGCCGGTTTCCTGGCTGCCGATCTGGGTGATGGCTTCGGCGCGGGCCTCGATCTCGTCGGCGATGGCGTCGAGGAAGGCGGCGCGGGTTTCGCGCGACGTATAGCCGTAGGTCCAGAAGGCGTCCTCGGCTGCCTCGCAGGCGCGGGCGACCAGAGCGGGGGTGCCGATGCCGAATTCATGCGCCGGACCGTGGGCGGGCTCGCTGGTGAAACGCCGCTCGCTGGCGATCCATTCGCCGGCGAGCAGATGCTTGCCGTGGGGGGTGAAGGTCATGCGTCTTTTTCCTGATAAATGGGATATTCTGTGAATATGCCGCCCTGGTACAGTGCCACCGCCTCGTCGGGCGCGGGACGGGGCACGGTCGCCTCGATCTTCGCGCGGAAGGTTTCGGCATTGTCGCGCGGTGTCCAGCCCAGCCAATCCAGATGACTGTTGTCCCACCAGCCCTGCGTATTGGCCGAGGCGCCCCAGATGACCGGGCAACCCAGCCGCTCGACGCGGAACACCGCCTCGATCAGGGACAGCAGATCGTCATGCGACAGCCAGCTGGCCAGCATGCGATGATCCTCGGGCGCGGGCGTGGCCGAGCCGACGCGGACCAGCGCGGTCTCCTGGCCGAATTTCTCGAAATACATTCGGGCCAGCGCCTCGCCGAAAACCTTGGAGACGCCATAGAGGCTGTCCGGGCGCAGCGTGGTGTCGGGGCCCAGCCGGTCGGTCTGTTTCCAGAAACCGACGGTGTGGTTCGAGCTGGCGAACAGGATGCGCGGCTGTCCGTGCCGGCGGGCGGCTTCATAGAGGTTATAGAGTCCCAGGATATTGGCCTGCAGGATCGGGGGGAACGGCATTTCGACCGAGACGCCGCCGAAATGCACGATGCCGTCGCAGCCCTGGACCATGCGGTCCACCGCCCCGGCATCGGCCAGGTCGCAGGTCACGATCTCTTCATGCGGGGCCGGGTCGGCGATGGGCGCGATATCGGCCAGCCGGATCGTCCGCGCCAGCGGTGCCAGCCGGGCGCGCAGCGCGCGACCCAAACCGCCCGCGGCGCCGGTGAGCAGAAGTCGGTTCATCAGCGGCTGGTTCATGCGGCGTTCTCCAGCAGGAAAGCGTCAAGGACGGGGCGCGGCAGCAAAGCGCCGGGATGCTGGACCACCAATGCGGCCAGGCGCTGGCCGGCGGCGACCGCGCGTATCGGGTCGGCGCCATCCAGACGCGCGGCCAGATAGCCCGCGTTGAAACTGTCGCCGGCGCCGGTCGTGTCCACCGGCCGCACCGGCACCGGCGCGGGCAGTTCCAGGCTTTGGCCGTTCGACCGCAGCGCCAGAGGGCCGTTGCCGTTCTTGACCACGATCTCGGCCGCGCCGGCGGCGGCATAGCGCGCCGCGGTGGCCTGCGGGTCCGCGTCGCCGAAAGCCGCAGCCTCGTCGTCAAAGCTGGGCAGAACGATACGCGACAGCCCGGCGGCGGCGGTGATCGCCTGGCGCGCGGCCTCGGCAGATTCCCACAGCTGCGGGCGGATGTTCGGATCGAAGATCACGTGGCGGCCACGCAGGGCCGACAAGAGCCGTGCACGGGCATCGGGCGCGAGAATCGCCAGGGTGATGCCCGAGAGATAGAGCGTGTCGGCACCGCCGCAGGTGTCGCGCAGCCAGTCCGGGTCGTCGGCCATCAGCCGCGCCGCCGACTGGCCGCGCCAATAGGCGAAGCTGCGCTCGCCGTCCTTCTGCAGCGCGATCATGTAGAGGCCGATCCCGCGCTCCGGGTCGCGGGTGATGCGATCGGTCCGCAGGCCGGCCGCCGCGATTTCCGCCAGCGCCTGATCCGACATCGCATCCTGTCCCAGCCGCGTGGCATAGCCCACGCGCCAGTCCGGTCGCAGCGCCGCCAGGTAGAAAGCGGTGTTGAACGTGTCGCCGGCCAACCTCTGCCGCCACAGGTCCTCGCCCGCGTTCGAAAGCTCGATCATCACCTCGCCCAGAGCAAGGAAACGCATGACCCCTCCTTTTGGCCTGCGAAAGCGCCTTGGCGCCCGGCCGTCATCCCGCTTGACTTGGAAAACATATCGTATGACAAGTGTCAATAGATATGATATTTGTCTTTCCGGAGGAACCCATGCTGACCGTCGAAACCCGTCAGGCTGTCCACCCCGACCTTGCCAAGACCATGGATACCCCCACCCTGCGCCGGCATTTCCTGGCCGATGGCATGTTTGTCGAAGGCCAGATTCGCCTGATCTATACCCATTACGACCGCTTCGTGATGGGCGGCGCCGTGCCGGCGGGCGGCAGTCTGGTGCTGGATGAGGTGGCCGAGACCCGCACGCCCTCTTTCCTGGACCGGCGCGAGATGGGCATCGTGAACATCGGCGCCACCGGCACCGTCTCGGCCTCAGGCCAGACCTGGACCCTGCAGCGCGGCGACGTGCTCTACCTGGGCATGGGTGCCGGCGCGGTCACTTTCGCGGGCGAGGGGCGCTTCTACATCACCTCCTGCCCCGCGCATCATGCTTATCCGCATCGGCTGGTGACGCTGGCCGACAGCAAGGAGGTCAAGCTGGGCGCGGCCGAAACCTCGAACAAGCGCACGATCAACCAGTTCATTCACCCGCTGGTGATGGAAAGCTGCCAGCTGATCCTGGGCTATACCTCACTCGAGGACGGTTCGGTCTGGAACACGATCCCGAGCCATATCCACGACCGCCGCATGGAGGCCTATCTGTATTTCGGCATGGACGAGAAATCCCGCGTCCTGCACCTGATGGGAGAGCCGCAAGAGACCCGGCACCTGTTCATCGGCAATGAGGAGGGCGCGATTTCGCCGCCCTGGTCGATCCATTCCGGGGCCGGGATCGGCTCCTATACCTTCATCTGGGCGATGGCCGGCGACAATGTCGACTATACCGACATGGACTTCATCCAGCCGGAGGATCTGCGGTGAATCCCTTTTCCTTGCAAGGACATAAGGCGCTGGTGACTGGCGCCAACACCGGGCTTGGCCAAGCGATCGCACTCGGGCTGGCGCGGGCCGGGGCCGAGGTGGTCTGCGCCGCCCGCCGCGACTGCGCCCAGACCCTGGCCCTGATTGCCGAGGGGGGCGGCACCGGATCCGAGCTGCGCATCGATTTTGCCGATCCGATGGCGGCGCGGGACCTGTTCGCGGGTGCGGACTACAGCATCCTGGTCAACAACGCCGGCATCATTCGCCGCGCCGATTCGCTCGATTTCACCGAGGCCGATTGGGACGACGTGATCGATGTGAACCTCAAGGCGTTGTTCTTCACCTGTCAGGCCTTCGCGCGTGAGGCGATGGCGCAGGGACGGGCGGGCAAGATCGTCAACATCGCCTCGCTGCTGTCCTTCCAGGGCGGGATCCGGGTGCCGAGCTATACCGCCTCGAAACATGGCGTTGCCGGGTTGACCAAGCTGATGGCGAATGAATGGGCGGCCCGGGGCATCAACGTGAACGCCATCGCCCCGGGCTATATCGAGACCAGCAACACCGAGGCGCTGCGGAACGACCCCGACCGCTCGCGCGCGATTCTCGAGCGCATTCCGGCCGGGCGCTGGGGCCGGCCCGAGGATATCGCCGGCACGGCGGTCTATTTGTGTTCGGAGGCGGCTGCTTATGTGCACGGTGCCGTGCTGAACGTCGATGGCGGCTGGCTGGCGCGATGATTCATCATACAAATCATATGATGAATCATTGACAACTTTATCGCCGCATGGTCTTTGGAGCGAAATCTTCCAGTCAGAGGAATTACCGACATGACTCCGAATGCGCTCAAGGCCAAGCTCGGCTCCGGTCTGCTGTCCTTTCCCGTCACCGCCTTCGACGCGGGGGGGCGCTTCGCTCCTGATCCCTATCGCGCGCATGTCGAATGGCTGGCAGGCTACAGGGCGCCGGTGCTGTTCGCCGCCGGCGGCACGGGCGAATTCTTTTCGCTGACCCCGCGAGAGGTGCCGGAGATCGTCGCCGCCGCGAAGGAGGTAGCGGGCGACACCGCCATCGTCTCCGGCTGCGGCTATGGCACCGAGATGGCGGTCGAGATCGCGCAATCGGTCCAGAAGATCGGCGCCGACGGCATCCTGCTTTTGCCGCATTACCTGATCGACGCCCCGCAAGAGGGGCTGTTCCAGCATGTCCGCAAGGTCTGCCAGTCGGTCGATTTCGGGGTGATGGTCTATAACCGCGACAATGCCGTGCTGCAGGCCGACACGCTGGCGCGGCTCTGCGACGAATGCCCGAACCTGATCGGCTTCAAGGACGGCACCGGCGACATCGGCCTGGTGCGCCAGATCACCGCCAAGATGGGCGACCGGCTGATGTATCTGGGCGGCATGCCCACGGCCGAGCTGTTCGCCGAGGCCTATCTGGGCGCGGGCTTCACCACCTATTCCTCGGCGGTGTTCAACTTCGTGCCGGGGCTGGCGAATGAATTCTACGCCTCGCTGCGCGCCGGCGAGCGCGACAATTGCGAGCGGATCCTGAACGAGTTCTTCTATCCCTTCATGGAGATCCGCAGCCGCGCCAAGGGCTATGCCGTTTCCGCCGTCAAGGCCGGGGTCCGTCTGCAGGGTTTCGACGCCGGGCCGGTGCGCTCGCCGCTGACGGACCTGACCGAACGCGACCAAGCCGATCTTGCCGCCCTGATCGCCCCCTGGAAACGCTGAGGCCGCCATGAGGATTGCCGCCGTCCGCACCCATCTGCTGGAACATCGGCTGGAGGTGCCGTTCGAAAGTGCCTCGATGCGCTTTGACCGCCGGGCGCATGTTCTGGTCGAGGTGGAATGCGACGACGGCACGGTGGGCTGGGGCGAATGCCTTGGCCCGGCGCGCCCGAACGCGGCAGTGGTCCAAGCCTATGCGGGCTGGCTGGTCGGACAGAATCCGCTGGAAACCGAAAGGCTTTGGGCGGTGCTTTACAATGCGTTGCGCGACCAGGGCCAGCGCGGGCTGGCGGTGACGGCGCTGTCAGGCATCGACATTGCGCTGTGGGACGTCAAGGGCAAGGTCCTGGGCCAGCCGGTCGCGGTCCTGCTGGGCGGGCGCTGGCGCGACCGCGTGCGCGCTTATGCCACCGGCAGTTTCAAGCGCGACGGCGTGGATCGGGTCGAGGACAATGCCGGCGAGATGGCCGAGCGTCGGGCGCAGGGTTTTCACGCCTGCAAGATCAAGATCGGCTTCGATGTGGCCGAGGATCTGCGCGTGATTCGCGCCGTGCGCGAGGCCATCGGCCCCGGGATGCGGCTGATGATCGACGCCAATCACGGCTATAGCGTCACCGAGGCGATCCGGCTGGGCCAGGCCGCCGCCGAATGCGGCATCGACTGGTTTGAAGAGCCGGTCGTGCCCGAACAGTTGTCGGCCTATCGCGCCGTGCGGGCAGGCCAGCCGATTCCGGTCGCCGGAGGCGAGACATGGCATTCCCGCTGGGGTATGTGGCCGGCCATCGAACAGCGGGCAGTGGACATCCTGCAGCCTGACCTCTGCGGCGCGGGCGGTTTCTCCGAGGTGCAGAAGATCGCCACCCTGGCCAGCCTGCATGGCGTGCGGGTGGTGCCGCATGTCTGGGGCACCGGCGTCCAGATCGCGGCGGCGCTGCAATTCATGGCGGCGATGGTGCCGGACCCGGTGCGCATGAATCCGGTCGAGCCGATCTTGGAATTCGACCGCACCCACAACCCCTTCCGCCAGGCCGTGCTGACTACGCCGATCGAGGCCCAGCAGGGTGTGGTGGCGATCCCCGACGGCCCCGGCCTCGGCATCGAGGTGAACCGCGACGCGCTCACCGAATTCCGCATGAGGGACGCATGATCACCCGCAAGCTGACCGGCGCCCCGCCTGCGCCGCCCTTTCCGCGTGGCGCGACGGATACGCAGATGCATATGTATCTGCCGGGCTTTCCCGCGCAGCCGGGCGGGCCCGGCCTGCCGCAGGATCCCTTGCCCGGCCCCGCGGCCTATCGCAGCGTCATGCGCTGGATGGGGCTGGACCGGGTCATCGTCACCCAGGGCAATGCGCATCAGCGCGACAACGCAAACCTTCTGGCCTGCCTGGAGGCGATGGGCGAATGTGCCTGGGGCGTGGCAGTCGTCACGCCCGAGATCACTCCGGCGCAGATCGCGGATCTCGCCGCGCGGCGCATCGTCGGCGCGCGCATCATGGATCTGCCCGGCGGGGCCGCGGGACTGGACCAGCTTGAGGCGGTCGATGCCATTGCCCATGACGCGGGATGGATGATTGCGGTGCAGTTCGACGGTTCGGACCTGCTGGATCACTTGCCGCGATTGCAGGCGCTGCGCTCGCGCTGGGTCTTCGACCACCACGGCAAGTTCTTTCGCGGCGTCACCCCGGACAGCGCCGAGATCGAGGCGGTGCTGCGGCTGATCGACCGCGGCAATTGCTGGTTCAAATTCGCCGGCGTCTATGAAAGCAGCCGCGAGAGCTGGCCCTATGCCGATGTGGCCGCATCCTCGCGCCGCATCGCGGCCCATGCGCCCGAGCGCATCGTCTGGGGGACCAACTGGCCGCATAACGGCGTCCGGAACAGCGCGGACTATCCCGACGAGGTGGCGCTGGCCGAACTGGTGTTGGGCTGGCTGCCCGAGGGGTGCCGCGACCGGGTCCTGGTGCGCAATCCCATCGACCTATATCGCCTGCCGCCCGTCTGATCACCCGGCCGGCCCGGCCTTGGCCATGGCGGCCAGCCGGGCAGCTTGGTCGGGCTCGTCCAGCGCGAGAAGCCGGCCGTGCCGGCTGCGCTCGACCCGACGCATGTGGTCGCGCGGCGACAGCCCCGTCATCCGCTTGAACATGCGCGAGAAATAATAGGGATCGGCATAGCCCAGTTCGGCCGCGGTGGCGCCGACTGACATCCCGGCCTCCAGGTGGTGCATCGCGCGCTCCATCCGCTGCTGTTCCTGATATTTGCGCGGCGTCAGGCCGATGCGCTTCTGGAATTCGCGCAGGAAATAATCGGCATTGTAGGGCGCGGCCTCGACCGCCTGGGCGGCGATGCCCTCGGCCACCGGATTGGCGGCGATCATGGTCGCGGCCTTCATCACCGCGAGATCCATCGCATCGGTGCCCGCCATCGGATAGGCGGCATCGCGGCGCCAGCGGATGAAGGCATCCTCGATGAAGGCGATCAGCAGCACCATGAACAGATGATGCTGCCCCAGCGTGACCGAGGCGGGCGGCGCGCTTTGCCGGTAGTGCCGCACCATCGGCTCCAGCAGCGACCAGCGCGACAGCCGCACCTGCGGGCGCAGTTCCATCTGCGTCAGCAGGTCGTGCCGGCCGTGCAGGCTCAGCGTGAAATGCTGCGCCACGCCGCGATAGATCTCGGGGCCTTCGTTCCAGCCCTGGAACCTTTGCCCGCGCGCGATCAGCATCGCATCGCCCGGCTGCATCAGCCGCGGCGCCCCGTCGATCAGGTAGCGGCCGCTGCCGGAAAGACAGATCACCAGATCGTCGACCGGGTTTTCCTTGTCGATGGACCAGGTGCTGGAATGCTCCATCTTGATGGCCGAGCGGGTCAGCGACAGCACCAGCGCCGAGGCCGGAATCGCCGCCAGGATACCACCTTCGATTTCGTCCATCTTTTTCTCCGGATCCGTCAATTCAATGTCGCAGGAAAATGCCGTCTAGTCACCCCTGACGCGAAAGCGTGCCGCATGCCGGGTTGGGAAGCCGCAGTCCGGGACGGGGCTTCCGGTCTTTGCCGCGGCTGGGACTAGGGGAGAAGAAATTGCCAGATACTTCCAGCATTTGCCGAGAGTGGTCGCAGGCGGGCGGCCGGACGGCAGGGCGGGCGTCATGAAGGGCCAGCGCGTTTTTGGTCTGGCCTATATGATGCCCTATATCATCGGCCTGCTGATCTTTACCGCGATTCCCTTCGTTGCGTCGTTGTATCTGGCCTTCACGAAATACGACCTGATGTCCGCGCCGCGATGGGTCGGCTTCGACAATTTCGAAAGGTTGTTCAGCCGCGACCGCACGTTCTGGAAGTCGCTGAATGTCACGTTGATCTATGTGTTCGCCACGGTGCCGCTGAAGCTGGCCTTCGCGCTGTTCATCGCGGCGATCCTGAACTACAAGCTGCGCTTCATCGGTTTTTTCCGCACCGCCTTCTACGTGCCCTCGATCCTGGGCGGCTCGATCGCCATCGCGGTGCTCTGGCGCTATATCTTCGCGACCGAGGGGCTGGCGAACATGGCGCTCGGGCTGATCGGCCTTGGCCCGGTGGACTGGTTCGGCGACCCCGGGAATGCGCTCTTCACCATCACGCTGCTGCGTTGCTGGCAATTCGGCTCGGCCATGGTGATCTTCCTGGCTGCCCTGCAAAGCATCGACCGCTCGCTTTACGAGGCCGCGGCCATCGACGGCGCCTCGAAGACCCGGGTCTTCTTCTCGATCACGCTGCCCCTGCTGACGCCGGTCATTTTCTTCAACCTCATCATGCAGATGGTCCAGGCGTTCCAGGAGTTCAACGGCCCCTATATCATCACCCAGGGCGGCCCGCTGAAATCGACCTATTTCCTGCCGCTCTACATCTATGACGAGGCTTTCAAGAAATTCAACATGGGCTACGCCTCGGCCATCGCCTGGGTGCTGTTCGCCATCATCATGGTGCTGACCCTGCTGGCGTTCTGGTCCTCGAAGAAGTGGGTCTATTACGCCGGCGACAAGCGGAGCTGAGGGGCGGTCATGGATATTGTTGCATTCAACGAATACCAGGCCGCGCGCCGCGCCCGGCTGCGCCTGATCTCGACCGCGCTGCGTTATGTGCTGCTGTTCGCAGTGGGGCTGGTGATGCTCTACCCGCTGATCTGGCTGGTCGGTGCCTCGTTCAAGACCAATTCCGAGATCTTCTCGGGCGCGGGTTTCGTTCCCCAGGACCCGACGCTGGACGGCTATGCGAAGGGCTGGCAGACCTCGACCCCCCACACTTTCGGGCGGTTCTTCTGGAACTCGTTTCTGATCATCCTGCCCAAGGTCATCGGCACGGCGATCAGCTGCACGATGGCGGCCTATGCCTTTGCGCGCTTCGATTTTCCGTTCAAGAAGCTGCTGTTTACCAGCGTCATCGCCATCCTGCTGCTGCCGAACGTGGTGACGCGCATCCCCCAATACATGCTGTTCCGCGACCTGGGCTGGCTCGACAGTTTCCTGCCGCTCTGGGTGCCCTCGGCAATGGCAGGCGATGCCTTCTTCGTCTTCATGCTGGTGCAGTTCCTGCGCTCGCTACCCGGCGACATGGAGGAAGCGGCGCGCGTGGACGGGGCGAATTCCTTGCAGACGCTGGTCTATATCGTGGTGCCGATGCTGGCGCCGGCGCTGATCTCGGTCTGCCTGTTTCAGTTCATGTGGACCATGAACGACTTCCTGGGCCCGCTGATCTATATCAGCTCGGTCGACAAATATCCGGTCAGCCTCGCGCTGAAACTTTCCATCGACACAACCGAAGCCTTCGAATGGAACCGCATCCTGGCGATGTCGGTCCTGACCATCGCGCCGGCGCTGATCATCTTCTTCGCCGCGCAGCGCTATTTCATCGAGGGCATCTCTTCCGGCGGGGTGAAGGGCTAATGGCACGCGTTCAGCTGAACAATCTGGAAAAGGTCTATGGCGGCGGCGTGAAGGCCGTGCATGGCATCAACCTCGACATCGCGGATGGCGAGTTCATGGTTTTCGTCGGCCCATCGGGCTGCGCGAAGTCGACCACCCTGCGCATGGTCGCCGGGCTTGAAGAGATCACCGGCGGCGAGGTTGTGATCGGCGACACCCGCGTGAACGATCTGCCGCCCGGCAAGCGCTCCATTGCCATGGTGTTCCAGAACTATGCGCTTTACCCGCATATGAAGGTGCGCGGCAACCTGGCCTTTGGCCTCAAGATCGCCGGCAAGCCCAAGCCCGAGATCGAGGCGGCCATCGCCGATGTCGCCCGCATCCTGGAGATCGAGCCGCTGCTGGACCGGCTGCCCAAGCAGCTGTCGGGCGGGCAGGCGCAACGCGTCGCCCTGGGCCGGGCGCTGATCAAGAAGCCGGGCGTGTTCCTGTTTGACGAGCCCCTGTCGAACCTCGACGCCAAGCTGCGGGCCAGCATGCGGGTGCGGATCACCGACCTGCACCGGCGGCTCAAGGCCGAGGGCCTTTCCTCGACGGTGATCTACGTGACCCACGACCAGACCGAGGCGATGACCATGGGCGACCGCATCTGCGTGATGCAGGCCGGGCGGATCATGCAGGTCGCGACCCCGAAGGCGCTTTACACCCGCCCGGCGAACCTGTTCGTCGCGGGTTTCATCGGCAGCCCCGAGATGAACCTGATCGACGGCCATCTGGAGGGCAGCGATTTCGTCATCGGCACCCAGCGCCTGGCGCTTGGACCCGAGGTGGCCGTGCGGCTTTCGGAACGGCCCGCCGATGCGGTTCTGGGCATCCGCCCGCAGCATCTGGCGCTGGCCGAAACCGGGCTTGCGGCGCGGCTGACCAATGCCGAATTCATGGGCCACGAGGTCTATCTGCACGCCGACCTCGAGGGGCGGAAGCTGGTCGCCGTGATCGGCGTTGCCGAGTACGAACGGCTGGGCCAGTCGGACCGCGTCCATCTGCGCCCCGCGCCCGAGCATACCCACATCTTCAACAAGGACGACGGCCGTAACGTCTCGCTGCGGGAGGGCAGCATCGCGGCCTGACCCCGATCCGAGGAGGACCACATGAGATTGAACCGATTTGCTGCCGCGCTGACCTGCACCGCACTGGTCTCGGGCCAAGCCGTGATGGCGGATGAGCTGCGCATGTCCTGGTGGGGCGGTGACAGCCGACATGTCGCGACCCAGGCCGCGCTGCAGGCCTGCGGCGCCAAGCACGGCCACAGGATCAAGGGGGAATTCACCGGCTTCGACGGTTACCTGGAAAAGCTGACCACACAGATGGCCGGCGGGACCGAGGCCGACATCCTGCAGGTCAACTGGCCCTGGCTGCCGCTGTTTTCCCGCAACGGCACCGGCTTCGCCGACCTGCGCCAGTTTCCGGCCCTGGACCTGAGCCAGTACACCGAGGATGAACTCGCCTCGGCCTCGATGAACGGCGTGGTGCAGGGCATCCCGGTTTCGACCACCGGGCGGGTGTTCCTGTTCAACACCACCACCTTCGAAAAGGCCGGCGTGCCGCTGCCGAAGACCTGGGGCGAGTTGATGGCCGCGACGCCGGTCATCAAGGAAAAGCTGGGGCAGGACACCTTCACCTTCAACGCGGTCAAGGAAACCGCGCAGCTTCTGGTCACGCTGGTCGTGGTGCAGAAGACCGGCAAGGACCTGGTCGATCCCGCGACCAACCGCGTCGCCTGGACCTCCGAGGAACTGGCCGACGGCATCGGCTTCCTGGGCCGTCTGGTCGAGATCGGCGCGATCAAGTCGCAAAAGGAAGAGGCCTCCGAGGGCAATGTCAACCTGTTCGAGAAACCGCAATGGGCGGCGGGCAAGATTGCCGGCTCCTATGAATGGGACAGCACCTGGTCGAAATACGCCGACCCGCTGCAGGACGGGCAGGTGCTGAAATCGGTGCCGATGCTGCGCATCGACGGGGCGGTGACCGACGGCGTCTATCGCAAGCCGTCGATGCTGCTGGCGATCTCGAAGAACTCCAAGCATCCCGAGGCGGCGGCGCAGATCCTGAACTGCCTGGTCAACGAGCCCGAAGGCGTCCTGGCGCTGGACGACAGCCGCGGCCTGCCGGCCTCGAAGGCGGCGCAGGCGCTGCTGCAAGGCAAGGGCGATCCGAATGTCGCCGCGGCCAATGCGATCGCCATGGCGGCGAGCGGCCCGACCATCTCGCCCTTCAACGAGCATCCCGAGGTGCGGGGCAATTTCATTGATACCCTGGAAGAATATGCCTATGGCCAGATCGACGCGCTGGATGCCGCGCAGCAGATCATCGACGGCACCAACGACGTCCTGGTTGAATACGACTGACGCCTGATAACTGACGCTGCGCTTGCCCGCCGCAAGCGTTCCCGCTTCAGCGGCCATCCACAGGAAGACCATGATACCCGTTGTTCTGACCGTCACGCCGCGCTGCGCGGCGCTGCGGCTGGCTGTTGCCGGCGCGCTTTACAATCTGCCCGAACCGCGCGGCTGGCGGCTGTCGGGCGGTGATGTCCCGCGGGTCGGGCGCACCGACCGGGCGGTGCTGGTGTTGGACGCGCTGACCCCCGGCCGCGACTGGCGGCTGGAGGTCGAGGGTTTCGCGCCGGTCGCTTTCGCAACCCCGCCCTGTGCCGGGACGGTGGCGCCGGATCTTTTGCCGGCGTCGGGCCTTGCGGACCTGGGCGCGGCGCGGGCCAATGCCCGGGCTCTGCAATCCGCCATCGCGGCGCTGCCGCCGGGCGGCACGGTGGTCCTGCCGCCCGGCGATTGGCTCGCCACGCCGGTGGCGCTGCGGTCGGATATGATCCTGCATCTCTCGGCCGGGGCGGTGCTGCGTGCGCCCTCGGATCGCACGGACTGGCCGGTCCTGCCCGCGCGGGCGCCGGACGGCCGCATGCTCGGCAGTTGGGAGGGTTTGCCCGCCGCCTGTTTCAAGGCGCCGCTGCACGCCGTCGCAGCCGAGCGGCTGGTGATCGAGGGGCCCGGCACGCTGGACGGCTCGGGCGGGCAGGGCGATTGGTGGTCCTGGCCCAAGGACACCCGCGGCGGAGCCCGCCGTCCGCGCGGGCTGCATCTGGTCGATTGCCGGGACGTCACGCTGCTGGGCTTCACCCTGCGCAATGCACCCAGCTGGAGCCTGCATCCGCAAGGCTGCCAGAGGCTGTCCGCCTTTGGCCTGGCGATCGAGGCGCCGGCCGACAGTCCCAATACCGACGGGTTCAACCCCGAAATGTGCCGCGACGTGCGGATCGAGGGCGTCCGCTTTTCCGTCGGCGACGATTGCATCGCGGTCAAGGCCGGCAAGCGCGGCGATGCGGGCGAGGCCGACCACCTCTCCGAGACGCGCGGCGTCACCATCCGCCATTGCCTGATGGAGCGCGGCCATGGCGGGCTGGTCATCGGCTCGGAAATGTCGGGCGGCGTGCATGAGGTGCTGGTCGAGGATTGCGCCATGATCGGCACCGACCGCGGCCTGCGGCTGAAGACCCGGCGCGGGCGCGGGGGGGCGGTCACCGACATCACCTTCCGCCGGGTGCGGATGCAAGGGGTCGAGACCGCGCTGGCCGCGAATGCGCATTATTTCTGCGACCACGACGGCCATGCCGACTGGGTGCAAAGCCGCGCACCCGCCCCGGTCACCGAACGGACGCCGCTGATCGACGGCATCACCATTGAGGATGTCGAGGTCCAGGGCCTGGCCCATGCCGCCGGCTGCTTTCTGGGCCTGCCCGAAGCGCCGATCCGCAATATCCGAATCCGCAACCTGCGCATCCTGTCGCTTGACCCCGAGGCGTGCGCGACCTCTCCGATCATGGCCGACCGGGTTCGCGCCATGCGCCATGCCGGGATCAGCGCCGAGGCGGCGCAGATCGATTGCGACGATCCCGCCCTGATCGATCCCACCCCCATCACCCTTTCCCCAGATGAGCCAGAACGATGAGCCTTTCCGCCTATTTCGACCGTTTCGCCACGGCTTACCAGCCCTACAAGGGTGGGCCCTGGTGCTATGAGGACGGCTGCATCTATCGCGGCTTGCAGCTTCTGGCCGAGGCAACCGGCGAGGAGCGCTGGACCGCGCATCTGCACCGTTTGATCGATGCCCAGATCGCGCCGGACGGCGCGCTGCAGGGCTTCGCGGCCGAGGATTTCAACATAGACAACATCCTTGCCGGCCGGGTGCTGTTTCCGTTGGCCCGCCAGACCGGCGATGCACGCTACATGGCGGCGGCGCGACATCTGATCGGACAGCTGGATCGGCAACCGCGCATCCCGGCCGGCAATTACTGGCACAAGCAGCGCTATCCGCATCAGCTCTGGCTGGACGGGCTTTATATGGGCCTGCCGTTCCAGATCGAATATGCGCAGGCCACCGGGGAAAGCCCCCGGATCACCGATGCGCTGCTGCAATTCGCCACCGCGCTGGTGCTGACGGCGGTGCCGGGCGGGCTTTACGCGCATGGCTATGACGACAGCCGGACCCAGGCCTGGGCCGATCCGGTCACCGGCCGGTCTTCGGCGGTCTGGGCGCGGGCAATGGGCTGGCTGGCCATGGCGCTGGTCGACGTGCTGGCGATTCTGCCGCACGACGCGGCCACTGCCAGCCTGCATGGGCGCTGCGTGGCGATGCTGCGGGCGCTGGCGAACCGGCAGGCCGGGTCGGGTCTTTGGCCGCAGGTGCTGGACCAGCCCGAGTTGGGCGGGAATTACGAGGAGAGCTCGGCCTCGGCCATGTTCGCCTATGCCTTCCTGCGCGCCGCGCGGCTCGGGCTGGTCGCGGGTGCCGAGTCCGAGTGTCTGCGCCAGGCGGGGCTGCGCGCGCTGGCCGCGCTCGAACTGCGGGTTGCACCCGTGGACGGCCGCCCGCAGCTGACCGGCATCTGCCATGTCGCAGGGCTCGGCGGCTTTTCGGGCCGTTATCGCGACGGCTCGCCCGGCTATTACCTCACCGAAGCGGTGGTGGCCGATGATGCCAAGGGCGTCGGGCCGCTGATGATGGCTGCGGCCGAGGCAGCGCGGCTTATTCGCAAGGGTCAAGCCCCATTGATCCTCAAAGCCGGAACATGACGGCCGCGGCGGGAGCGAGGGCCGAAAGAAAGGCTCTGGCGCATCTGTCCTAGCGGGTTGCGATCCGGCGCCACTCCCCCGATCTGTTGAACTTGATCTGGATCCGGTTTCGGCGTCTGGGCCCGCGTCTGTCGTATCGGATAGCCTTGCCGCCCGGTCTGCCAGAAGTCATGTCGCGGCAGGCCGGGCCGTTCGGCATGGCCGCGGCTCCGTTGTCGTTGCTGGCATGTTCTGCCGCCATGTTGGCCCCAAAAATCCCAGCCCGAGGCAACCCGCCCTGTCGCCTGTGGTCCGCGGAAGGGAGCGCCCTGCCGCTGCAAGTCCGAGCCGGGCAAGCGGCGCTGCAAGCTTCACGGCGGCAGAAACGCCAGGCAGATCGCCGGCGAAACGGACCAGCGGCAGGAGCCAGGTGCATGACATGCTGGAGCGGCGTTGCTGCATTCCGCCTCGCTCCTGATTTCCCGTCTTGTCCCGGAAGGGCGGTGAACAAGCCCATAGGGGGCGATGCAAGCGCAGCAGCACGCGGTGAGCCTGTGCGTGAGCAGGTGACGCGCGAAGCCCTATGCTGCCATTCTCCCAGCTTGGGCGCGAAATTGCAGACATACTAGGATTCGCGGCGTAGCAGTTCCCGACCTCGGCGGGCATGGACTTGGCTTCGAAGCGTATCGAGGGTTGCGGCATGTGCAATGCGCGCGACAAACATCCTCTTTGCCGCGGGTGTCCCGGCATCCAAACCCCGTTCCATGACGTTCCTCTCTGGCAGGAGCAATCGGAGCGAACAACCATGACAGAGGAACGGGACGAGCGGGCCGCGGCGGCAAGAGGGCTGATGGGCAGGTGCCCGCATTGCGGCAAGGGCCGGCTGTTCAAGGGATATCTGACCATCGTGCAAGAGTGCGACTTATGCGGCGAACCGTTGGGGCTCTATCGGGCCGCAGATGGTCCGGCTTTCTTCACCATGACCATCATGCTCCTGCTGCTGATCCCGATGATCGGCTTCACCTGGGCGATCTATCGGCCAGACCCGGTGACGCTGCTGATCGTGGTGGGGGTGGCGATGACCCTGCTGACCTTGATCATTCTGCGCCTCGTGAAGGGGGCGTTCGTCGGCTATTTGTGGGCCAAGCATGAGCAGGACAGAGGCGCTTGACCCTGCGCTGGCCCGGGACCGCCCCTGCGGACCGATGTCCGCAGGGGCGTCGCCTCACCCGAGCAGCCAATAGGCGGCAGCGGCAATGGCGCCAAAGCCGGCGAGCATGATGCACCAGTTCAGCAGCACAGCCTTGCCGGACTGGACCTGTCCGGTTGCGGGCGGCTCTGCGGGCTCAGGCGGTGCAACGCCGGTCTTTGGATTTTCGGCAAACGGCGTCCGGCGTGCCGCCGGTTCGTCTTCATGGGAATTCATCTGTCGTCCTCGTGAACGCAAGGGTCATGATCTGCCAGCCCGGAATCGGTGGCAGAGCGATGTCAGGCGGTCATGCGAAAGGACGGCGGCGCGCGGGCCCAGGGAACCAGCGCGCCGGCGCACAGACCGATTTGCGGGTGATCGGCGAAGGCGAGCGCCGCCGCTATGCGCGGCAGTGGCGGTGGGGGCTCCGACGGCGGCAGCGCAGCTGCGGCCAGCGGGCGGATCTGCACCGCATCCTTGCGGGCGATCAGGTCGCGTCCATGGATCGCCGTCAGGGCCAGGGTCGGTTTGCTCAGTTGCTGGGACTGGCTGGCCGCCGCGGTGACTTGTGGTCCGGGCAACATGACGACCAGCAGAACCAGCAGCAGGGCCAGCCATAGCCTCGCCGCATGCGATGGGATCGCCGTCTGAGGAGCCTGTGCGTCCGTCATGCTTCGACTGATCCACATACCCGGCCGGGACACAAGGCTTCGGCTCGCCTCTCGCGACGAAATCGCAGCGGGTTGCGATGCACCGCTGCCGCAAGAAGCCGGGCTGCCCTTCTGTCGATCCGACGGCCGAGATTCGCGGAATCGCAGGATGATTGCTGCCAAAAGCAGGCAATCCCGGGCTTGCTGACTGGGCTTTTGTGGCCTTTGCAAAAGCTCCATGGAGCGGTCTGCGCGCCGCGGTCGGCAGGGGAAGGGAGCTCAAAGACGGCAAAGCAGCTACCCGTGCGCATCTCGATCAATGTCCGCGAGGCGGAGGGGATGGGGAAGCTCAGGGCGTAGTCGGCTCCATCTGGTCACCCGCGACCGCGGTTCACAATGGCGGGGCTTGTGATGGGATTTGCCTGAGCCTTAGATTTTCTGAAATGAAATCAATGTAGTGTGGCGGAGAGGGTGGGATTGCAACTTTTCAACATGACGCCTTCCTAGCGACTTGAATTTGCTTTAAATATTTCCGAGCCCCGATTGGGACGCCCGAGAAATCGGTTGTATTGGGTCACATATTGGGTCACAAATTGGCGCACGTCAACTATTGAACTTTGCATGACGGCAGGCATGATCCAGGCATGAAAAAGCTGACCCCCATCCTTCGCGGCGATACCTACTATATCCGAATGAGGGTGCCGAAGCGCTACGCTTCGATTGATTCCAGAACATTCGTCAAGCTGTCGCTCGCGACCGACAGCATGGAGGTTGCGCGCCGCAAGGCACCCGAGGTCTGGGCTCAGATGATCGAGGCGTGGGAAGCAAAGCTGGACGGCCAAGTAGAGGATGGCGACGCGAGGATGAGGGCGGCGCGCAACCTCGCAAAGAGGCGCGGCTATCGCTACCTCGATGCGGCTGACGTTGCCCGACTCCCTGTCGCGGAAATCGTGGCTCGCGCCAAATCCGTGGTGGACAAGCGCGGCCGGCTGGACATGAAGGAAGCCGACGCAGCGCTGGGGCTCGTCCCCGTCCCGACTGTAACAGTGTCCGAGGCCGTCGATGAATTTTACAATGTCGCCGGTGATCGCGTTCTCGGGAAGAGCCCGGATCAACTGCGGCGACACCGGGCGCCACGGCTGAAGGCGACGAAGAACTGGATCGCCGCAGTTGGCGACAAGAACCTGGCGGACGTGACCACCGACGATTGGTTCCGTTTTCGCGCCGCCCTGCTGGCTGATGTGGCGGCCGGGAAATACCTCTCGGCCAGCGCTAACAAGGACATTACCTATCTGAACGCGATGTGGACGGCTATCGCGCAGGTCAAGCAGATTCCGTTAACCTATTCCGTGAAGGGCGTTCCGCTTAAGGACTCGAAGGCCAAGAAGCGCACCAGGCTTCCCTTTGCCGATGACTGGATCAGGGAAAAGATCCTGGCGCCGGGGGCATTGGACGGGCTGAACGCCGACGCGCGCTATATTCTGCTCGGCATGGTGAACACCGGCTATCGCCCGAGCGAAGGGGCCGGCCTGCTCCCCGAAGAAATCAAGCTGGAAGGGAAGGTTCCGCATATCCTGATCCAGCCGAACAGGAACCGGGCGCTGAAGAACGAGCATTCGGAGCGTTATATCCCGCTGACCGGCATCAGCCTGGATGCGTTCAAGGCAATGAAGAACGGATTTCCGCGCTATGCCGCAAACAGTGCGGGCCTGAGCGCTGTGGTCAATAAGTTCCTGACCGAGAACAAGCTGCTCGAAACGCCAGCGCATTCACTCTACGGCCTGCGGCATTCGTTCGAGGATCGGATGCTGATGGGCGGCGTGGACGAGCGCATCCGGCGCGATCTGATGGGCCACGGGCTGAAGCGCGAGAAATACGGCAAAGGCGGCGATATGGAGTTCGTTCACGGCCTGATGCTGCCTCTGGCGCTTTAGCCCCCGCGCCGGGCGCGTAACGTCTCTTGCAGGTTGATGAGGCCGGCGACGCCGGCCGCTTCGGCCGCGATGTGCTGTTCGCAGCCCATCAGGATTTTCTCGATCTCACGGGCATCGCCGCCGGCGGCGCGGGCGATGGTGCGACCCAGCATGGTTGCCAGGCCCTCGATCATGGCGGCCGCGCGATCCGCATCGTTGGTTTTCACCGCTGCAGCGATCTCTGGCGCGCAGACCGCCACCAGACGGTCAAAGAAATCAGCCATCAGTTCGCCTTCCTGGCCTGTGCCAGCGCACGGGCGCGGGCGATAGGATCATCCATGCGCCGGGCCGCCAGATCGGCACGAGCCGCCAGCAATTCGGCGTCCAGCCGCTCGAAGATAGGCAGAGCGGCAATGTCCTGCTCCACCACGCGAGCCAGGATCAGATGCGCCCGTTCCAGATCGGCGATGAAGGCCGGGCTGATCCGCTGGCTGGTTCCGTCAAGGGGCATTATTCGCCTCCATGTCCGGTGCGGCGGGCGGCGGCTTTGGCGAGATAGTAGGGCCACCACAGCGCCCGCACCTGCTGGCCCGAGGCGCAGAGGTCGGCGCGCCGCGGCGCTTCCTCGGCCGGGCCCTGCCAGGTGCTGCGGCCGATCTCGACGGTGGTGAACTTTTCCTCCATCAGAACGCCTCCATCTTCACGACTTCGGCCGTGGCGACCGCATCGCAATCGCGAATGGCCTGTTCGGCCGTCATCGCCCGGGGCAGGGCGATGATGGTGGACCGATCCATCCCGGTCACGATCAGCGCGTCACCGGCGCTGGTGCTGCGGACGCTCTGCGCCATGGAGATGTTCGCCGCGCGCTCGCCATCAGGCGAGACGATGAACAGGTTGCCGGCGATGAAGATGCATTTCAGCATGTCGGTATCCTTGCTTGTCGCTCTGGATGCCGGCCCCGCAGGGCCGGTGACCGGAACGTCAAAAGGGGAGTTCGTCTCGGGGATCGGGCTTGCCATCGAGGGCGATGCGCTCAACCTCGACGCGGCGGTGGCAAGCGACGGCCTCCATCACGAAGAACAGCGTGCCGGGATTCATCCGGGCAAGCCTTGCAGCTTCGCCCTCGGCGGCCTCCCGCGTGCCGTGCATCGCGCTCGCCGGGCCATCGCCTTTGACCATCCAGAACTTGGCGGGGTGGCTCATGCTTCCGGCGCACCCATCAGGACCGGCAGGTTGGTCGCGGCCCGGGCGGTCTCGATCGCTTCCCGCGCCGCGTCGCGCAGCGCGACATCGGCGTTGTAGAGCGAGACGATGAACTTCACGCTGTCGCCCGACTTGCGGTAGCGGAAGCGCACCGGGAGCCGGTAGAGTGCGCCTTCCTCGAACACCGGGATCGCGATCATAAACAGGTTCGGGATGCGCAGCGGGGCGCCGTCCATTTCGCGGTGTTCGTTCAGGAACTGGACCTGGGATTCGCCTGTGTCGCGGTTCGTCGTCACCTGCAGGTGACCGGTTTCGTAGACTTGGAAGCTGCGCGACAGCTGCACCAGCGCGGCATACTGGCCGAACCGGCCCTGCACCTTCGCGGCAATGTCGGCCATGCGGGCTTCCCAGGTCTCGGGCTCGCCTTTGCCTTGACCAAGCAGATAGGGCGTCGGGTCCAGCAGGTCTTTCGCGTTGGCCTCGATGAACTCGCCGAACTCGTCTTTGCCCAGCGGCTTGTCGTGGATCGCGTTCCACAGCTTCCATTCCTGCGACAGGGGGAAGTCATAGGTGGCGCGGTGCTTGCAGGCGTTGGCCAGCGGGTCGCGGGTGGCGTGATCCACGACCGGGGCGCCCTCGCCGTGATAGTCGATCACCGCCGTCAGCTTCGGCGCGGGGTGGACCTGGGCGAAGATTGTGGATTCCTCTCCCGAAAAGCGGTTCACCCATGCAATGAAGCTGTCCAGATCGGCCAGCCGCGCCGTGCCGGTGCGGCGCAGCGGCTTCAGCCGTTCCAGAGTCTGGACATGATGCGCGGTCAGGTCTTTGACCTCCAGCCCCGCGGGCACAGCCACGATGGTCGGGGCGGTCAGTTCCTGGCCCTCATAGGGCTCCGAAATGGTCTGCACATGCCCCAGCTCCTTCATCGTCTCGATGATCGACTCGGCGATGTTCTTCTGTTCCGTGACTTCCATGCTGTGATCCCTTATTCAGCGTTGCGGATTTGGAGTTCGCGCCGACCTTCACCGGCGTCGCGGATTTCCATGCGGCTTTGAGCCGGGTTGTGGGTGGTGACGCCGCCGGTGCCGGTCATCCAGCCGACAGCCTTGTGCTTCGGCGGCTTGGGCCCGACGATCTTGTCTTCGATCACCAGTTCGATCTGTCCGAAGCGGTCGCATTTCTGGGTGATCTTGACCGTGATCGAGGACGTGGCGGCGGTGGCATAGTCCTGCGCATGCTGCCGCATCTCGATATTGTTCGCTTCGATCCGGTCGAGCAGATCGGGCAGGTAGTCGCCGCCATCGGCCAGCCCAAGAAGCTGGTCTATGGAGCGCAGGACAGGGGAAGTGCTGGACACAAGGTTCTCCTTTCGGGATGGAGCCCGGCCGAGGGCCGGGCAAGGGGTTATTCCGGCAGGGCGCCAGAGGCGCGCAGTTGGTCGGCCAGCGCCCTGTCCCCGTCGCGCTCGGCCTTCTTGATCGCGGCGGCGCGGTGATACGGGTTCATGTCGGCCATCTGGACCTTGGTGCCGTCGCTGCGGGTCCAGACCCCGGAACCGGCCGCCACCGGCGCCTCCGCAGGCTTCTGCTGCGAATAGGGCCAGGTCAGGGCGGGGCCGGCCGGCTTGTCGCCGCGACCGCTCATTGCGCGCCCCTTGCAAAGTCCTGGTAGGATTTCAGCATCTGGGCGTGCCGGTCGGGCGCGTGCTTCTTGATCTGGGCGAGCTGACCATCGTGCAGGTCCAGAACCTCCTGCAGCGACATGCCATCGTTCATCTCGTCCGAGATCAGGGCATCGACATGCTCGATGAACTGATCAAACCCCTCGGGCGCCGGCTCGGCCTTGCTGTCGGTCTCGGCGCTCATGTCCAGCGCGCCCTGCGAGGCGTCTTGCTGCCCGCCCCGTGGCCCCCCTTCGGAGTAGGGGGTGCTGTCGGTGCGGGCCGCCTGCTTGCGGCGCGTCGCCGGCGCCGAGGCCTTCTCACGGTCCTGCGGCATGGTTTGCTGCCCGGCGCGCTGATCCTCGACCTGCTGGACCTCGCCCGTCTCCGGGTCGTGGTCGATCATCTGCCCCGAAAGATCGCTGTCGTATTCCGGTTGGGCATCGAGGCCGGCGGTCGGGTTCATGGCAAAGCCCATGTAATCCGCGCGGGCGCCATCGGCTTCCAGACCGTCACGGAACTCGGTGGACAGGGGCAGGAACTTCGCCAGGGCGCGGATGGCGGTCTTCTGCGCCATCTCGTCCTCATGCGTCGCCCAGGGGCTGTTGATCGGCTTGTTGTATTGCTCGGCGGTGCGAACCGCGGCCTGCCAGCCTTGCGATCCGTCCCGTATCTTCATCACCTTCGCCCAGGGCAAGACGACATAGGCGTGGCCACCGTCGCGGAACTTGGCGATGGCATAGGCATGTAGCTTCTGGCCTTCTTGCGCGCCGGCGCGGTGGCGCAGCCGGGATTCCGTGCCTTCCTCGTATTCCCAGAGGCCGCCGGTGGCTTCGTCGTCGCTGTAGTGAATGCCGGCGGCAATCGACGTGATGTGGCCCGACCTGCGCGCCAAGTCGATATAGCCCTTGTATCCGATGATCAGCTGGACATTGGTTTCCACCACCTCCCAGCGTCCGGTTTTCTTGTTCTTCTCCTTGCGATCGAACGGGATCAGGTAGGCGTGGCCGAGAACAGTATTAGGCTCCAACCCCAGGCTGGCGCACTGCATCATAGCGCCTAGCAGCGAGAGCGGGTTGCACTCGCCCAGCTTCGGGGTGACGCGCAACGCGTTCGCCATGAGGCGCATCATCCGCTCGGGTTTCATGTGGGCCGCGGCGACGGCGGCCAGCTGGCCCTTGGCCTGGTCGTTGACCAGCATTTCGCGGACGTTGGTAACTTGCCGCAGGGGCCGCTTGGCGGCCGGAAGGGTAGGCGCGTTCATCAGGCGATGCTCCTTTCCTCGGTGAAGATGACGCCGGGGATCTCGTTCACCCCTTCGGCGCTGCGGCGCTCGGCCTCGGCCATGCGAACCATCAGCTCGCGCATGGCCTGGCCGTAGCGCTCATGGTCGCGGAACCAGCCGAACGCCTTGTTCATGTTTTCGATGGTAGCGACGTAGCTGGTGCGGACCGCCATCGTCCGCCCCCCGCCGGTGGCCGATTTCACCTGTGTCTTGGTTTCCTTGGCCGCGGACCTCGCCATCTTCTCGGCATCCTTCGCCGCAGCCTCGGCCTCGGCCTGGCCGAACACGTCACCGCGTTCCTCGGCCTGAGCTTTCAGGCGCTCGGCTTCCTCTGCCGCCTTCCGAGCTTCCTCAGCCCGTCTGGCTTTCTCCAGCCGCTCGGCCTCGGCCTTGGCTTCGGCGAAGGCCAGCAGCTTCGCTTTGACCGGCCCGACGATCTTCGAGAGCGGATCGGTCAGCCGCTTAAAGGCCACGTCCACGGCTTTGGCCCGCGCGTCGTGAGGTGCCTTCTGCACCTTGCGCTCGGCCTCGGCTTCCTTCTCGACCTTGCGGACCTGCGCCAGGAAGTCGTTCGCCTTCTGGGCCTGTTCCTCGTTCTCGATCTTGGGCAGCTTGATCCAGTCGGCGCCGGCATCGGCGATCTCGCGGGCGCGCTGCTCGAGCGGCTGATACGCCGCCAGGTCGAAGGGCAGATCGGGCGGCGGGTTGTTGTGACCGGGGCCGGCCTGTGGGCTATCGTCCAGCATCAGGCCCGATCCCCCAGCAGCGCGTTGATCTGCTTGATGTGCAGCTCGATCAAGTCGCCGGGACAGATATCGCGCTGATTACTGTCGTTGCGGCGCATGCTGTAGGGCAGATCCATCCTGATCTTCGGGTGCTGGTATTCGCGCAGCGCCTCGAGGATCGACCGCGTCTGCTGAAGCATGTTCGACAAGCGGTTCAACAGCGCGTTGCTGTCGGTGATGAGACTTTCCATCTTGGCGCAGGCTTGAAGGTGCTGCTGAACCGTGCGGTTGTCGTCCAATGTGACCTCCTGTCAGGGACGGATTGGGGCCATGGCCCCCAGATCGACGGCGACATGTGTGGCCGCCATCTCGGAGAAGCGTTCACGGACTCCCGTGAGCGCGTCGTATTCGGATTCGGAAATCGGCCGGGCGTAGGCCCAGACGTGCATCGGATCGACCGGGCGGCCGTTCGCGATGGCCCGCAGTTCCTCGGGCGCGGTCAGCTCGCCGGTTTCGGGGTCGATGGGCTGCTCCAGCCAGATCGCCACGGGCACGAACGGGCCGCCCCGGACCATGCGGCGCTTGTAGTAGCCGGGCATCGGTTCGTCCTCGAACCGGGGCACCCGCTCGCCGGCGACGCTGCGACGCCACCAGGAGTAGGCGGCATCCAGGTCGGAGGGCTGACGGATCATGCCGCCTCCCAGCCGCGGCAGAAGGCCGGCACATCGCGCATGGAATAGTCGGCACCCTCGGTAGGGTCCGATCCCTCGCAGAAGATGTAGAAGCCGTGCCGCTCGGCGCGCACCGGCTCGCGGTGCAGGAAATTCGCCTCGCTGGGATGCAGGATCACGGCCCGCCCCTCGGGCAGGTTCTCGAAATCGGTCCTCATGCGGGCCTCCTTTCGATCACGGGGCTTCCCACCAGGCGCCGCGCCTCTCGGATGCCGCGCAGCTTTTCGCGTGCCGTCGAGATCTGCGCCGGGGTCCACACCCGGCCGGCGTCATGATCCTGGCGCATCTGAACGAACAGCGGGTCGTTGCACTCGCGGTTCATCACGCCGAGATAGATCGACTGGTTCCGGTTTTCCTGCTGCGCACCGGCGCGGCGGCTGGTCAGCCGCATGCGCTGCGCCTTGGCGCGCTGTTCCGGGCTTGAGGCAAAGCTGCCCCGGCCCTTGCATTCGTAGCAGCGACCCCAGGTCACGCTGCCGGTGCCCCCGCATTTTTCGCAAACGAACCGCTTCTTGGTGGCCATCACTGCCCCCAGACCATGCCGGCCGCGCCGCGGATCAGCATTGCAACGAGGGTCGGGCCCATGATCACGGTGCCGAAGATGACCACGCACCAGATGGCGCCGCCGCCGATCTTGATCCACAGATCGCGGGCCCGCTCTTCCTCTGCGTCGAGGGCTTGTTCCAGCCACTCGGCCTGGCGGTGGTCGATCCAGTCGCCGGACCGCTTCAGGTAGGCGCAGGCCTCGCGAAGCCGCGCCCGGCTACGCGCCGAGCGCGACCGCAGCAGAGCGGGATAGCGAACCGTTTCACGGGCCGCGTGCAGCTCAGGGTGAAGGAAATCGGATGTTGTGCTGGTGTGCATCGTTGCGCTCCCAAGGCATGTGCCGTTAGGAATCGTTGTAGCTGCAATCGCTACAATGCGCAACGCCTATTGTAGCTATGATAGCTACAACTGAGGTGATAATATGCGCGCGACGGACTGTCGCGTGGCAGGAGGCGCAACAATTGCGGAGAGAATCAGGGGTGCGGCTAGAGTTTCGTGAATCGGTGAGCTGCTGCGCCGACTGCGCCGACGCATGCCGGCCAATCCAGCCACCTGAGCGGCTGATCGAGAATCGCAACGAGGAATTGCCGGTCGCCGCCGATGGCCACGGCCAGCACCACAGTCAGGGCGGCGAGGCAGCCACCGAACAAGGCGGCTGCGACAACCTTCTCGATGCCGCTCATTGGGTTACTCCTTTATCTTTCCTCGGCGGATTATCGCTCAAAACGCCTAGACCGGCGTAATCTGTTCACCTATTGTTCCCTCAGGGAAGGACTGCTGCATATGACGGACGACATGGCTACCGAAGGCTTCAAACTGCTGCCGACAACACAGAAGCAAGCGCTGCTTGTCATTGTCCGCGGTCTTTTTGACCGCCAAGAAGATTCCGAACAATCGTCCGAATCACGGTCCGATTCTCTTGTGAAAGCTTCCGATACATCTGCTCGAATTCCAGATCGTCCTCGCTCTCGGGCAAGGGATGTCCCGTGATCTGGGATATCGCTACGGCTTCCTCGCCGCGAACCCGCCGACTGCCGGTCATCTTGTGGACCATGGAGCGGTCATAGGTTCCCAGCCCTTCCACGCGGCTTAGCGCATCCGCAAGGGCTTGTTGGGTCATATTTGCCGCTTCCAATGCATCGCGCACCCATTGGTTCATGGGCGATGCCGGTCGGCTCTTGTATTTTGCTATTCCAGCCATGGCCGATTTGTAGCGCATGCGGCTACAAGTGTCAGTTGCCAAAATAGCTACAATGCCCGTTGCCCATTGTAGCCGTCATCGCTACAATGGCGACATGGAACCTGCTCAATCTATCATCAGAACATTCGGCGGTTGTGCTGCCGTGGCGCGAATCTGCGGGGTTCACCGCACTCGCCCGTGGAAATGGACGCAGCCGAAAGACAAGGGCGGCACGGACGGAGTCATCCCCCGTGAGCATGCCGAGAAACTGATCAAAGCCGGTCATGCCATCGGCTTTGACGTTCCGCCTTCGGCCTTCGTCCCGGCCTTTGCGGGGGAAGAGCGATGACCGAGGCACCGCAAGACAAGCGCATGTTGGTGGCCGGGGCGCTGATGGCAGGCCTGGGCTATGAGGACGCCGCGGTCCAGCATGATTTTCCCGTGGCTGAGGCTCGGGCGATCTTCGCTGACCTGCATCAGAAGCGGCTGCTCGGCCTGATCGTCGCCGAATCACGCCGGCGGGCGGCCAGGCCATGACGGCGCTGCCGCAAGTTGAGGGCGGCTGGCAGATCGTCTATGCCGACCCGGCGTGGAAGTTCGCCAGCAATAGCGCCGCGAAGCCGGGCCGGAACTGCCGCCGGCACTATCCCACCATGACGGTCGAGGACGTCGCCGCCATGCCGGTGCGGGAGATCGTCGCGGATCAGGCGCTGCTGTTGCTCTGGATCACGGTGCCGCATGAGCATCGGGCCAATGAGGTGATCTCGGCCTGGGGCTTCAAACCGATCTCTCGCTTGGTCTGGGACAAGGGCAGGATCGGCACGGGTTATTGGGCTCGGAACCGGCACGAGCCCTGCATCATCGCCAAGCGCGGCCGCTTTCCGTGCCCCATGCCGGCGCTCTTCCCGACCAGCATCATCCCCGGCACGCGGCGCGAGCATAGCCGCAAGCCGGAATGGATTCCCGAAATCATCGACGCACGACTGCCCGACCTGCGGAAGATCGAGCTTTTCGCGCGCCGCGAACGCCCCGGCTGGACCGTCTGGGGCAATGAAACCAGCCGGTTCGAGCCGGCGCACATCACCATGCCATAGGGGACAGTCACATGAACATGCAGACCACGACCGTCGCGCCGGCCCGGCACCAGCTTTTCAATCCCAAGACCCGCACGCTCCAGTTCCGCGCCTGGCAGATCGCGCAGCGCGAGGGCGGGAACGTCACCCGCGAACAGATCGCGGCAGAGTTGGGGATCGAGATGTCCCGCATGATCCGACTGCTGCGCGACGAGAAATGGGCGTCGGCCCTGCGGACGAGCCGGCTCGACCTTAACGACCGGCCCAGGCACGAGGTCGGATTCGTTCGCGAGGCCGAGGACTTTGCCCGCCAGCTCGGCGCCGTTCTCGCTGGTCAATACGAATAAGGGCCAGCCGGTGACCGTCAGCTATGAGCAGGCGCGCCGCTTCTACGCCGCGATCCGGGCCGAGCGCCTGGACCTGGGCGACGCGGCCCGCCGGGCCCGGCTGAAATTCCATGAAGCCGCGGAGATATGGGCGAAGGGCGTGGCCGCGAAGCGCCTGCGCATCGCCGAAGATCATCCCGGCTTCCGCTACATCGAGGAACTGAAGGACGATGGCTCCTAGAACGAAGCCGATCAAGCACGGCACCAGCACCGCCTATATCCGGCACAAATGTCGATGCGATGCATGCCGATCCGCGGAAACGGAACGGCAGCGGCGCTGGCGTGCGCGATGGATCGCCGGTGTGGCTGGCTCGCGTAGCCAGAATAGCACCGTGGTCGTGCCAGTCTCCGTTCGGGGGACCGTTTACCCGTCCATCACCGCCGCCGCTCGCGCGCTTGGCGTGATGCCCAGCACGATCAGCGGACACCTGTCGAAGCACGGGCACTGCGATCTTGTCGGCGTGGGATACAAGGGCCCGAACCGCAACAAGGGCGGCCACCATTCCACTCCTTGTCTGATCCATGGGCGCAAGTTCCGCAGCATCAAGGCGGCGGCCGACTATCTCGGCGTGGGCTATCCAGGCCTCTACAAGGCGATGACCCGCGGCATGTCGCCAGCCGTGTCGGACAAGCTTCTGGTCGCCCTGATGCGCGCCGACGCAGCGGCCGCGGCAGCGAGGATGGCCGCAGAATGACCGCGCTCCGTGTGTTGATCGCCTGCGAATGCAGCGGCATCGTGCGTCGCGCCTTTGCCGATCTCGGCCACGACGCATGGTCCTGTGATCTGATGCCGGCCGAGGACCGCAGCAACCGTCACATCGTCGGGGATGTGCGCGACCTGCTGCATGATGGCTGGGATCTGCTGGCGGTGATGCATCCGCCCTGCACCCGGCTTGCGAATAGCGGGGTTCGCTGGCTGTCCGAGCCGCCGAAGAACCCGCCCGACGAGGCGACGGATTTCGAGAAGGCGCGTTGGTCGAGCATGACGCGCGAGATGAAGCTGGCCGTCATGTGGCGGCTGCTGGACGAAGGCGCCGAGTTATTCAGCGTCTGCTGGAACGCCCCAATCCCGCGCGTCGCGGTCGAGAACCCTGTGATGCACAAGCACGCCAAGGTCCGCATCCGCGGCTATCAGCCGTTCGCGCAGAGCGTCCAGCCGTGGCAGTTCGGGTGCGACGAAGCCGGCCCGGACAACGTGAAAAAGCGCACCTGCCTGTGGCTTCGCGGCCTGCCCAAGCTCAAGCCGACCGGCACACTGGATGGCAGCACGGCACGCGACGAGATCCACCGCGCGGCGCCGGGGCCGAACCGCAAGGCGGATCGGTCGCGATTTTTTCCCGGCCTTGCGGCGGCGATGGCCGCGCAGTGGGGCGGATATGCAGCCGAGAGGATGGCGGCATGATCCAGCACATCGTCAACATCAGCGGCGGCAAGGACTCGACGGCCTGCTACCTGCTGGCGCTCCAGCGCGGGGTGCCGTTCCGGGCGGTCATGGCCGATACGGGCAACGAGCATCCCGTCACAATCGAATATGCCGAGCGGCTGGCCGAACGCACCGGGGGCCCCCAGGTTGAGATCTACCGGGCCGATTTCAGCGAACGGATGGCCAAGAAGCGCGCCTACATCGCCGCGCACTGGCCGGCCAAGGGTGTGCCGCAGGCGGTGGTGGATCGTGCCATCGCCGTGCTCCAGCCAACCGGCATTCCGTTCCTCGACCTGTGCCTGTGGAAAGGCCGGTTCCCGTCGCGTCGGGCGCAGTTCTGCACCGAATTTCTGAAATCAGAGCCCATCGGCAAGCAGGTTATCGACCCCGCGCGCCGGGCCGGCCCCGTGGTGCAATGGCTGGGCGTCCGCCGCGCCGAGAGCCTGGCGCGGCGCAATGCGCCCATGTGGCAGACCGTGAGGACGCCCGGGCTGCATGCCATGCGGTTCTATCGGCCGCTGATCAACTGGTCGGCCGAGAACGTGTTCGGCTATGCCGCCGCGCACGGGCTAGATCCGAACCCGCTCTACCTGCAGGGCATGGGTCGCGTCGGCTGCTTCCCCTGCATCAACGCCAGCAAGGGCGAGATCCGCGCCATCGCGCTCCGCTTCCCCGAGGCCATCGACCGGATCGCTGAATGGGAAGCGATCTGCGCCGAGTCGAGCAAGCGCGGCTGCGGGACGTTCTTCGCCGCCGATGTGACCCCGGAAGGGGCTGCGCTCGCCAAGCAAATCAGCCGCATCGAAGATCGCGAGGCCCGCAACGCGGCCAGCGCCACCACGCAATGGCCCACCGCCCGCCAGGTCGCGGATTGGGCGCGCACGGATCGCGGCGGCCGCCAGTTCAACCTGCTCGATGCCGCGTTCGCCGAGGACGAGGCGCTTTCCTGCTCCTCTCAATATGGGCTGTGCGAATGAGTTCTTGGGAACCCTGCCTCGGCGCGTCGGACGAATGGTATACGCCTGCCTATATCTTCGACGCTCTGGGCGAAACCTTCGATCTGGATGTGGCAGCACCATTTAATGGGCCAAGTCACGTCCCGACAGACTCGTGGATTTATGATCGCAGCTTGGAGCGGGCGTGGGCAGGCTTCATCTGGATGAACCCGCCATTTGGCGGTCGTAATGGGCTGGTGCCATGGCTGGACAGGTTCTTCCAGCACGGCAACGGCATCGCCCTGACGCCGGATCGCACTTCCGCGCCTTGGTGGCAGGACGCAAACCGCCGCGCCGATGCCACACTGTTCATCGCCGGCAAGGTGAAATTCGAGCGACCAGACGGGTCGGTCGGCAAATCGCCCGGCACCGGGACGACGCTTTTCGCCGCTGGTGATCGCGCTGTCTGCGCTTTGGTGCGGGCCGAAGGCAGCGGCCTTGGCGCTGTCATGCGGAGGATTGCAGCATGAAACCCGTCACCCGCATCATGCGCCCCTACGATGGGAGCGCCCCGGGCATCCCGAAGGCGAAGCGGCCCGCGCGTCAGCGCAAGCCCGACGCGCTGGACCAGATGCTCGCCGTCACGCGCCGCCGGCCAGCGCCGGCGTCCCAGCTGCCCCAGATCATCTTGCCTTGGCCGCCGACCGAGTTGTGGCCGAACCGCCAGAAGGGGCGGCACTGGACGCACAGCTATCGCGCGAAGCGCGCCATGGTCAAAGCGGCGGCCAACGCCTGCATTGTGGTTGGATACCACCACATCACCGTCGCGCCCGGGACGATCCGGGTCCGCTGGATTGCCTGCCCGCCCGCGCGGCACCGCTGGGACGATGACGGTCTGACCGGTGCCCTGAAAGCGGCCCGCGACACAATCGCCCGCGCCTTGGGCGTCGATGACAGCCGGTTCGATGCCAGCGTCGAGCGCGGCGACCCGTGCCGCGACGGCGCGGTGATCGTCCGGATGGAGGTGATCTGATGGCGCGCATCCGAACCATAAAACCCGAATTCTTCAAGCACGAGGATCTGTTCGATGCCGAACAGGAAACGGGCTTGCCCCTTCGGCTCGCCTTTGCTGGCATCTGGACTGTCTGTGACAGGGAAGGCCGCTTCGAATGGCGTCCTCGAGCCATCAAGACCGATGTTCTGCCGTATGATGATGTCGATTTTTCACGCGTGCTTGACGCGTTGGCCACGCGTGGATTTGTCGTCAGGTATCGCGTCGCCGGTAAGGATTACGGCTATGTCCCGGGCTTCAGCCGCCACCAGGTGATCAATAACCGCGAATCCGACAGCAAACTGCCGGAGCCACCGCAAGCGCCTGATATTCCTGATTATTCGACGCCTGCGCCACGCGTGAATGACGCGTCACCCACGCGTCACGATCTTGCACAAGCGGAAGGGGAAGGGGAAGGGGAAAGGGAAGGGAATATAGATGGTGGTGGTTACGCGCAGGCGCGCGAGCCGATGCCCGACGCCCCGACCTTCCGCGAGCAAATGCTCGACGCCTTGGGCGTCAGCCCGTCTGGCCTGACAGGACCGGGCGGCAAACAGATCTGCAGCAGGGTGGACATGGAGCTTGCCGAGCGATGGCAACGCGACCTCGGGCTGACACGCGACGCCATCCTGATCGTGATCCGCGAGACCATGGCCGCCAAACGCGACGGCCCGCCAAGCACCCTTCGATATTTCGACAAGGCCATGCGGCGCGAAGCTGCGCGCCAGGCCGAACCTCCCCTCCAACCCGCACCGTCAGACGAGGTGAACCATGACCGCCAACCTGCCCGTGACCGGCGCGAAGCTACCGCCGCTGACCGCCATCAACGCATCATCCTTGCCGCCGCAACAGCTCGCGCGCCATCGCGCTGAGATTGCGGAGGTCGTGGAAACCATCCTCAGCGGCTACTGGCGCGACGACATGCCAGATCGCCAAAGGGCGATGATCCTCGCGGACTGGTGCGACGAACTGGAAAACTGGAAGGTCGACCAAATCCGCTGGGCGATGCGGAAATGGCGCGAAACGAACCCGAACAAGAAGCCTAACCCTGGGCATATACTGGGAATTCTCAAGGATGGCTGGGGCAAAGCTATGGTCGACCAAACCCGCGCCGCGCTCGCCCCGCCGGTCGAGTCCCCGAAAGAGCGCATCAGCGACGAACGCCGGCGCGCCATCCTGGCCGAAGCCGGTCTTCGCGATCCACTCGCCGCCAAGACCATCAACGGCATCACGCCCAGCGATTCCTGAAAAATCCTGTAAGGAGATAACATAACATGCGCAACCTCATGCCCATCACGCGCCCCATGGGCGCCGCAGACCTCACGCAAGCCGCCGAGGAAGCCGGGAAGATGGCCCTGGCACTCTCGGACCTCGCCCGCGGCGTCGCCGCCTATGAGGCCGCCACGGGCGTCGCTATCGCCGTGGTCGATGCCGACAAGGCCGTCACGGCGGGGGCCGATATGGCGTCCGGTCCAGATGAAACGGTCATCTCCAAGCTGTTCAGAGATGCCGTTACGACCGGCACCGGCTTCATGCTGGGTGGCAAGCGGATCGACCCGGCCGAGGTGGCCTGTCGCAACGACGAGGACAAAGACCACGTGCCGCTGTCGCCCGCGCTGAAACCGCTGTCCGAGGATGCGCTTTCCGCTGCCATGGACGTGGGGCGCCGGGCAGTGCGTTCCGATACCGCACCGTTCTGGCAGGGAAGGGAGATCCCGGCCGATCTGCTGAGCGTGGTGCAGCACATCACCAAGATCGGCCCCTGCGGCTCGAAATGGGGCTTCGAGCAGGACCTCGAGATGATCGAGCGCGCCATTGACGGTCAGACCGAAAAGCTGATCGCAGACGTGATGGAGTTCAGCGCGAGCCACATCCGGCAGCGGTTCAACAAGCTCGTGGACCGCACCAACGCCAACGGAAATCGCTTCACCCGTGAGCAGGTCCGGGACGCGCTGCGCTGGATGCTGGAGCGCGACCAGGCACCGGCGTTCTGAACTCGCCCATTGCGCGAGGATAGGTTTGGCGGATAATGTGACCCAAAACGTGACCCAGAATCCGCCAAGCCTGAGACGACATGCCGGCACCGAAGGACAGCCTGAACGCACGCCAACTGGCATTCTGCCGGGAATTTTGCATTGATCTGAACGCGTCGGCTGCCGCGCGCCGGGCCGGCTATGCCGAGCGCACCGCGGGGCGACACGCCGCCGACATGATGCAGGATCCGAGGATTCAGGCTGAGATCGCCCGCTTGACCGCCGCCAAGGTCGCCCGCGCCAGCATCGAGGCCGACGAGATCGTTGAGCAGCTGGCCAACATCGTCCGCGCAGATATCAGCGACGTGCTGACCTGGGGCATGGCCGAGGTCGAGGACAGCGAAGGGCTGCCGATGACCCTGCCGAACGGCGAGGCCATCCTGCGCCCGACGATCTCGGTCATCGACAGCAGCCGCCTGCCGCGCTCGATCACCGGCGCCATCGCCGAGGTCAGCATGACCGACAAGGGCACCTTCAAGATCAAGATGCATGACAAGGGCGCCGCCATCGAAAAGCTGATGCGGCACCTCGGCATGTTCGAGAAGGACAACAAGCAGGTCGCGGATGGGCTGGCGCAGCTGATCGAAGCCGCCCAGGGCACCACCCTACCGCTCGCGCCGCGCTCCATGGCCACCACAGCGCTCGAGGGCGCCGATGAATGAGCCGATGGGACTGGACCAAGCCCAGATCGGAGCCGCTTCCCGCGCCCAAGACGCCACAGGAATGGGCGCGCTGCCTGGCCGATCCGTGGTGGCGGATCTGCTCCGGCGTCCTCTACAAGATCATGATCAAGGGCGAGGCCACGGACGGTGGCGAGCCGCCGGTGACCATCTCGCCCTTCCTGCCGAACATCAACCAGATCCGGTTCCTGCACTCGCTGCACAACCTGAACGTCATCCTGAAGGCGCGGCAGCTCGGGTTCACGACGCAGGCCAGCATCCTGGCGCTCGACCGGGCGCTGTGGGTGCCGAACCAGCGGTGCGGCATCATCGCGCAAGATCTGGACGTGGCTGCGGAGATCCTGCGGGACAAGGTGAAATTCGCCTATGCGCACCTGCCGGAGCCCTTGCGGCTGCGCATGCCTCTGGCGCGGGAGTCGGCCAAGGAACTGCTGTTCGGTCACAACAACAGCGCCCTGCGCGTCGCAACGACGATGCGAGGCTCGACCATCCATTTCCTGCACATCAGCGAGATGGGGAAGATCGCGAAAAAGACGCCAGAGAAGGCGCGCGAGATCGTCACCGGCGCGCTGCCGGCCGTGCCCGCCTCGGGGATCGCCACAATCGAGTCCACGGCCGAGGGACAGGAAGGCGAGTTCTTCGAGATCGCGACGAGGGCCGAGAAAATGGCTAAGGCGCGCATCGAGGCCGGCCCGGGCCAGTTCCGGTTCCATTTCTTCCCATGGTATCTCGACCCCGGCTATGTCGCCGACCCGCAGCATGCCCGCATCAGCCTCAAGCAGCATGCCTATTTCGACAAGCTGGAGGTCGAAACGGGCCACCAGCTCAGCATGCCCCAGCGCGCCTGGTATGTCCTGACGCTGGAAAACCGGTTCAGCGGCGACCAGCAGAAGATGTTCCAGGAGATGCCCAGCACGCCGGCCGAGTGCTGGGCGCGCTCGACCGAGGGCACCTATCTCACCGTGCAGCTGGACGCGGCGCGCGCTGCGGGGCGGATCGGCAATGTGCCATATCTGCCCGGGCTGCCGGTTCACACCTGCTGGGATATCGGCGCCGGCGATGGCACGGGCATCTGGTGCTTCCAGCAGGTCGGTCTGGCCACGCATTTCATCCGCTACATCGAGGATTGGGGCAAGGGCTACAGCCACTACGTCAACCAGCTCGGCGCCACGGGCTGGGTGTTCGGTCGCATGCTGCTGCCGCATGACGCGATGCAGCAGCGCCAGCTGGCCGACAAGATCGGTGCGCCGCTCGACATGCTGATGGAACTGCGCCCGGACTGGAAATGGGAGGTCGTGCCCCGCGTCCATGACTTCCAGGCCGGTATCGAGATCCTGCGCACCCGGTTCCCCGAAGCCTGGTTCGATGAGGCGGGCTGCAAGGAAGGTCTCGAACACCTCGCCCTCTACAAGAAGAAGTTCAACACCCGTCTCGGCGCCTTCATCGACGAACCCGAGAAGCAGGACGGACACAGCGAAGCGCCCGACGCGCTGCGCCAATGGGCGCAAGGATTCCAACCCAGCCACGCAACAGGCGAGCGCCGGAAGAAGCCGCGCCGCGCAGGAGGTATGACCGCATGAGCGTCTATCCACCCGGCCCCGAACGGCCCGGCTTTCTGGCCACAGTGCGCGCCGCCCAGCGTGACGACGATCTGGCCGCACACACCCGTCGCGAGATCGAGGAAGCCCACGAGGATCTGCACCGGGAGCGCACTGGGAAGCCGCAGGGAGCGCCGGAATGAAGGTCACGCTCTACAGCAAGCCCGGCTGCGGGCCGTGCAGCGCCACGAAGCACGCGCTGGAAAGCCGGGGTGTGCCATTCGAGACCGTCAACGTGATGGCCGACGATGCCGCGCTCGAGGCCATCAAGGGCTTGGGCTACCTGACCGTGCCTGTGGTGCTGGTGCAGGACGGGGACGCCTCAGAGCATTGGGGTGGCTTCCAGCTGGATCGCATCGCCGACCTGGCCGGCCAGCTGCGCATGCAGGAGGTCGAGGAATGACGGCCGATATCTGCAAGCTCCAGCCCGTCTCCATCGGTGAAGGCTATCGCTTCGACCCCGACGAAATTTTGGATGCCGCAAAGGGGCAGGGCTTCACCGAACTGGTCATTCTAGGGACGCTGCCCGGCGGCGAACGCTGGGTCTCGGGAAACTGCAACGCCGGTGAAGCCCTGATCCTGATGGAGCGGGCCAAGCTCGATATGATCGGAGGTGGGGAATGAAAGCCCCCGGCATCCTATCGCTCGACCGCGCGCCCGTGCTCGATCTGGAGCATATCCACTTCCAGCACGTCCACCGCGGCATCCGGATCATCGGCACCTGGTATATGGACCCCCATACGCGGCAGTCCGAACCGTGCCTGGTGCTGATGGACGCCGCCAAGCCCATCCAGCGCCGCGCCGGCGCCCGGGACCGGGCCAAGCCCTGCATTATCCTGCAGCGCGACATGTGGAAATGGACGGTCGAGCTGGGCGACACCCAGCAGCAGGCTTTCAACATCTTCCAGTGGACCGCAACCGGCGCGCTGCCCGGCACGCCCGGCAACATGCCGGATGTGTTCCGCATATTCGACGCGATCCAGTCGCGCTTGCGCGACCTGTGGTCGATGCCGCCTCTGCCCCCGAAGGCGGCCATCAAGCACAGCGCCATGCCGATTGGCGACGTGACCATCACCGAGAGGGAAACCGGCAAAACCATCCAGCAGATCGAGGTTGTCGCTTCCCATGTTCGACATTGATTTCAGCGCATCCGGGCCCATCACCGGGCGCAAGGGCCAGAACTTCCAGCGGCCCGGAGAGGTCGTGTTCAAGCGCGACGGGGCCTTGGCCCAGCAGAAGCGCATCGACCATGCCGGCAGAGTCGCGGATCAGCACCCGCTGGACCGGGCCGACGCCGTCGCGCTGCATGCCCGGCTGCTGAACCTCTACCGCTACGAGCTGGACCGGCAATGGGAGAACCGCGCCGACATGGCGCAGGACGAGGATATGTTCGACCATATCCAGTGGACGGCCGAGGAAATCGCCATCCTGCAGGAGCGCGGCCAGACCCCCATCGTTTTCAACCTGATCCAGACCACCATCAATTGGGTGCTGGGCAGCCAGCGCCGCGCCGCGGTGGATTACAAGATTCTGCCCCGGCGCAAGGAAGGGCTGGACGCCGCCACGCGCAAGGACGAGCTGCTGCGCCACCTGCGGGACGAGAACCACACCAACGACCAGAACGCGCTGGCCTTCGCCGATGCGGTGAAGGTCGGCATTGGCTGGCTCGAGACCGGCGAGGGCGATCCGACCGATGGGCCCATCGTGTTCGACCGCTACGAGACCTGGCGCAACATGCTGTGGGACTCGCGCTGCACCCGGCTCGACCTGTCCGATGCGCGCTACGTCACCCGCACGAAATGGCTGGACCTCGACATTGCCGCCGCACTCTGGCCCGGCCGGCGCGGCCTGCTGGAGATATCGACCGAGAGCCGGATCATGGCCTCGGGTCTGTCCGACTTCGCCGACGAGCCCATGGATAGCGTCGAGGACGACAGCCGGTCATCCTCGGGTTTCACCAGCGGCGGCTATGACATGCGCCGCCGAATCCGCGTCATCGAAATGTGGTTCAAGCGCCCGGTCAACGTGCAGGTGATGCGCGGCGGCGAATTCCAGGGAGAGCTGTTCGATCCATGGTCCGAGGGCCACTGGTGGGAGCTGGAGACGGGCCGGGCCAGCCTGGTCGAGCGTCCGCGCGAGGTGATGCACGTCGCGCTGATGACCGAAAAGGGTCTGCTCGAGGTTCGGCAGTCGCCGTATCGGCACAACCGATTCCCCTTCACCCCGATCTGGGGCTACCGGCGGGGCAGGGACGGCATGCCCTATGGCATGATCCGCGGCTTGCGCGACATCCAGCGCGACCTGAACAAGCGCGCCAGCAAGGCGCTGCACCACCTGTCCACCGTGCGCACCTTCGTCAAGGAGGGCGCGGTCGATGATATCGAGGAACTGCGGAACGAGGCCGGCCGGCCCGACGCGGTGATCGTCAGCCGCCCCGGCTATCCCGATCCGCGGATCGAAGCCGGCGCCGACATCGCCGCGGCCCACATCGACCTGATGAAGATGGACGCCCAGATGATCCAGCAGGTGGGCGGCGTGACCGACGAGAACCTGGGCCGCAAGACGAACGCGACCTCGGGCAAGGCGATCACGGCCCGGCAGGATCAGGGCCAACTGGCGACCAGCATGTTCTTCGACAACCTGCGCTTCTCCTTGCGCCTGCACGGCGAGAAGAAGCTGGTCAACATCGAACAGTTCTACACCGATCGGCAGTCGTTCCGCATCACCGATGCCCGGGGCAACCCTCAGTATGTCGAGATCAATGACGGGTCGTTCAGCAACGCGATCAGCCTTTTCAAGGCCGACTTCGTGATCGCCGAGGAAGATTGGCGCGCCACCACCCGTCAGGCCCAGGCCGAACAGTTGCTCGACCTGATGGGCAAGCTGGCCTCGACGGCGCCGCAGATCGTCATGACCTGCCTCGACCTGGTGATCGAGGCGCTGGACGTGCCGAAGCGCGACGAACTGGTGAAGCGCATCCGGCAGATGACCGGCGTGGCCGATCCCGACGAAGATCCGAACAATCCGAGCCCCGAGACCATGGCGCGGCAGGCCGAGCAGGCCAAGCAGGCCGAGATGGCGCAGCGCGCCGCAGAGGCCGAGCTGGGCGAGCGGGAAGCCAAGGCGGCCAAGCTGCGAATGGAGACGGCGCGCGGCTTCATGGGCCTGCGCAGCGACAACCTCGACCAGCTGAAGAAGGCCATCGAGGCCGCGATCCAGATCGCCGGCGCCCCGGCCGTGGGCGCTGCCGTGGATGCCATGATCGACATGGCCCGCGAGGACGCCCTTGCCACCGGCGAGGCCGCCCAGGGCGGGGCCCAGCCCACCGAAGCGGGAATGCCCGTTTCGGAGACACCCGTTCCCGAGGCGCTGCCCGCGCCGCAATCCCCCGACCCCGCAGCACAAGGAATGATGCAGCAATGAATGCCCATCTCGAAACCCTCGACGTGATCACCTTGGAGCGCAAGAGCAACGGCTCTTGGACCGTCACCACCCGGAACAGCATCGCGCCCGCACTGAGCGCGACGGAAGCGGTCAACATGATCGCCGCGACCGTCACGCCCGCGAATACGGGCCGCAATGTCGCCACGCTGCTCGCCGACGCGCTCGATGCGCTGACGGTGCAGCATTCGTCCCGCGAGGCCTCGCTGGCCAAGACGAAGATCCAGGAAGCCATGTTCTGGGCGGCGCAGGCGGCCGGCCCGGGCGAACCGACGAAAGGCGTGTGACATGAACACCACCACCGAATCCACGAACCTTCTGGACGCCAGCGACGATGACCTGAAAGCCATGGGGCTGCCGCCGGCGTTCACGCTGGAGGAATTGCAGGCCGCACTCTCCGACGAGGAAATCGCCAAGCTCGCCGAGGGTGACGATCCCTTGGTCAAGCTGCCCGACGCGCCGGCCAAGGCTGAGGCGGGCGAGGATGATCCCGACGATTCCGACGACGAGAAGGGCGAGACCGGCGATGATGACGGCGATGAGGACAAGGGTGATGACGACGACAAGGCAGAAGCCGAAGCCGGTGACGCGGCCAAAGCCGCCGAACCTGCTGCCGCGGCACCGGCCGACGACACCCCCGATCCGGTCTACCAGCCCCGCGACGTGAGCCAGGCCAAGGCGGTGATCGACGGCGCAGCCGAGGAAAAGCGCAAGCTGCGCGAGTCCTGGAGCGACGGCGACCTGTCCGACGACGAGTATCAGGAAAAGCTGGAGGCGCTCGCCGACCATATCGCCGATGCCAAGGCCGAGCTGAAGGACGCGGAGCGCGAGGAAGCGCGTGCCATCAAGGAAGTCGAGGACGCCTGGTTCGGCAAGGTGGATCGCTTCCTCGAGGCGAATCCCGTGTTCCGGAGCAACGATCCCATCCCCGAGCTGCAGGGCAACAGCTACCTGACCATGCTCGACACTGCGCTGAAAAGCATCGCGCGGGATCAGCGATATGCCGGCATGTCGATGAACCAGCGCATCGAGGCCGGCGCCCAGATGGTCCGGGCCTATGTCCAGCAACAGACCGGGGCCGACATTCCCGGCTATGGCCAGCAGCAGAAGCCCGCCAAGGAGGCGAAGGACAAGGCCGACCAGGCGCGCGAGGCCGCTAAGGACAAGGCCGCCAAGCAGGGCAAGCGACCCGATCCGGTGCAGACGCTGGGCAATGTCACGGCGGCGACCGAAACCGAGGCCGATGACAGCAAGTTCGCAGCCATCGACCGCGAGAAAAGCGGACTGGACCGGGAACGCGAGTTCAGCCGGCTCAGCCCGGAAGAACAGGAAGCCTACCTGAAGGGCCTGTGAGGAAGGGGCGCGTCCACCATGAAAATCACTCGCGTTCGCACCGATGCGCCGATCCTCGTCAGGATCGGCCCGGACGTGACCGTCTACATCCACAAGATCGGCGAACGGGCGAAACTGGCCGTGGACGCGCCCCGCGACCTGGATATCCAGATCGACACCGGCGATGCCCTGCGCGGGGGGACGCAACATCCGCGCTCCGACTGACCGCCGGCAGTTGCGGTGATGCCGGGGCCTGTGGTAAGGCTAGGGCACTGATCTGTCATAGGACGTGGCTGATCGCAAACCTTGTGTCTGTGATCAAAAGGAGCCTCCTATGCAGACCACGATTGGCGTGGGTTCGCCCCAAGCCGTGAAGCGGTGGGCCACCGCCCTCGCGAGCGATACCGAAAAGCTGATGTTCTTCTCCCGCTTCATCGGGAAGGACGACTCCAACATCATCGAGCGCAAATCGGAGCTGGAAGGCGACGCGGGCGATACCGTCAAGTTCGACCTGCTGATGAACCTGCGCGGCGAAATGACCTACGGCGATGATGTCGTCGAAGGCAAAGAGGAAAACCTGTCCTTCTATCAGGACGAGGTGAAGATCGACCAGGCCCGGAAGGGCGCCGACGCCGGCGGCCGCATGTCGCGCAAGCGCACGCTGCACGATCTGCGCCAGGCCGCGAAGCGTGCCGTGTCCCGCTACACCGCCGAATGGTTCGACGAACTGTTCTTCGTCTATCTGTCGGGCACGCTGGCCGGCACCAACCCCGATGCCAAGGTCAAGACCGCATTCGCCGGCAACGCGGTGCAGGCCCCCGACGCCTATCACATGGTCTATGGCGGCGCCGCGACCTCGGCCGCGACCCTGACCGCGGCCGACACCATGTCGCGTGACCTGATCCAGCGTCTCGCGACCATGCCGCGCATGATGGCCACCAAGAACCCGGACGTGACCCGCATGTCCCCCGTGACCGTCGAGGGCGGCGGCAAGCACTTCGTGCTGCTGATGAACCCCTGGCAGGCTCACTCGCTGATGACCGAGAAGGGCGAGTTGTCCTGGGGCGACATCCAGAAGGCGCTGGCCACGGCCGAGGGCCGCAGCAGCCCGTTCTGCAAGGGCGGCCTGGGCATGCTCAGCGACATCGTGCTGCACCAGCACGAGAACGTGCGCTACTTCAGCAACTACGGCGCCGGCGGCAACGTGGGCGCGGCCCGTGCGCTGTTCATGGGCGCCCAGGCTGGCGTGGTGGCCTATGGCGAGGCCGGAAACGGCACCCGCTTCCAGTGGGAAGAAGAGCTGAAGGACGCCAAGAACCGCGTCGCCATCTACGCCGGCGTCATCGCCGGGGCGAAAAAGACCCGGTTCAATGGCTACGACTATGGCGTCGTGGCCGTGGATACCGCCGCCACCGACCCCAACCCGGCCATCGCGGCCTGATGATCGAAGGCCCGGCCCCGCGCCGGGCTTTCCTTCCGCAACCCGCCATCAAGGAATCCGCTCATGGCAATCAAGAAGTCCAAGATCACCGGGGGCATGGCGCGCCGCCAGATGCCGTCGCCTTATGTGGCGCACCAACCCGTCACCACCATCATCACGCACGAGTTCAGCGAAGCCGTCGCCTCCACCGACATCCTCGAGCTTGCAGCGCTGCCTCCCTATTGCAAGATCGTCTCCATCGAGATGATCGGTTCTGGCACGGGCGCGACCACCTTCACGGTCGGATTCATGTCCGGGGAGTTCGGGTCGAGCGATCCGGCCCGCACTCTGGGCAACGAACTGTTCAATGCCGTGGCGGCTGGCGACAAGGCTGAAGCGGCCATCCCGGCGCTGGCCGCGCTGGCCGTAACGGATTCGATCCGCTCCATCGGGGTTCGCCCCTCCGCCAACGTCGCGGCAAACCCGGCAACCAAGCTGCATTTCCGCATCAGCTACGTCACCGGCTTCGCCTGATCCACCGTTCCGGCCCGGCGTGCATCTGCACGCCGGCCACCCATCCCTCTAGGAGACTCCCCGTGAAAATCGAAAGCATCCTGAAGCGCGACGGCGGAACCAAGGTGACGCTGGGCACGACGCGCTATCACTTCAAGCCCGATGAACTGGATCGGCACGTGGCCGAGGTCGAGAACCCGGACCATGCCAAGGTGTTCCTGGGCATCCCCGAGGGCTATCGCTCGCTCGACCCGCTGCCGCTCCAGCAGGTTTCGCTGGACGAGGCCATGGCGGTGCTGAAAGCGCAGTTCCCGAACGCCGATTTCTCGGCGCTGACCTCTGCAGCCGCCACGCCCGCGCCGACCGGTGATGCAGAGCCGGCCGCCGAGCCGGAAGGCACCGATCCGGACGAGCCCGACGAGGACGACGAGGACGAGGGCGAGGCATCGCAACTGGCCGATCTCTCCGACGACGAGATCCGCGCCGAGTTCGAGAAGCTGATCGGACGGAAGCCCCACGCCAACATGCTGCGCGAGAACATGGAAGCGCAGATCCTCGCCGCCCTGGCCGAAACCAGCAAGTAAGGAGATCGACGCATGGCCTTCACCGCCGCCGATGTGATGCGCCGGGCATCGACCATCCTGCAGGATGGCGATGCGGTGCACTGGACCGCGACCGAGTTGCGGGACTGGCTGAACGAGGGCATGCGCGCCATCGTCACCGTCAAGCCGAATGCCACATCCGCCACCGCGACGCTGAGCCTGGTGCAGGGCACCAAGCAGACCCTGCCGGCGACCTATACCATGATGCACAAGGCCGTCCGCAACACCGGGGGCAAGGCCATCAGGACGCTGGCGCGACGCGAGATCCTCGATGCCCAGATCCCCGACTGGCACAGCACCTCGGGCTTGCCGTTCCACGCTGTCGTGGACATGGTGCTGCAAGACCCCATGAGCCTGCGCGAGTTCTATGTCGTGCCGGGAAACACCGGCTCCGGTTCCATCGAAGCTATTGTCGGTTTCGTGCCGGTCCCGATTCCCTTGCCCAGCACCGGCGTTCTGGACGTGTCCAGCTATACCACAGTGGTTCCCTTCGATGACATTTATCAGGGAATCCTGCTGGATCTGGTGCTGTTCCGGGCCTTCTCGAAAGACAGCGCCGCCCCGGATGCGGCGCAACGGGCGCAGGCGCATCTTGGTCTGGCGCAGGCCGCGTTGCAGGGGCTCGGGTTGGCGCAGGGCGCGATGAGCCTCGCTTCCGTTTATGGCGCCCCGGCACAGTGAGGTGAGCCACCATGCCCGTCACCATGAAGCGCACGGCGGCATTCCTTCCGCTGATCCTGCCGTTCTGCCCGGAATGTCCTGATTTCCTGGCCGAGCAGCACGCGCGCTTCGCCGCTATCGAGTTCTGCGAGCGGTCGCGGGCATGGCGCCATCTCACCACTGTCTCGCTGCCCGAGGGTTCGGCCGGGGTCGGCGTCATGGTTGCGCCCGACACCGCGGCGATCCATGAAATCGAGTTCGCCGAGATCAACGGCAAGAAGCTGACGCCGGTGCAGTTCAGCACCATCGGGGCCGCGCCGGAAGGCCGACCGGAGTATATCACCCAGACGGCGCCGAACGAGGTCCGGGTGCTGCCTTTCGAACCCGGATCGCTTGAGATTTCGGTGTTCCTCAAACCGCTGACGGGCAGCCAGTATGGGACCGATCCGGAAAGCCCGCTGTTCGACCGCTACAACGTGGTGCCCGATTTCCTGGTGGACATGCACGGCGCCACAATCGCCGCCGGGGCTCTGGCGGCACTGTTGAGCATCCCGGACGAGCCGTGGACCGACAAGAAGGAAGCGGCGAAATACGAGGCCCGCTTCCGGGAGAAGTTGGACAGCGCGTTCCGATGGAACATGCGCGGCCAGCAGCGCGCCCCGATCCGCAACATGTCGCGGTGGTTCTGATGGTCCGGCTCACGCTCCAGAACTTCAGCGGCGAGATCCCCCGGAAAGACCCGGCCTATCTGCCCGATCCCAATGCGGTCGAAGCCAGCAACCTGAAACTGACCGGCGGAACGCTGCGGCCCATGCGGACCATTGCGCCCGAGTTTACGCTGCCGGCCTCGTCCTTTTCGCTCTATCGACACAAGGGCAACTGGTATGCCTATCCCTCGCGCGCGTCGTTCGTGCCGGGGCCGGTGGCCGATGACCGTCTCTATGCCACCCGCGACAATGGAACGGGCGCCGTCATAGCCGGGCCGGTCGGTTCGGTAGATGCTGAATATCCCCTCTCGTTTTCGCGCGTCGTCGCGGCACCCGCTGTGTCCGGCAGCGGCCCGGTGGATAACGATCTGGCCGAGATCGTGAAATATGCCTACACGCTGGTGTCCACCTTTGGCGAAGAAACGGCCCCGTCGAACCTGAGCGTCGGTGTGAAATTCAATGAGGGGCGGACCATCACGCTGTCCGGCTTGCCGCAATCGGTCCAGATCAACAACCGGTTCATCGCCGCCAAGCGGATCTATCGCAGCCAGACCAGCGCCGCCGGCGTCACCGACCTCTATTTCATCGCGCAAGTCGGGATGGGTCCGGGCACCGACACCTTCCAGGACGTGTGGGGCGTAAACGACATCCAGGAGCCGTGCCCCACGAAGCACTTTTCGACGGCACCAGGCAACATCCGGGGCCTGACCGGCATGCCGAACGGGATCATGGCGGCCTTCCGAAATCGCGAACTGCTGTTCTGCGAGCCCTACCAGCCCCATGCCTGGCCCGAGTCCTATCGGCTCTATCTGGATTACGAGATCGTCGGCATGGTCGCGTCAGGCACCTCGCTGATCGTGCTGACCAAGGGCATGCCCTATATCGTCCAGGGCTTGCACCCCGAGAGCATGGCGCAGACCAAGATGGAAACCATCCTGCCATGCGTATCTGCCGACTCCATCGTGGACCTTGGAACGAGCGCGATCTACGCCTCGAATGACGGGCTGGTGCAGATCAGCGAGGCAGGGGCGCAACTGATCTCGCAAAGCCTGTGGTCAAAGGACGAATGGGATGCCCTGACACCATCCGATATTCGCGCCGGCCGATACGGCCAAGCCTATATCTTCAGCTTTCAGACCGCGTCGGGCGCCCGGAACGGCTATATCGTGGACCCGGGCGATGGCCAGGCGACGCTGACCCGATTCACGCGTTGGGTCCGCCTGTTCTGGAACGACCCCACGACAAACGACCTGTTCATGCTGGAACCGAACGGGACCCAGATCAACCGTTTCGATGCCCCTGGCGCTGCTGCCGAAAACTTCGTCTGGAGGTCCAAGCCGTTCCGCTTCACCGATCCTATCGGCTTCTCTGCCATCATGATCGAAGCCGCGGAGAGTTCGACGCCGGCGCAGCGCACAGACATGGTTGTCCTGGCCGAGGACCAATTGGCCATCGCTCTGGGCAATCTGCAGGTCGGGATAGACCCAGACCCCCATGATCTGGTCGTGGACGTTCCGACTGCCAACTTCGTCTCCGAAACGACGAACGCCCTGACCATACGCATCGGCGCGGGCGCCTCGGAGAACTTTCGCATCCGGCTCTACGGCGACGGGGCCTTGATCCACACGGCCGAGACCGCCGCGAACAAGGTGCAGCGCGTTCCCAGCGTGAAATGCCGGCAATGGCAGATCGAGATCAGCGGCACCGCCGAGATCATGCGGCTCGCCATGGCGCAGAGCGCAGAGGAACTCTGGGTATGAAGCGCGCCATCAACCAGCCCCGCGAGATCCAGGCCACCCGCACGCAAGAGCTGCTGGGCGAACGGGGGCCGAAGGAGAACCATGCCGTGCGGCACGGCGACATGCCGAATCTGCTGGCCGACGCGCTGAAGGTTGCGAGGCTGGAAGCGATCAAGCAAGCGCGGAAGGCCGCGGCCGAGGCCAGCGGCATTTACGGCATCACGTCCTTCTCTGTCGCAGATGTTCTGGTGGGTAACTCGCGCACGCAGTCCAATCCCCTGACGATCCTTTCGGAGACCGTCGCGGGATTCGAGGACGGCGGTTTCGTCGCGGCGTTCGAGGGATTTTTCGACAACACCCACGTCTCGCGGTCGTTCGGCGACATCGTGATGCTGGTCAATGGCACGCAAGCCGCGCACGTCCGCATCGGCGCGAAGATCTCCGACCCCGCCGAGGGAATCAGCTCGATGGTGCCCTTTTCCCTGACCTGCGTCTTCAACACCCCGAACGTGGCCCCGACCATCGAGGTGCGCGCCTATGCGTTCGATGCCGACAATGAAACCACGGCCGCCGCGGGCTTCTACATTCGCGCCGGGCGCCTTGTGATCTCGGGGGCGCAATGATGGCTTACGCCTGGACCAATACCGATGCAGACTGCACCATCGTCGGATCGCAGCCCCCGGCGAACGGCGTGACCTTTGTCGAGGTCCAGGACGGCACCGATCCGGGTGCGATCTTCATCGCCGCCGATGGCACGGCCAAACCCGTGCCGCCCAGCCCCGGCCCCCGCCTTCACTTCTCGCCCGCCGCCGGCGCATGGATCGACCCTCGATCCGAAAAGGAATGCTGGGACGAGTTGCGGCGCGAGCGCGACGCGCGACTCCGCTCCTGCGATTGGACCCAGGCCTCGGACGCCCCGCTCTCTGCCGAGCAGCTGGACGCGTGGCGCACCTATCGACAGACGCTCCGGGATTTGCCCGCCGCGACCCAGAACCCCCGCAACCCCGATTGGCCGCTGCCGCCGGCCGTATAGAGAGGAATCGGCATGAGCACGAAATTCGTCACCACCAGCCAGAAGCAGATCCTGGCCACCGCGATGGCGCTGACCCAGAGCCCCGGCTTCATGGAGGACGCGCGCGCCATTGCCGCTTACCAGAGCGGTTTCGAGGGGAATCCGGATTATCTGAAGGCGGTGCTGGTGTTCGAGGCATTCCGGCCGAACCATAGCGCCGAGTTCCATTTCGGCATGGCGTTCAACCGGCCCGTCTCGCTGGAGATCATCCAGATGGGGATCACGGTGGCGTTTCACCCCAAGCTGTTCAATCTCGACCGGGTGATCACGAAAACGCCCGTCGAGAACGTCAGGGCCATCTGCGGCCTGCTCAAGATCGGGTTCCAGATTCAGCACCGCGAGAACGGCGCACTGGCGGATGGCGGCGATGTGATCGTGTCAAGCCTGAGCCGAGATGCGGTCATGGCGCAGGTCAAGCGGGCCGAACCGGAAGTCGTGCAGACGGAATAGGAAAGGAAAGACCATGGGCGGCGGAAGCGCACCTGATCCAGATCCGAACATCGGCCTTGCCGCCCTGAAAAGCGCGGAGACCGGCGAAGCCATGCTGGGCTGGATGCGGGATCAGGCCGATATCACCAACGAGTGGGCTGCGGCCGACCGCGAACGCTGGGAGACGGTGTTCCGCCCGCTCCAGGACAGTTACATCAGGGAAGCGCAGACTTGGGACAGCGCGGCGCGCAAGAATGAGGCCGCGCAGCAGGCGGTCGCAGACGTGCGTCAGCAGGCCGCTAATGCCGAGGGTGCCCGGGTGCGGCAGGCGATGGCCATGGGCATCAACCCCAATTCAGGTCGGTTCAACGCCGGGGCCCGAGAGGCGTCGCTGAACGAAGGCCTTGCGGCTGCCGGTGCCCAGAACGTTGCGCGCCGCCGGATCGAGCAAGAGGCCGAGGCCAAGCAGGCGAACGCCATCAACATGGGCTCGGGGCTGGCCGTCAACCCGGCCACCAGCATGGGATTGTCGAACGGCGCGATCCAGGCCGGTGGCGCCGGTGCCATGCATGGATTTGGCCAGCAAGGGCAGCTGCTGAACACGCAATATAACCAGCAGCTGCAAAGCTGGCAGGCGAACCAGAACAGCATGAGCAGCCTCATGGGCGGCCTTGGAACTGTCGCCGGCATGATGCTGTCGTCGAAGGACGCGAAGACTGACAAGACGCCGTTGCCGGATGGTGTTGCGCTGGGGGCGATCCGCAAGATGCCGGTCGAGAAATGGCGCTACAAGGAAGGCATGGGTGACGGCCAGGCGCATATCGGCCCCTACGCCGAGGACTTTGCAGCGGCGACGGGGCAGGGGGACGGCAAGACCATCGACGTGATCAGCGCCCTGGGCGTTACGATGGGCGCGATCCGCGATCTGGACAAGAAGGTTGATCATCTGTCGAGGGAGAGGAAAGCGGCATGAGCATCATGCAGTTCCCGTGGGGCGCGATCCGAAGGGAAGCGTCCAGCGCGACACCACAGCCGTTGAATCGTCCCACGAGTTTTGCCCAGTTCGTCGCGGGCGGTGGCGGTGGATTCTCCGACTTCCGCTGGACGGGCGACGGCCTGCCTCTGACCGCTGGTTCGCCGCAGGGAATGAGCTTCGCGCAGTTCGTGGCCCAAGGCGGGGGCCGGTGGGCGGATTTCAGGGGGCGAGACCGCGTTGCCCCCGCGGGTCAGCAATCGTCCGGATCATCGGGGGAATAGCATGGCATTCGGAACGTCATTCGGTGCATTCGTCGAGGGTTTCGACCAGGCGCGCCGGTCGAAGAAGGCCGATGCGGAGCGGGAAAAGACCAACGCGATGAACGACCGCCTGTTGTCGGTCATGGAAAAGCAGGACGCTTCGGCCGCGTCCATGATGCCCATGCTCGGCGCGATCCGCGACCTCACGGGCGCCATCGCCATGGGCCAGGGCAGGGGTGGCGGATCGATCGGGTTCGGGCGCCCCTCGTCCAGTGGCGGGACGGCGGGCGGGGACAACAGCCTGGCCGGGCTGCTCAAACGGTATGAAGGTGCGGGCGATTTCGACACGCTCTATGGCCATGCGCAGAACGAAGGCGGCCGCTTTGCCGGGGTTCGTCCGTCGCAGATGACTCTCGACGAACTCGATGCCTTCGACAAGGAATATGGGCAATGGGTGGCCGAGCGTAACGGGGGCGTCGTCGCAACTCCGGTTGGGTTCGGCCAGATCGTCGGCACCACGCGACGCAACGCCGCGAAGGCGATGGGTCTGTCTGGGGATACGGTGTTCTCGCCCGAGGTCCAGCAGGCAATGGTTGACCACCTTGCCTGGAACCGCGTCAAAGGCGTCTCCGATCCGGCGGCGCGGCGCGCCGCTCTGCGGCAGGAATGGGTCGGGTTCAGCAAGGCCCCCGACGCCGATGTTGATGCGGCCATCGAAAGCATCATCGCAAAGCATCAGCCCGCCCTGGGCGCGATCAGGTCGTAAAGGAGACGCACCATGGCAATCGGGAATGCACTTCAGGCCGCGGTCAACGGGTTCATCGGGGGCCGGCAGGTCAAACACGGCTGGGAAGATCGCAAGATCGACCAAGCCCGGCAGAAACGCATCGACGAGCTGCGCGAGAACGCCGAGGCCCGCGCCCAGCAATCGCACGAGATGGACCTCGAGACGGGCGGCTTACTGAACACCGCCCGCCGCCAAGCCATTCGCCAGACCGATCTGGATTGGGGCGACAGCCAGTCGCTTCGCGGCGTGCTTTCCCAGGCCGATCAGGCGGCTGCGGCCGGCATGGAGGGTGCCCGCGCTCCCGATCTCTCGGCTAGCCTCGACCCCGCGACCGTCTCGACCAGCGGGGGAGGGTTGCTGGCCCAACAGATCGCCGATGCTCAGCGCGCGGCAACCACGCCGGTTTTGGACGCGATCCGTCCCGCAGCGGCCGATGATCGTGCCCAAGCCATTGCAGAGCATCGATCCGGGCAACCCGCCCCGGCAACTCCTACGGTCGCGCGTCGCCCCCAGAGCTCCGCAGTTGATCCCGCGGAGGCCGCCGGTGCGGCGACCAGGCCCGCGCTGGGGGCGGTGCGGCCCGCGGCCTCCGATGATCGCGCCCAGGCGATAGAGGAATTCCGCACCGCGCGGGCAACGCCTGGCGGCCCGCGCCCGCTCGCATCCACGGGCTATGTCGATCTACTGCGGGTGCGGCCCGATGGGATGTTCATAGCCAACCGCGCCCCGCGCACCGACGAGGAAAAGCGGGCGCTGCTGGAAGCGGCCAAGGCCGGCAAGCTCGCAACCAGCACCGACCGGGTCGCCCAGCAGCGCGAGATCGACGCGAATACGGCGCTCGATATGCCCTATAACTGGGGCGAAGAGGGCAACCTGGTCCGAGACCTGGATCGGGCCGGCCGGCTCGGCCGGCGTGCAGCGAACGACACCCTGGCCCGCACCGGCGAAATGGTGGCCAACCAGGCGATTGGCTCCGTCCAGCGCATTAATGCCCCGCTGCAGGCGGCGTCGCGCTACGCCACGGGCGAGGATCTGATCGGGGCGCCGCAGCGTGTGGACCTGAACCGCGACGGGAGCAGGGAAAGCATGGCCACCCCGTTGGCGCAGTCCTGGGGCGCCATTCGATCCACCGCCACCCGCTCCCAGCCCGCGAAAGCGCCGGCGCCGAAGCACGCGCCGGCCGCCGCCGGCGATGCGGCGTCGGAAAGCGCCAAGGCCACGTCAGACAGCGCGGCGCGGGTCATGGACGAGGTCACGAAAAGCCCGGCGATGAAGGCAGCGACCGAGGCTGTGCCGGCGGCCGTGCTGGGCGTATCCAAGTCCCGGCCCATGACGCAGCCCCAGCGCGAGAAGGCGGCAAAAACCTACATGGAATCATATCGCGAGAACGGCGCGCCGCTGGTGATCCGAGAATTGATGCGCCAAGGCCGGCTGGCCGATGCCCAGAACTTCGACAAGTGGGTGAAGGACAGCCGCGCGCAGGAAGGCATGACGGCATGGGGCAGGGGCATTTTTGCCGCCCTTCAGGGCGATTCCGATGGCGCGGCAGATGCATTCATGGACGCCTACAATGCCTCGGGCTATTTCGACGATGGCATGGACGTGGTGAAGGAAAAGAGCGCCCTCATCAAGGACGAAGCCGGTGAAGTCGTCGGCGTCACCCTGACGATGCGCGACCAGGCGACGGGGCGAGAGTTCACCCAGACCGACAGCATCGACGGCTTCATCCAGAAGGCGGCGTGGATCACGTCGCCGGAGAAGGCGTTCGAGGCATCGCAAGCGCGGCTGCAGGCGCAGCAAGAGGCGCTGCTGAAGGCCGATGAGCAACGCCAGAAGGTCGCAAATGACCTGATCACCACCAACTATGCCAAGACCGTGGATCTTGCCCGGGATATGTTCGCCAAGAGCCAGGCCGCGGCGAAGGAGGCCCGTGAAGCGGCGATGCTGACCGGTGCCGATGCGGATGTGCCCCCGCCCATGACATGGGACGAGGCCATGGCCGAGGCGCAGCGCCTCATGACCGAGGGGCCATCCAGCGCGGAAGATCCGGCCGCCGCAATCCCGCCCGTGGTGGCGCGGCGCGGTCAGTAGCAGGTGGTGTTCCCGTATTCCCGAGCCTGCAGCAAATCTCCCACAGGTTGATCTGTCAGTCACCGGCATCGACAATTGCCCCACCGTGCCCCTTGTGCGATAACCGGGGCACGGCATCATAGGACGTGGCGCCCCCATTCCAATCCTTTGGGGTTCCTATGGCTGTCACCGTCTCCGGCACTTCGCCGCTTTCCCATGCTCTGCAATCCCTTGGGGTCCAGCGGCCCACGCCGGAACAGAAGCCCGATCCGAAATCGGCGTTCGAAAGCTTGTCTCGCGAAACCAATGTTCCGGCGAATGTGCTGATCGCTCTGGACGAGGCCAGTGGTGGTGCGGGCGATCTGGACAAGGCGCGGCGCCACGCGGCCTTCCTCGGCGAAAAGCTGGCGGCAGGGGCGAAGATCGAGGATGCGGTTGCCGAGCTGGCCGGTGATGCGGAGCGCGCCGCCGGGCTGATGAACCGCAGCTATGACATTGCCGACGAACTTTATCCCGAGCCGGTCGAGCCGCCGCGGGAACCGGGCATCGGGACCGATTTCGCCGACTTCGCGAAGTCCTTCGGCGCCGGCGCGATCAATGCCGCCGGTGGCGCGGTGCAGTCGCTCGGGGCCATCGTTGACGATGGAATGCGACAGGGCGCACGCCACGAGATCGAGGCAGCCGGCGGCGATCCTGCCACGGTCCAGGGCGAATCCGTGGTGCGTAGCGGCTCGCGCGCTGCGGCCGATGCGGTGCGCGGCGTCGGTGACGATCTGCGCGGCACCATCTCCGAGCGGGGTCAACGCGCCCTGGAAGGGTTCCAACCCGGCGGCGAGCTGCTGGACCCATCGTCGTGGACCTTGGGCGACGATCCGTCTGTTCGCGGCGCGCTGCTGCAGACCGCGCAGGGCCTCGGCTCCATGGCTCCCATTGTCGCGATGCCCGGGCCCGCCGGGGCCGCCGCCTTCGGCGCACTGTCGGCGGCAGGGGAAGGCGCGGAGTCCGGCCGCGAGTTCGTTGAGCATGCGCGGGGCCGTGAAGGCGAGGCAGGGCCCGCCTATATCGAGGCGCTGCCCGGTTATCGGGCGCTGCGCGATCAGGGCATGTCGCACGAGGATGCGGCCGAAGAATTGGCCCGCCAAACGGAATCCGAATCCGGGGCATGGCAGATGGTGCCCGGGGCCTTGGGTGGCGCCGCGACCAACCGGATCATGCGCGGCGCCGAGGGCGTGCTGAACGCTGGCGGGCGGGCGGCGCGAGCGATCAAGAAGGGCGCGGCCGGCGCGCTGGAGGAAGGGGTTCAGGAAGCCGTCGAGGGCATGGCGTCGGCAGCCGGGATCGAACAGGCGACGGGCGGCGTGGTGAACACCCAGCAGGATTCGTTCGCGAATTTCCTGCTAGGTGCCATGACCGGCGGCGGCATGGGCGTTGGGGCCGGCCTGGTCAGCCGAGGCGAGACGGATCGAGAGCAGGCCGGGTTGCCATCCGATCCCGGCGACACGACTGATGCTATGGCGGAACCGGATGTGCCGCTTCTGCCGGCGCCGGGAAGCGGCGGCACGATCTTCGGCCAGTCGTCCACCCGGCAGGAGCCGGGCAGCTTCGACCGCGATCCCAGCAACCCGCGCCGCGCTGCTGCGGATCAATCCGGGGCCGGCGCGCAGTTCCGACCGACCGAGCCGCCGCCGGTGCCCCAGGTCGATCCGGCCGCGGAAGCCGTGAGGGCCTTCACGGCGCAGCCCGATACCATGGACCTGCCGGCCGATGCGCCGGTTCTGCCCGAGATCGAGGGCGAGTTCACCGAGTTTCCATTGATTTCCGATACCGGCCCTGACGGCAGCGGGGCCGGTGCAGTTGCCGCGCCGGGAAGCGAAGCCTCCCTCTCGGTCGTGCCCGGCGCGGCAGCGACGAATCCCATCGTTCCGGGGCCGGCCGCCCCCGCCGGCCCGGTCGAGCGGATCGCGCAAGGCATCGCCGCCGCTACGCCGCCGGCGCTCCCGGCGCCGCCAGCCCGCTTCCCGGACCAGAAGCCGGGCAGCGCGGTTCGCTTCGGAGATCCGGCATCGGGCCAGATCATCGACGGCGTGTTCCTGGGCGAGACCGACAGCGGCGCGCGTGTGCGTGTCCAGGGCCGGGAAATCGACCTGACCCCGGAACAGTTCGACGCGGGCCGCGATGCGGTCGCGCAGATCGAGGCGGAACAGAAGCGCGCCGAGGCCGAGGCAAAGGCGGCGGGGAAGGCGCTGCCCGCACCTCTGCGCCCCGCGACCCCAACCCAGCAGGAGGCACCCGCAAATGTGGAACCCAGCGGCACAGGGCAAGCGCCCGATGCAAGGAACCGTGATGCCGGCGTTCGGATGGATGATGTCGGCGCAATCGGCAGTGAAGGACCTCCGCCGGGCCGGGGTGTTGAGCAAGCGGGAGGCCCGGAAGATCAGGGCATGGCTGCGGCAGGGATGCCCGCCGGTGCGGAAGGGCAGCAGCCTGGACCTGGCGGTCTGGGCGGTCTGGATGTGGCAGATGACCCCGGGGAACTTCGCGGATCACTGAACTCACCGGGTGGCGCTGGTGTTGATGTGAGCGAACCGGCTGTTCGTGAGCAACAAGCCGATTTGTCTCGCGCGAGCGCGCAACAAGCGGCGCAGGAATGGCCCTGGCGCGGGAAGAAGATGAACAGCCGCACGCGGGGCCGTGCCATCGCCGACTATTTCGCGCCCGGCAATATCGTTCCCAGCTACGGCGGCGGGCATGACCGCGTCGTCTCATTCGACCCGAAGGCCGGAGCAATTACCGTCGAAGCGGTCGAGCAGCGCGACGACGAATGGGTGCCGGCGGGCGAGCGCCGCGTTCATAGCACCTTGCCCGAGGATCGCGCCTTGGTGCGCGGCCCGGTGGCCATGCCGCCCAGCAAGATCGACGCGGCCGCCGCCGAGGCGCATCCCGAACCGACCGATGGCCAGAAAGAGGCCGGGAACTATCGCAAGGGCCATACGCGCTGGAACGGGCTCGATCTGACCATCGAGAACGCACGGGGCAGCGAGCGCCGCGGCACCGGCCCAGACGGCACGGAATGGTCCGTGACCATGCCGGCGCATTACGGCTATTTCAAGCGCACCGAGGGAGCGGACGGCGATCACGTCGATTTCTACATGGGCGAGAACCCGGACGCGCCGCATGCCTATGTCATCGACCAGGTGGATGCCGAGACCGGGGCCTATGACGAAGCCAAGGTGATGCTGGGCTTCGACAGTGCGGCAGAGGCGCGGGCGGCGCACGGGGCCGCGTTTTCGGACGGGCGCGGTGCGGATCGCCTGGGCGGCATCAAGAAAATGACCGTGGCCGATCTGAAAGACTGGCTCGCGAACGGGAACACCAAGAAGCCGGTTTCAATGCGGGCCAGGCGCGCCGCGGCAGAAAAACCCGCGCCGGCGCCCCAGAAGCGCCCACTGATGAACTATGTCGCCCAGCAACTCGGGGGCATCTATCCCCGTGGCAAGGCCGCGGAAGAACTGCGGCACCGGGGCGTCAACAGCCGCACCGCGCCGGGTCTGTGGCGCAGGGCAGGGCACACGGATCTCGACAACATCCCTGCCGCCGATCACCCTGACCTTGAGGCACTGGTCGGCCGCTCCGACGATGGCATCTATCTCGACCCCGGTCGCATCATCGAGGCGCTGGTCGAGGAAGTTGCGGGCCGGCCGCAGCCCCTGGGCGAGCAGGCCGTTCTGCAGCAGGAGGTCCGGGCCCGCGAGGAAGCGGCCGATCATGCCCGGGCGCAAGAAGCGGATCACGTCATCGTGTCGCCTGCCGACGATCCCAGGCCGGCGGATGAGCGCCGCAGTGGCGTCGAGGGCGCGGTCGATGATTTTCTTGCGAAATATGCGCCTGGTGCTTTGACCGAATCCGAGCGCGCGGATATTATCGAAACCCTGATCCGAGGCGGCGGCGACATCGACGCGCTCGTGGTCGAAACCGCCAGCCGGAGGCCGATTGATGACGATCTACGAGCAACGGAAAGCGGATTGGGAGAAATCCCGTTCGGAGATGCTGACGGCGGCGAACGATCCGGCGCGGAGCGAATCCGCGAGGACGGAGGCGAGCCGGCGAGTAGCGATCCTGGACGGCTGCCTGCGGAAGAACGCGGAGCGGATCGCGAAGGCCAGCGCGCCGGCGTAACGCCCGCGACCGAGGCAGGCAATTCTGCCGTCGATTGGCTGCGCGAGAAGGCGCAGCACGATCCCGCCCAGGACGAAACGATCACCGTCACCCCAGAGATGGCCGAAGAAAATGGGATTGAGCCCGGTGACTACCTGGTTCGCTACTCCTTCTTCCGCGGGGAAGTCCCCTATCGTATGAAGGCCCAGCTCCGGGGAATCCCGGATCGGACTGATTTTGCGCTGTCTGAGTTCATCCGCTTCGGAAACACCCGCGCGACACAGGACCGTCTGGAATACACCAAGGTCGAGCGCGAGCGTGTTGCAGCGCCCGCGACCGAATCCGGCGCAGACGGCAAGCCCCAGACGGTGATCCCTGGCGCGGAACGCAGCGAAGCGCAGGCACAGCAGGCCGATGCGGACCGCACCCGGTCGGAGATGCAGGCGCGCCAGCAGCAGTCCAAGATCCGCCGCGCCGGCGGCAATGACGGTGACGCCGGGCCGCTGTTCGATACCCAGAATGATCTGTTCAGCGCGCCTGCGGCCCCAGCCGATCCGGCCAAGGGCAGCAAAATCGAGGACTTCGGCGAGAAGATCACCGGCGCACGGAAGGACGTGTGGGCCAGCTATGCCGACCAGATGCGGGACGCGGCCGAGGTCGATGTATCGGCTGAGCCGCTGTCGAAGTCCTGGCCCGCGCCGGATTACGAAAAGCTGATCGCGGCCGGGGTCGAGCCGTGGAAGGTGTCGTTCATCCGCGCCGCGCGCGACAGCATCCCGAGCAAGCCGCAGAAATCCTGGCGGCTCAGCGGATGGGTCGAGGCGGTGACAGCGATGCGCGGCCTCGCCCGCGACGTGATGGACGGAAAGGTTTCCCAAGAGCGCCTGCGCGACGCCCTTCTGGCTGGTGGCAACCGAGCCACGGGCGACATCATGGGCCAGATGAAACTCTACGAGGCGGCCGGCCACGGCAAGAGCCTCAAGGGCATGACGTTCGGCCAGGTCAGCTATACGATGCTGGCCGGGACGCGCTACAACCCGCCCAAGACGTTCTGGGAGGTTTCTCAGAAGGCGAAGGCGACGGCGTTCTCGAACATGCCGCGGACCATAGCCCGGGCCGAGACCGAGGCGGGTGCGATCGAGCAGTTCAAGCAGGCCTATGGCGGGCTGGACCAGCAGCAGGCAAAGGCGTCGAAGGCCCGGAAATGGCTGATCCATTCACATGACGGCGGCAGGTTCTTCACGGTCGGGACCAAGATCGGCAGCAGCTACATCCAGCTGCGCCGCATCGACGGGATGGGCCGCAGCGAGGCCATCAAGGAGGCGCGCCGCATCGTCGCCGAGGAATCCGAGGCGCTGCAGGAGCAGCTGGACCGCCTGCGCGACATTCCGGCTGACAGGAAGCCCGAGAACGCTCCGCGCGTGGGGATCGACCATCGCAGCGGCGCCGATGTGACGCCCGAGGTCTTCGGCGAGACCTTCGGATTCCGCGGCGTGCAGTTCGGGAATTGGGTCGGGGGCGGGCGCCGGCAGCAGGATCTGAACGATGCCTTCGACGCGCTGATGGACCTGGCCGGCGTGCTGGATATTCCACCCCGCGCCCTCTCGCTGAACGGCACGCTGGGCTTGGCCTTCGGCGCGCGCGGCACGGGCGGGGTGTCGCCAGCGGCGGCCCATTACGAACCCGACCAGGTGGTCATCAACCTGACGAAGATGAACGGCGCCGGTTCGCTGGCGCATGAATGGTTTCACGCCTTCGACAACTATTTCGCTCGCGCCGCGACCGACAAGAAGGGCAACTACATCACAGATCGCGCGGTCGGCACCGGCGCCCGCGTCGAGGGCGTGCGGCCCGAAGTCATGGACGCCCTTGTGGTGCTGCGCCGCGCTATCGCCAAAACCGGCCTCAAGACCCGCTCGGCCAACATCGACAAGACCCGCAGCAAGGCATACTGGTCCACCGGAATCGAGATGCACGCCCGCGCCTTCGAGTCCTATGTCATCGCAAAGCTGCAAGACCAGAGCATCGCCAACGACTATCTCGCGAATGTGGTTGAGGGCACTGCCTGGCAGATGAAGGCCGAACTGTCCGGGCTTGGCGACAGCTATCCTTACCTCAAGCCCGACGAGATCGAGGTCGTGCGCCCCGCCTTCGACGCCCTGTTCAACGCCATCCAGACACGCGAAACCGACCGGGGCGTCGAACTATATCAGCGTGACATGCGCGAGCCTGTGGCGACGCTGGCCGGCAACGAGTTGGGCGAATGGTCTGACATGCTGGATTTGCAGCGCAAGGCGCGCAACTGGTATCGCGAAAACCTGCAGGGCAAGTCCGTCATCAACAAGGAAACGGGGTGGGAAATCCGCTTCACGCGCGTCGCCAGCGGGAAGATCGGCGGCAAGCGCCTCGACTATCTGCTGCGCGCGGTTCCGGGGCTGGAAGCCATCATCGCGAACGCTCAGCGGATCGGGGTCGCCGAGATGGATCGCTACGGCCGCCAAGGGATGAAGGCATTCCATCGGTTCGTTGCCACGATCTCGGTCGGGGGCGATCAGAAGCAAGTTCATATCGTTGTTCGGGAAATGGAAGATGGTCGGAAATTCTACGACCTGAACCTTGGTGCAGATGTCAGCGCCCGAACCGCGGAGGGCTCGATGGACGCCCGGCTGGGCCGAGCGGAGCCAGAATTACAAATCGGCGCTGACAAGCTGAATTTAAGCGTAGACGGCCCCAAAATCAACCCGGTGCCCGCCTCGGCTCTACGCGGAATCGCTGAAACCGTCTCCGATGTTCTGCGCCGGCACGGGCTGGCGGGGCGTGTCTCTCCTAAGGTTGTCCGCGGCCTGCTGACGGCCGCCGAAGTGCCAGTCACCGGTTCCTATCGCGGCGGCGCCATCACGGTGGACGCCGGAGCTGCCGACCCCAGGCACGTCATGCGCCACGAGATCATCCATGCGTTGCGCGACGCCGCGCTCTGGGGGCGCCGCTATGGCCTGTTCACGCCCGAGGAATGGCGAGTGCTGGCGCGGGCGGCTCGCAGCAGCGCGACTCTGCGCCGCGCGGTCGAGACGGCCTATGCAGACCTTTCGACGGTCGGTCAGACCGAGGAAATGATCGCGGAGATGTATGCGGACTGGGCTCGGGACCGCGACGCGAATCCGCCCGGGCCGCTGCGTGCCGCTCTGGAGCGCATCCGGTCCTTCTTCCGGGCGATGGCATCGGCACTGCGCGGCGACGGTTTCCAAGATGCGGCTCACATCATGGAGCGGATCGCCTCGGGCGAAGTGGGCGGGCGCGGGCCGGCTGGACCCGGCGGCGGCCGCGACGGCACGGTGGATGCGCCATCCAAAGAGCAACGCGACATGGGCGCCATCAAGGCGCAGCTGTCACGGTCCAAGGGCCGGGCGCTGGGGATGATCGGTAACCTGCACTGGAAGAACGCCTCTGGCTTCTTCTCGTCCTTGCTGACCGACGCCATGGGTCGGAACGACACCTGGAATATCCTTTCGCTCGTGCCAGGGCATCCGCTGTTCGAGGAATTGGGAAAGGGCATGCCGGCGGCGCAGAAATACCTGCGCGAGAAACAGGCTATGGATGCGTGGCGCAATGACTGGCAAGCCCGGGCTGCGGCCGTGGTGGACGGCTGGACCCGCAAGGCCAGGAAGAACCCCGAGGCCAACGACGCCCTGATGGACCTGATGCACGCCAGCACCTTGGCCGGTGTCGATCCCAGCCGGGAAGGATCGTGGCGCCGTCCGGTGGATGATGAGGCGCGGCGCGTTCTGGCCGGCCGCCCGTCGCCGGCACAATCGGAATGGGCGCAGATCAAGCTGAGCGAGGCGAACGACCGTGAGCGCACCTGGCATCGGCTCCGGGCCGATTTCGATGCGCTGCCCGCCGAGTTCCGCGACCTCTACCAGCAGGTGCGCGATGAATATGCGGCCATGGCGGACGAGCAAGACGCAGCCCTGATGAGCAACATCCGCACAGCGTCGCGGATCGCGGTCAAGCGCGCGGATCGCGAGCATCGCAAGGAACTGCAGCGTATCAGAGACGAGGGCTTGACGGGCCAGGCACGGGCCGAGGCCCTGGAAAAGGCGAACAAGCGCAAGACCGACGCCCATGCCCGCGCGGCGCGGGGCGGCGGCGCCCGGCTGCAGCAGCTTCGCCAGATGTTCGAGTCCAACAGGTTGGCCGGGCCATATTTCCCTCTCGCCAGGTTCGGCAATTATTTCGTCACGATCAGGGACTCGGAAGGCAAGGTCACGTCCTTCAGCCGATTCCAGACCGAGCGCGAGCAGAGGGCCTGGATTCAGACGGCAACAGAACGAGGCATGGGGGCGGTCGAGCATGGCGTGCTGGGCGGTGACGCGAACCTGAAGGGCAAGGTCGATCCCACGTTCGTCGCCGAGGTCGAAAGCCTGCTGGCCGACGCCGGCGCGTCCGACGAGATGATGGATGCGGTCTGGCAACGCTGGCTCGAGACGCTGCCGGACCAGTCCGTCAGGACGGCCCGGATTCACCGCAAGGGCCGGCTCGGGTTCAACAAGGATGCGATCCGGGCCTTTTCCTCGGCGATGTTCCACGGCGCCCATCAGACCGCGCGGTTGCGCTACGGGTTGGAAATGGAAGATTCGCTGGATGATGCCGAGGATCAGGCCAAGCAGGACGCGAACCCGAACCGGGCCGGGTTCGTCGTGCGCGAAATGCGCCAGCGGCACGCCTTCACCATGTCCCCGACCAACAATCCGCTGGTGTCCTCGGCCTCGGGCCTGGCCTTCGTCTGGTATCTGGGCATGAGCCCGGCTTCGGCCATCGTCAACCTGTCGCAGACCACCATCGTCGGGGTTCCGTTGATGGCCACCCGCTTCCGCCGCGCCGGCGTGACCGGCACCGTGGCAGAGCTGGGCCGCGCGCTGCGCGATTTCGGCGCCGGCCGCGGCTGGGCCGAGCGTTCGGAGCGCCTGACGGCCGACGAAAAGGCGGCGATGAAGGCCGGCTATGACCGGGGCGTTCTCGACAAGACACAATCGCACGACTTGGCCGCGGTGGCGGAATCGGGCCTCGAATACAATCCGACCCGCGAGAAGGTGATGCGTGTCATCGGCTGGGGCTTCCATCACACCGAACGCATGAACCGCGAGGTGACATTTCTCGCTGCCTATCGCATGGCGCGCGCCGAAGGCTTGGGACAGGCCGAGGCGGTGGACGAGGCCAGCCGGCAGGTCTGGAAGGTTCATTTCGATTACCAGAACACCAGCCGGCCGCGCGTGATGCAGTCGGACATGGGCAAGATCTTGACCACGTTCCGCAACTTTACCGTGAACATGCTCTATCGGCTGTTCCGGGACACCCACCAGGCGTTTGCCGGCGCCGACGCCGAGACGCGGCGCGAGGCGCGGGCCCAGCTGATCGGCATCTCGCTTTCGATGTTCGCCCATGCCGGCATCAAGGGTGTCTGGGGCTTCGGCATCCTGTCCATGCTGCTGGGTGCGGTGCTGCCCGGCGACGACGACGATTTCGAGAACTTTTTGCAGGACGCGCTGCTGATCGAGGGCGACGGCGCCGGCGTGGCGGCCTGGAACTGGATCATGGGGATGGTGCTGAACGGGGTGCCGGGGACCGTCCTCGACATGGACCTGACAAACCGCATCGGCATGCCCGATCTTTGGTTCCGCTCGCCCCAGAGGGATCTGGAGGGAAAAGACCTCTGGTCCTATTACGTCGAGCAGGTCGCCGGCCCGGTCGCCGGCATCGGTGGAAGCGTCCTGACCGGCGCAAGCATGCTGGCCGATGGCCAATGGCTGCGAGGGGGCGAAAAGATGGTCCCGAACTTCGCCGGTGATCTGCTCAAGACCGTGCGCTATGTCGGGGACGGCGTGACCACCTATCACGGCGATCCGATCCTCGAGCGGGTGAACCCGTATCAGGCGCTGGTGACCGCACTCGGCTTCACGCCGGGCGAGATTTCGGAACGCTACCGCGCGAACAACTGGCTGAAGAACCAGGAACTCAAGCTGGAGCGCCAGCGCAAAACCATCACCGCCGATATTGCCCGATCCATCAAGGACGGTGAGGGCGTTACTCCGGCACTCGCGACGCGGGTGCGGGAATGGAATGTGCGATATCCATTCTATCCCATCACGGCCGACAGCCTGCGCCAATCCATCTCTTCGCGCCAGCGCATGAGCCGGCTCACGCAAGGCGGGGTGAACCTGAACCCGCGACTGGATCGGCACCTTCGCGAGCAGGTGGCCCCGCCCGTTCACTGAGCGCTGGACCAGCTCATGGCCAATCTGATAGGTTGGCCATGAAAACGGGCACATAGGACGTGCGCCCCTGGCACCTCGCTAAGGGAACTCCTATGGCCGATCATACGCTGCTCAAGGCGTCTGCGCTTCCGTATCTCGAAAACCAGATCTCGAGCCAAGTCGGTGCGCTTGGCACGTCTCTGACAAATAACCTGAACAACGGACGCATCTGGCACACCTCGGATAGCAATCTGGCGAACCAGACGCCGCCGGCCGGCACCGATCAGGTCAGCGTCGCGACGAATGCGGGACACATTACCTGGCGCCGCATGGCTTCACCGCCGGGCACGCCCGACCCGGCCATCCATGTCCAGACGGCGGATGGCCTGTGGTGGTATCTCTCCGAGGACACGGCCGCCATCAAGGCGCGCCTGACCCTCGCGGAGTCCTCGCCATTCGCGCTGAATGTCGGTTCGCCCAGCGGCCAGGCGATCCCGGCATCGCGCGCCATGGCGCTGACGCATGTCAATGGCGCCCAGATATGGGAGGTGACTGCGGCACCGAGCGACGGGATCGAACTGGACGATCTGAAACAGTCGAGCGACGGCCGCTGGTGGCTTCGCGTCCTCGACACGCGCCAGTCCGAGTTCCGGACGCCGCGGCTGTTCAGCAGCCGCGAGGATGCCGCGACGCTGCTGGGGGCCAATCCCCCGCCGGCGCAGGTCCATCGCGTCTTCAGCGTCGAGGGGGATCGCCTCAATGTTCGGTCCCGCGCCGAGCCGAACAACGACCCGCTGTTCCCCGGCACGCCCTATTGGGGTGTCGAATACTCCCTGCATCTCGGCGGTTCCGCGGCTCATCCGATGATCGTCGGCGAGCCGGACACCTTCGCCAAACTGAAGGCGGACTATGGCGTTGCCGCGGACATGGAAGTCAATTGGCAGGTCAGCGACACTGGGGACGGCGCCCAAGGCTGGTCGGTGGTCGGGTCCGGCGACACCTACACCGTGCCAGAGGGGCTGCTCGGCAGGTATCTGCGCTTTCGGACCCGAGGCCCGGCCACCAACATGGGCTGGGCGATCTCAAATGTGATCGGTCCCATTGTCGCCGGCGCTCAGACCGGCACGCCGCTGGACATTGTGTCGAGCGTCCGGGGCTATGGTGCCTCGCGTCGCCGGACCCCTCGCCTACACGCCAGCCTGCCCGAGTTTCACGATCTGCGCGACGGTGCTGGTGCGGCGCCGCCGCTCGACCTCTACCGGGATTATTCGCTGACCGTGGGCACCGAATGGCTTGGCCAGGTGACAGCGCCGCTGCCGGTGGCGGCCTGCAATCTGCTGACCACCTACACGCCGCCAGAGAACGTGATCCATCCCTGTGTCGTTGAAACGTTCAGCGAGTTCTGCGGCTGGCGATACATCTGCGCCATCACGGCCTATCCGACCGGGCCGTCGCTGGAGGATCCATTCGTCTACGGCTCGAACGACCGGGTGAACTGGACGTTCCTGGGCGGCGCACCGCAACCGCTCGCGATGAAGCCCGCCGTCACCGGCGCTTATAACAGCGACACCTTCATCACCCACGATCCGCGCACCGGTGAGTTGATCGTCGGCTGGCGGCTCTATCAGCCCCGATCCGAGGGCGACACCAGCGAGGCCAATTCGGATGTGGTGCTGATGTGTCGCACGACCCGGAACGGCTATGCTTGGTCGGAGCCGCGGGAAATCATGCGCATCGCGGCCGATCAGCAGATCATGCTGGCGCCGACCGTGATTTTCGACCCCGCCACCGGGGTCTGGCACATGTGGGTCATCAACCGCCCCGTGATGCATCACTGGACCGCGCCGTCTCTCTATGGCCCGTGGACGCTGGACGGCGCCACCACCGACCTGTCGGGATTCACGACGCCCCATCATCAAGAGGTGAAGTGGATCGGAGACAAGCTCGGCTGTCTCCTGTTCGACCGGGGGAATGGGCAACTCTATTTCGGCGTGTTCGAGGACGGATCGTGGACCCAGATCGCCTGGAACATGACCGGCGTGCTGAACCCGCGCCCGGCTTCGCTCTACAAGGCATCATTTGTTCCGATCATTGATGCGGGTGCAAGCACGGTCGCCATGGATATCTGGTGGACGGAGGGAGCAGCCGGCCCGGCTGGCGGCACATCCACGGGGCACGGGCGACGGCTGCAATATGGCAGGACGAATGCCGCGCCAGTCACGATTCAGGTGCAGCCGTCCGAGACCGAGGCCGCGATCCAGATTGCCGCTGGCGTGCGCGCCGAGATCGACGCTCCCTATGAAAGCGTCGCTCGGGACCAGGGCGATGAGCAGGTGGCCTGGTGGGCGTGGGACGACGATGACCACGCCATGCTCGGGTGGTCGGCGACGGGTCTGCGCGCCCATCTCGATGACTGGACGGTCGCAGATGCGGTCCCGCGTGCGTTGAGCATGCCCGATCTGGAGGTGGATGCCGCGACCGACGAAGGGGCCGGGGTCCGCGTGCTGGAGCGGGACGAGGGCGACCGTGCGCTGCGGGTCATGCGGGCGGATGGCCAGGACATGATCATGTCCGAAGAATTCACGCGCCGCGAGATCCAGAAAGCCGTGGGCCTGGGCCTGCTGGACCCTCACGGCAACGCCCTGTCCACCACCGCATGGCAGGCGATCTCGGTCAACGGGCAATCGCTGTCTGTCGGCGGCCCATGGAGCGGTAGCGCGGTCACAATGGCAGAGTTTATGGCGCGGGTGGACCCGACACATGCCCTGATGCTGACGGGCACCGTGCGCGGCGACGCTGTGCCAATCACGACTCTCGATATGCCGCGCTCGCAGGGTTACAACACCTCGGTGCCGGCGACGGGCGTCGCGGCCGCCACCCCGTCCACGTCAGTCGTGTCGGCCGCTGCGCCGCTGGCCTATATCGTTAACGCCTATCGGCGCGACCTCGGGCTGCCGATGGTGCCGATCATCACGCAATGCCATGGTGTCAGCGGCATCACCATCGAGGATCTGGACCCCGATCCAGAGACCGGCAGCGGCTCGACCACGGCATGGGGAAACCTCGAATACTGGTATCAGCAGGTCGTGGCGCAAGCAGCGACGCAGGGCAAAACGCTGACGGTCCCGTGGCACGATTGGGTGCATGGCACCTCGGCGCAGTCCTATCCAGCCGGGCAATACGAGGCTGCGCTGTGGCGTTATCAGCGCGACATGCGCGCGTTGCTGGCGAGCCTTGGCGCCGAGGGGCCGGCCCTGTTCATCATGTCGCAGCCGGCCGGCAACGCCAACACGACGCATGCATCCGCCAACTGGTTCGTCTGCGACGAGATGCTGGCCTTCTGCGAGGCCGGCGGCGGCGTGATGGCGACCCCGGAATACGCCTACCAGATCGCCGACAATAACGTGCATCCTGACGCCTATTGGACCATCCAGTTCCAGGAGGTGAAGGGCCGCGCTATAGCAGAGGTCGAGGCGGGACGCCCCTGGACCATTCATCGGCCGAAGGCCCGGGTCACGGGATCGCAAATCGTTCTGGACTTCGACAGCCTGCGCCCCGGCGAATACCTGGTGCTGCATGATCCCGCCCGCTACGGGGGCGAGGGAATCGACGCCTATGCCGGGTTCGAAGCCCTCGGCGCCGCGATCACCGGCATGCAGATCCGGGGCCGGCAGGTCATCCTGGACTGCGACGCGGCCCCGACCGGTGTCCGCTACGCCATGCAAAAGCAGAACGTCACCGGCTTTGCTGGCAACATGTGGACCGCGCATCGCGGGCTGCTGCGGACCTCCGATGTCTGGCCGTCAAAACTGTTGCCGGGCGTCGATCTCTACCGCTGGGTGCCCAGCTTTACCCTGACCTTCTGAGGAGACAGATATGCGCATCAAGTTCGACTTCTCGGCACCCGAGGGCACTCATTTCGGAGTGGTCAAAACGCTGGAGGAATTGCTTGCCGACATCCCGGCGCCGGTCGATTATTGGCATGCCACGGCCGACAGCGTAACGAATACAGACGGCCGGGTGTCGGCCTGGACCGGGGCGCTCGGCCGGCAGTTCATCCAGGCCACAGCGGCGCGTCGGCCGACCTATACCGGCAACGGCCTGCGCATGTTCAATGCCGCGGGTGATGCGGCCGAGGCGACCATGACCCTCGGGGGCGAACAGATCGGCGCCGCCCCATCGCTGACCATTGCCTGCAAGATCCGCATGTCGGCCGCCGCCGTGGCTGTCGATAGCCAATACATCTGGGTCTGCCCGACCCCGCTGCACCGGCTCATGTATCGCTACACCGCCGGCAACAACTACCTCCGCGCCCAGGTGCTCGCCACCAGCAACAATTTGGACCGCGACGTGCCGGCAGATGTCGCGGATATCGGTGCCGTCTATGTCGCCTCGGGCTCCGACTACACGCTGCACGTCCCCGGCATGGCCCCGGTCTCCTATGCGGGCGCGGAGGGTGCCAATCTGCCGAGCCTGATCCTCGGCGGGATTTCGGCTACCTCGCCCTCGCTGCGGGCCTGGATGCAGCGCGTCGGGGTCTGGCGGCATGTCCCCACGACCGATGAACTCGATACCCTGCTTAAATGGGTGGAATGAGACGCGGCGGGATGCGGACCCTTTGCACGGGTCACCGCATCTGGTAGAACCACACCATACGGGCACATAGGACGTGCGCCCTTGCTTCACCGCAAGAGGACATGTCCATGCCGGATTATTCCGACACCACCGCCGATCAGCAGGGCTGGAAAGCCCTGCCTGTCCCGACCGAAGACGTTGCGGCGCAGTGCCGCATCGCTCCGCTTCGCGTCACCTTCAAGGCCGCGCCGGGCGACACCGCGGGCTGGGTTCTGCAGCCCGGCGAGGCGATCCCGATCAAGAACGGCCAGGCCGGGTTCATCCGTCCTGAAACCGCCCTGGGCGGCGTGCTGGTGATCGAAAGCATCGGCTGATGTTCCTGATCGGCGGCAAAGATCCGATATGGCGAGGCGCGCTGTCCGCATCGACGCTCGGCCGACGCGGCGGCGGCGCGGTGCCGGCGCGCGTGACGGTCCCGGCTACCGATGGCCTCGGCTTTTCAGCGCACAGTTTCCTGCAGCAGGCGGTTGACGGCGGCGACTTCGGCAATCTCGGCGCCTATTGGACCGGCGACCTCCACATCAACTATGACGGGTTCAGCAGTCTGAAATCCCGGTGGGATGCGGACGGCGCTGACCGGACGGCCGATTACAGCGGCGCGCTGATCGTTACCGAGATCGGCGATCTGGAAACAGGACTGGCCGACCCCGCCAGCGCCCAAGGCATCGAGACCCTGCAGCACCTCTATTGGTATGCCCTGACCGCGCAGGCCAAGGGCTGCGCGCTGATGGGGATCTATATCCCGCATAGCCCCGAGGGTGTGAACATCGACGCCGACGCGCTTGCCAAGGTGCAATATTGGCTCAACTGGCTGCGCGCCCGGCCCGAGATCACGATCCCGGTCTACGCCATTCCGGTGCCGGTCATGGTCCGCGCGATGATCGAACAGTTCGCACCGGCCAGCGTCTATGCGGACGGATTGCACCTGAAAACGCCTGTGTTTCCGGCCCCGAACCAGATGAACAATGCCATGGGCCAGATGGTCCGCATGTTCCTGATTGGAGAACGCCCCGAGGACGACGCCGGCTGGAACGCCGAGATGATCGGGCTGGTGAATACCGCCTGGGACATCCTGAGCGATTACGAAATGACCGGTCTCGGCGGCTCTACGGTCATTGGGCCGTATCCCGTTGCGACCAATCCCCTGCCGAGCCCGGAGCCTCCCCCATGAATGAGCCGAACTGGTTCGACCAGATCATCGTCAATGCCGCCCTGGTCGGGGCGTGGATCACCGGCGAAGCCGGCAGGGCCGCATTGGCGGGCGCGGCTGGTGGCTTGGTGCGCTGGCTCATGTCGGAGCGTCGTCGCATCCGGGATGGCATCGTATCGATCATCGTCGGCACGCTCATGGCTCGCTACGCCACGCCGATCACAATGGCCGTTCTTGAAAGCTGGTTCGGCGAGATGAAGGGCGATGTGCAGAACACGGCCGGTTTCGCCACGGGGATCATCGGCATGAGCCTCGCCAAGCTGATCATGGGGATGTTCGAGGCCCATGTCCGGCGCATCAACGGTGGGGGGCAGCCCGATGCCTGATTGGCTGCGCTGCTGGCTACGCGAGGAACGCAAGACTTGGCTCTTTGGCGGCGCGTGCGTCGCCGCATGGCTCATCATCTGCTGGATATAGGAGGTCGAATGTCAGCGCACATCAACCGTATCGTGATGCATCACAGCGCCGGCGCGCTGGAGCCCTCGGCCTTCGACTTGCAGCACTATCACCGCATGGTGACCGGTTCGGGCAAGGTGCTGGACGGCAAGTTCCCGATCAGCGCCAATGCCATCGGCCGGAAGCTGGCACCGGGCACCTATGCCGCGCACACCCGCAACCTGAACGGCGGCGCCATCGGCTTGGCGCTGGCGGCCATGGCCGACGCGCAATGGGGCGACCCGCGGGCTTGCCGGGCGTTCCCGACGCGCCTGCAGATGGATGCCTTCATCGTCGAAGCCGGCCGATTGTGCCTCGAATATGGCATCGAGGTCACACGCCAGACCGTGCTTTCACATGCCGAGGTTCAGATCACGTTGGGCGTGACCCAGGCCGGGAAATGGGACTTCGACTATGACCCCTACGGCATCCTGGACAGTCGCGACCCGGTGCTGATCGGGGACATGCTGCGCGAGAAGATCCGCGCCGCCATGGGCGCGGCGCCGGTGGTCGCGACGCCTGGCCCGGCTCCGACGCGCCCCGTCCTGCGCCGCGGCTCGACCGGCGCGGATGTGGGTGACCTGCAACGACTGCTCGGCATCACCCAAGACCGCATTTTCGGCCCGGCCACCCAGGCCGCGGTCATCGCGCACCAGAAAGCCCATCAGCTCCTCGCGGATGGGATTGCCGGCCCGGCGACTTGGGCCTCTCTCGAAAGGAACTGACATGCTGCTTTTCTCCCTGCTGGCCATCGTGGCCATCACCGTCGCCGCGCTGATGTGGTGGGCGATCCGCGAGCCCGGCGGCCGTCCTCTCGCCTATGTGCTGATTGCGCTGATGCTGGTCCCGCTTCCGGCCGCCGCCGGCGCGCTCGATACCTTCATCGCCGCCGCATCGCCCGGCATCATCGACCTGATCGGGCTGGCGCTGACCGGGATCATCGGCTGGGCCGCCGCCGCCGCGCGCCGGAAATGGGGCATCGAGATCGAGGCCCGCTATCGCGAGGCGCTGCATTCCGCACTGCTGACCGGCGCGCAGCTGGCGATGAAACACGAGCTGACCGGCAAGGCCGCCATCGACCTGATCCTGCGCTACATCAAGCAGAGTGTGCCCGATGCCATCGGCAGCCTGAAGCCGAGCCCCGAGGTGCTGACCGATCTGGCCAAGGCAAAGCTGGAGCAGGTGGCGCAGGCGAAGGTGAAAGAAGCCACCGGCGCTGCCGTGGACGCGCTGACCGGCGCGCTGCGCAAGGCTGGCTTGCCCGCGACGTGATCACCACCACAGGACAGAGAAAAGCCCCGCACGAAGCGGGGCTTTTGCTTTTGGGGCTATGCAAAATTCAGGCCGGCATTCATGCTGGCGCCATGTGCAATCTATTCACAACGCGGCCATCTGCCGATGAGGTGCGCCAGATCTTCCCGGCGCGTGACCGCACCGGCAACGCGCCATGGCATGAGGATGTGTATCCCGACCGGCTGGCGCCGATCATCCGGCACGGCGAGGACGGTCCAGAGATCGCACAGGCGCGGTGGGGCATGCCGACGCCGCCGAAGTATCTGCCTGCGTCGAAGCGCGACAGCGGCGTGACCAATATCCGTAACGTATCGTCGCCGCACTGGCGCCGGTGGCTCGGGCCGGAGCATCGATGCTTGGTGCCGGTGGTGCGCTTCAGCGAGCCGGGCAAGGACCACAAGCCAGTCTGGTTTGAGCCGGTCGATGGCGAGCCGATCTTCTTCGCCGGGATCGAGACGCGGGGCTGGACCTCGATCCGCAAGGTCAAAGACGGCGAGACCACCGATGATCTGTTCGGGTTTCTCACCTGTCAGCCGAACGCCGAGGTCGGGCGGATCCACCCCAAGGCCATGCCGGTGATCCTGACCACGCCCGGCGAGTGGGAAGCGTGGCTCACAGAGCCTTGGGAAACTGTCAGAATGCTTCAGCGGCCACTACCAAGCAATGCGCTGAACGTTCTTTCCTCCGCCGTTTAATAGACGCCCATTTGTCGAATACCCTAAGGCAGTAGATCGAGAGAAAAAATTGCGGCTGAAGTCAGTTACAGTTGAAAATTTTAAAGCGATAGATAAGGCTAAGATCGACTTGGCGGATGTTACTATTCTTGTGGGGCAGAATAGTTCGGGAAAATCGTCGTTCCTGCAGGCGTTGCATTGGGCGTGTAGGTGTGTTGCTGATCCGAAAGTCCAAAACAACCAGGCCCGAAGTGTAGCGGCGCACGCACTGGACTATTTCCCGACACCGGACGCCAAGGTGGTTGGTCACAATAAGGAGTTGAGAGAAGGTAGAGGTGATCTAGAAAATATATCGGTATTTGTTACTTTGGAGGTTGACGGAAGTCAGAATACCGTTGGTCGAATACCAATTAAAAGAGGTAGAAACGACGCTATTCAAATCGACCTTCGCGGCGAAAGTCGGCTGCCCGGAGATTTATATATACATCTAGCTGATAGAAAAAAACCATTTTCGGCTTACATCCCGGGATTGGCTGGCATACCGTCAAGGGAGGAGAAGAAAAGTAGACAGCCGGTCTTTCGTAGTGCGGCGAGCGGGGACGCAAATAGCGTTTTGAGAAATATACTGCTTCTCATAAAAATGGAAAACGAGAGTGGACTGGAATCTCTTTGTGAATGGGCATCAAAAATTCTCGGTCCGACAAGGATAGAGGTTCGATTTGATGAGGGCGACAACTTCGATATAGAAGCTGTGATTAATACGGAAAATATGGGTGCAGAGTACTTTGCTCCATTAGAACTCGCTGGAACTGGAGCCCTTCAGGTCATACAGATTTTTGCTTATCTGATACTTTTCCGGCCAAGCGTTCTTCTTATCGACGAGCCGGACGCACATTTGCACCCTGATCGACAGGAAAAGTTAATTAGGGCTATCGAAGAAGCCGCAAGAGACTTCGATACTCAAGTTATCCTAACAACTCACAGTCCCCATATAATCAGAACATCATCATCAGACGTGCGTTTGGCGTGGCTTCATAATGGCGGAGTTGCTCAGAACCAACACAAAATTCGCGAGCAGATGGGGTGGGGGCTTTTGGATAAATCAACTCTGTTGATTACGGAGGACGAGAATACACCATTACTGCAGGAGATTTTGGATCAATGGCCGCAGTGCAGCAGAACAACAGCAATCTGGCCTGTATATGGCGTGGAAAACCTGCCTAGCGCGGAAGGGGCGAAGGCGTTGAAGTCAATTTTAGGCGTTTCCAAGTTGATAATACATCGCGACGGCGACTTTATGACCAAGAAAGAAAAGGACAAGCTGGTTTCTAAATTCGACGATAGTGGATGTGATCTTTGGGTTACGGGACCGTCTGATATCGAAGGTTATCTATGTAGCAGGGAACATCTCATCGATAGCCTTGGAATTTCAGAGGAGGAAGCCGAGGATGTCTTGTCGAAGGCTTGGAATGATGCGAAGGACAGGAAGAAGTTCCAAGAAAAGCGGGCTCAGATAAATAAAAGTGATAGATTCTACCCCGGCGGTTCGGGGACGCCTAGCCATGAGGAAGTGTCTCGTGAGCTGGACCGTGATTATTACGCGGGGACCGTTATGGGGAAAAAGTTACTCAAAGCTGTCGCGGCAATAGTGCACAAAGAGTATAAAATCGGTCTTCCCGCTTTAATGAAGCTTCCCATTAATGGAGAGATTGCCAAGGATCTGAAGGAATTACTGCAAAAGAAGTCTTGAATGGCTTTCCTTGTGCCTAACCTCGCTCAAAGAACCCCGGATGCGGCCGGTTGAGACCGAACCGGATCGTCCCCGGCCCGAACCGTTGGTTGATGAAATCCGCTGCAGCCGAAGCGCGCTCGCCTCGAGTCTGCTCGGCCGGTGCGACAGGCAGCAGCAGATCGCCAGTGCGTGAGGTCAGGAAGTCCACGTCGCCCAGATGCACGCCGATGGCAGCCAGCTTTCGCCGGCGGATCACCGGCCACGCCTGCCGCCAAAGCGCGCGGTTGATCCGCATGAATTCCAGCGTGTCCTGCGTCGGGGCGCAGCGGATGGACCGCGCCCACGCCGCACCGCCCATCGGCGCGAGGTGCAGCGCGAAGCTGCTGGCCACCCGCCCGTCACGCCGCAACCGGGCGGCGGCCTTCTCGATCAGCCAGCGCGAGACGAGATAGGCTTCGGCCGGGGCCCTGAACTCGGGCGCCAGAACCTTGCTGTTACCGAAGCCGCCGCGCTGCGTCTTGACCAGGGGAATGGGCTCGCCCTGCAGCGATCGGACGAACCGCTCACCCTCGACGCTGCGCCATATCGCCCGGGCGTGGCGCGGGTCGAGGCGGCAGAGCGACATCATGTCCCGAACGCCGGCCGCCTCCAGTCGGGCGCGCATCGAGCGCGAGATGCCGGGCAGATCGTCCAGCGCCAGATGCGCGATCCGGTCGGGCATGTTGTCGGGGCCGAGATGCTGGCAGCCGTTCGGCTTCTCCAGCTTGCCCGCGATCTTGGCCAGCAGATGGTTCGGGCCAATCCCGGCCGAGAAGCGCAGGCATTCCCCGACCTCGGCCGCCACGGCCGCCTTTAGCCGTGCCACCAGCGCGCGGGCGCCGGCAAGCTCGGTCGCGTCCCCCGACAGCACGATCTGGAACTCGTCCACCGAACGGATCCGCTCCAGCTCTGCAAACCGGTCCAGCACGGCCGCCACGCGCAGATTGAACCGGACATAGAGCCGATGCCGCGAGGGCAGGAACACGATGCCGGGGCAGAGTGCGCGCGCATCCGGCACGCTGGTCCCTGTTTTCACGCCGAAAGCCTTGGCCTCATAGCTGGCCGCGACGCAGCAGCCTTTCTCATTCTCCATGGCGGTGATCGCCACCGGCCGGCCGCGAATCGCAGGGTTCAGTTGCTGCTCGACCGAGGCGAAGAAGCTGTTCATGTCGATGTAGAGCGTGCGGAAAGGGCCCATTTCTAACGATTTCTGATTGTGGTGTTCCGTGCCGTTTGTTCTATAATTGTTCTCATACGGCAAGAGGACGAAATGGACAGGAAGCAGCAGCTCGGAAACGTCGCCTTCGGCGGGGCGTGGTCGGAACAGATCGCCGATGATGAGGCGCTTGAGGCGGCCATGCGGCGCCTTGATGGCGCTGTCATCGACACGTTGGCCGAGGACCTGCGCGGCGATCCCGAACTGGAAGCTGCACTGGCTCTTGCTGCCGGCGCGCACCCAAAGGGCGCGATGCTGGCCTCTGCATGGGGCAGGGCTCTTGGCCAGCCGAATGGCGGCCTGCGCTATGCCGAACTGAAACGGATCGCAACCGCGCTGCGGATGGGCATCGGTGCCCGCCTCCAGGCGCACAATGAGGGAGAGAGACGATGCAATTACGACCGCTGAACTGCAGGCTTATGGCCTATGACGCGACGCCGGAAGATCTCATTGCCGAAGAACTCAGTGTCGCCATCCCCGGCAGCGAAGTGAAGGGCATGCGTCATCTCGGCTTGGATCGCTGGATGGTCGATGTGCGCAAGACTCGTCACGAGAAGCCCATCACCGTCTGGGTGCAGACGAGCGTCGTCGATGACACGTTCCTGCAAATCCAGATCGTGGATCAGCCGTCGCTGGCAGGGCTGTGACCCGCCTCTTTCAAAAGAAAGCCCCGGTGTTACGCCGGGGCTTTAGCATTTCAGGCACCGCGCCCCCAGGAGTCGAAATGGGGCCGTGCCATGACGGGGTTGTGGTTGCCATAACCGGGCACTCGCCGTCTGATCCCAGATGCTTCGGCGAGACAGTAACCGCCGGGCGCATCCCGCCCTATTCCACCTCGGCCCCGCATTTATCGCAGGTCAGGGGGTTATTCTCGCAAGCGCCGCAGGGCGGGCTGACGTGGCAGCTGCACCCCTCGACCTCGGGCCAGCCCATCGTTCCGCCGCATCCGTCCCGGTTGCAGATCGCGCCTTCTTCCTCGCCGGGGGCGCCCGCCTCGATCTCGGCCAGGTGCCGGTTCAGCGCGTCGAGGTTGCCGTCTGTCGGGCCGATCCTCATGCCGCACCGCCTTCACGGGCCGACACGGCCGCCGCCGGATCTTGCCGCAGATAGTCGAGGCCGGGGTGCATCGGATCGACAAGCGCCGTCAGGAACGCGCGCAGCATGGCGTGCGTCGCGCCACCCTCGCAACCCGGGTGCCGCGCGAACGCAGCCGCCCCAAAGGAAGCGGCCAGTGCGATCAGGTCAGCAGCGATCTTCTCGGCCTCTGACAGCTGCGCACCGTCCATGAACCTGTCGTGCAGCCCCAGCAACTCGGCCGGCGTCATCTTCGCCACGTCGATCATGCCGCACCGCCTTCCTGGTTTTCGTCCGCGTATTCACCGGCCGTCAGGCCCTGTTCGGCCTGCAACCGCTTCTGCCGGGGCGAGCGGTCTAGCCAGGCGTGATCGCCTTCGGCCTTTGCTTCCCGGTCCCAATGCGCTTCGACCGACTCGGTGCTTTGCGACCCGTATCCGTCGCCCCAGCCGCGCCCATAGTTCGCCATCGTCTTTCCTTTCACCTCGGCACCACCCGGCCATCGGGCATGCGTTTGAACTTCAGCGCGGCCCAGCCCCCGACCGGGACGCGCGGCTTTTCTTTCAGCCCTAGGTGCTTGGCCCGGACGCGGGCGACCTTGGCCTTCTCGGCCACGTCGCTGGCGGTCTTGGGCTTGTGGCAGAAGGGGCAGAGGGCACGCAGGTTGCGTTCCCGGTTCTCGCCGCCGTTCACCAGCGCGCGTTCATGGTCGAACTCAGGCGGGCAGGCGGGGCCGAACTGCCGGCCGCACTCGGCGCAGCAGTCGCCCTGCCGGTCGAGGATCCGCAGCTTGACGCGCCGAGGCGGGGCCGTCTCGGGCCGCGCGCCCCACCATTCGGGGACGGGGCGGCTCATGCCGCCACCCGGTCAATGTTCCCCAGCACCGGGCGGAACGTGACCGCAACCACCCAGGGGTTGCTGGCCCAGGGCGCGCGCTCGGCGTTCAGGCTATCCCAGAGGGACCGGAAAGACGCGATAGCCGTGCCGCACTTGCCGCCGCGATCCAGATAGTCACGCCATGCAATGACGTTCCCCCGGGACCGGTCCTGGCCGTGCTCGATGCCCTCGGCCCGTGCGTCGTCCTCGCTGATGTCCTGCAACCGCTGCACGCGCACATCGGTGACGTGCAGGGTCAGGCGGCTCGCCCAGCGGGGCATGTGGATGCCGGGGCGGTTCGGGCCCTTGGGGGTGACCGGGTGCGCTGGCTCTGCCTCGTCAGCAGCATACCAGAGCCCGCCATTGTCGCGGAGCCAGAAGGCCGGATGCAGGCAGCTTGGGGCCAGACCGTTCGCACACGCGCCCGCTGCCCACGCCTCGCGCACCCAGAGTCGGTCGTCGGGGGAATAAGGCAGGCGCACCGACCGCCCGGCATGTCCGGTAGAGCCATCCCACCAGCGGACATGTCCAGAAAGTCCGCTGATCTCGGCTTGGGTATAGCTCGCATGGAAATGATCGCTCGGCCGCTTCAGCAGCCGGCGCGTCTGGGTCTTGCCGGTGCCGGGCGCCCCGATCTCTCGCAGGATCGCGCGGACCATCGGCGCGGAAAAGAGGATGGGACGGTCGGTCATATCAGAACCCCATGAGTGCTTCGCGGAGCGCGGCGCTCTTGCAGCGCCGCCAGATGCGGTCGATTGCGGCCGGGCCCTTGCGGCGCCGTTTCACGGCGGCATAGGCGCGGCGCATGTCCTTCGGGACGGCTGACCAGTGCCGCTGGCAGATCCATTCGGACCAGCCGAGCTTGTTCAGGCAGCTGCGGCGGCAGCCGGGCATGCAGCAGGAGATCCGGTCAGGCATGCCGTTCGCCCGCCGAAATCGGTGGACAGCGCGCTGCCCTCGCTGCGATGCTAAACATCGACCTGGGAGGTTCACCGCCATGACGACGACATATCGCTACACGGCCCGCCGCAGAGACGATGGAGCGCTCATCCACACGGGCACGATTGAGGACACCGCTGATCAAGGCATGGGCTCGATGGCCGGGACAGTCCGGGCCGCGCTTGTTGGAAGCCACCCTGCTGCTGCTGGTCTTGAGCCCGATGACATCGACGTTGAAATGTCGGCGGTGCTGCCGGGCAGCTAGGCGATCACGACCGGGCATTATGAGCCCCCGGCATCTCGTCCCAGGTGCGGCCGTCCAGCAGCCGGCCGGCGGCTTTCTTGCCGAACCGTTCCATCAGCTGGGAAATGTCCCCTTCGCGGATTGCAAGGTATGCAGGGCCGCCGAATACGGTGCTGACTGACCACAAAGTGCCGACTTGCTCGGCTCGGTCGGCGGGCGTGTCGCGGGTCGCACCTGGTCCCCACTCGCCCCATTGCTTGAAATGGAACGCCACGCCAGCGGCCTGGCACTGGTCGCGCAGGGACCGCGCCCAATCCGGGTGCATCGGCCGCGCGCCGGGCCCGCTCTCGCCGCCGACGATCACGAGGTCGAGCAGCCCTGTGTTTCCCGAAAGATCGCAGCGCCGCAGGCCGTCCAGCCCGGCATAGGTCGAGGTGCCAATATAGGGGTGCGATCCAATCCATGACCGCAGATCCACCGGCCCCAGCAGCGGCTCCATGGACAGAAACCGCACCGTCGCCGGCACCTCCAGCAGCTTCGGGATGTCCCGGTCGGCCTCGGCCTGGTTGACCACCGTGCAGCCCAGCCAGACATTCGACCAGCCGTTGCGCCAGCCCCGCGGCAGCATCTTGACGATGTTGCCGGGCCGCTTGGTCAGCAGCATCCAGTCGAGATGCGGCGTGTCCCAGATCAGCTGCCACAGATCTGCCCGCCATTCCGGTAAGATCGACGCGTGATTGTCGAAGACATCGGCCAGCGAGGCGCAGAAAACGCGGTGCCGTTCGCCGGCGGCGGCCGCCCGGTCCCACGACAAGGGTTTGCGCCAGTTCGCGGCGCTGGTGCGCGTCCGGGCGGCGTGCGGCCCCCAGCGCGTCTCGCGCTGCTGGAGCCCGCGCGCGTCCCACGATTCGGCATAGCAATGGTCGCAGCCCGGCCCGACCTTCTGGCATCCGATCCACGGGTTGAACGTGTGGTGCGTCCACTCGATGTTGCTGTTCTCAGCCATGGCGCGGTTCCTTCGGCGCATAGATCGTCGCGACGGTCGTGTTGATGTTGGTGCCGGATCCGGTGAACGACCCGACCGGCAGGTCATCCCAATGCGGGTGCAGGTCATCCAGCTCGCCATGATCGTAGCGCGCCGAGGCGGGCAGGATCGCGGTCAGCCGGCCGCCGGGCTTGAGGAACCGCAGCGCGTGCCGCACATGCTTGGCATAGTGCCGGCCGTAGAAGGGCGGGTTCATGATCACCTGGTCAAAGTCGGCAGTCGGCACGGTCTCGAGGAAATTGGCCCGGATCACGGCATGCCCCTTGGCCTCGCACATCGCGGCGCGAACCGGGTCCACCTCGCAGCCGATCACCTCGGCGCCGGCGGCGCGCAGGGCATCGAGGAAGCGCCCGCAGCCGCAGGAAGGCTCCAGCACGCGCTGGCCCTGCATCCGATAGCGCAGGCCGGCCAGAACCCGATCCACCACCGAGGTCGGCGTCGCGTAATATTGCAGATCCTTGCTGACCGCCGTGCTGGCGCGCTGCTTGGTCGGCCGAGCATCGTCATCCTGGCAGTCGGGCAGCACCTCGCCGTAGTATTCGGCCAGGGCCCGGTTGATGTCGGCCAAGGCCTCGGGGCCAAAGAACAGGTGGCCGTTCCCGTTCTGGAACGTCTTGAGCCAGACGCCGCGCTTCGGGATGACATGTTCCTTGATCTTCTCGGCCACCGCCTTCGACTGGTCCAGCCCCTTGGCGGCGAGACGTTTCCTCATGCGCTCGGCCTGCCGCGCCTCGTAGGGATCGGGGATGGTGCGGCCTTCTCGCCAGACCTCGCCGTCATGCTCAATGGCAAGAGACAGCTCGGAATGATCTACAAGCGGGAGACCCTGATAGGCGGCCAACGCGTTCAGGATGTCGCGCAATCGGTCCCGGCCCCATGAACCATAGCCCGCCAAGCAGCTGAGAATCACACGCTTGGGCAGGCCCTTCACGCCGATCTTCATCCGCTCGTGCGAGCGGAAAGCCGGATCGAGCTGGCAGAATACCTCGGCCATGCCCCGCAGGATCGCGGCGCGCGGGTTGCGGTATTTCTCGAATACCGACCAGACGTTTTCCTCGGTGAACGCCGGCGGCGCGGCGAACAGCTGGTCGAAGCGCCGCTTGTCCTCGGCGCTGGCGATGCGCTCGAACCCGCCGACCTCATAGACGTGGCGCCATGCCGATTTCAGCAGGCTGTCGGCCAGCAACGATTCATAGGGCGCCCTCGGGTCAATGGAGACCTGGCCCCAGGTGCCGCGCATCGTCGCCGCCGATTTGAGCGCATCCGTCGCGGCCTCGAACGCCTCCAGCGCCACGGGCAGCGCGGCACGCTTGTCCTCATATTCGGCAACCAGTTCGCTGATGCTCAAGGCGGCGCGCTTCGTCGCGACCTCGGACCCGGTGAAGATGTGAGCGTTCATGCCCGCACTCCCACGGGCTCGCTGGTCCAGTCCACCGCCCCGAGGCGCGCGGCGACGGCTGCAACCGACTGGCCGGGATAGACCGCGCGGCCCCGGCCGGTTCGGTCGCAGATCACCACCGCTACGGGCAATTCCCCGCGGCGGTTCGGGCGTTCCGAAAGCGGCTGGATTGGGTCACGTTTTGGGACACAAAACGGGCCACTGTCTTTGCCTAAGCGGCTGTTTTTGCTGATGCTGCTGGGGAAAGTGGCGGAGAGGGTGGGATTCGAACCCACGGAACCCGTGAAGGCTCAACGGTTTTCGAGACCGCCCCGTTCGACCACTCCGGCACCTCTCCGCGCTTTCGGGTGGTGGCGGCGATTTAGACGGGCGGGGGTTGAAGCGCAAGGGGCTTCGCGCGAAAACCGCGAAAATTTTGTCCCTTGGAGGGATCATGGCAGAAACAGGCAGGGCCGGGCAGGCCGAAAGCATCCGGGGACCGCGGCCATGCCGCTGCTGATCGGGCCGCTGGCGCATCCGCTCCTGCGGGCCCGCCTGGCCCCGCAAGCCATCGAGGCCGAACCGTTGCAGGGCAGGCTGATCGGCGGCCGCATGGCCGGGATCGCGGCGGACGGCTGGCCCCGCCTGGCCGTGGGCAGCGACAGCCTGCCGCTCTGGCAGGCCGACTGGACGCCGACCCTGCGCCGCTATGCCGCGATCTTCGGCCTGGCGCCGCAGCGGCATGAGGGCCGGGAGGTGCTGGGCCTGGGCGAGCCGGCCGAGGCCGCATCCGGATGGCAGCCCGAACTGGCGGCCGCGATGGCAGACAGGGTGCTGGCCCTGCCCTGGGACCAGCCGGCCGAGGCGATCCGCAAGCGCCTGCCGATGATCGCCAGCTGGGTCGCCTCGCGCCAGCGCGCCCTGGCCGAGACCGCGGGCCTGCCGCATGTGGGGCCTGCCGCCATCGACCGGACCCGCATCGATTCGGTCGAGGAGCCCTATGCCGACTATTTCTCGGTCGAGGCGATCCGGCTCAGCCAGCACCGCAACGATGGCGGCTGGACGCCGCCGTTGCTGCGCGCGGTCTTCGTCTCGGGCGATGCGACCGTCGTCCTGCCCTGGGACCCGCTGCGCGACCGGGTCATGCTGATCGACCAGCTGCGCGCCGGACCCTTGGCACGCGGCGACGCGCAGCCATGGCTTTACGAGACCGTGGCCGGCCGCGTCGATGCCGGCGAGACCCCGGAACAGGCCGCCCGGCGCGAGGCGGTCGAGGAAACCGGCATCGCCGTGACGCGCCTGTTCCCGGCGCCGCACAACTATCCCAGCCCCGGGGCGGTGGCGGAATACCTTTATCTCTATGTCGGCATCGCCGACCTGCCGGACGACAGCGCCGGGCTGGGCGGGCTTGCGGCCGAGGACGAGGATATCCGCTCGCATCTGATCCCGCGGGCCGAGCTGACCCGCATGGCGCTGGCGGGCGAGATCCGCAACGGACCGCTTCTGAACCTGGCGCTGTGGCTGGAACTGCGCCGCCACGAAATCCGCCGTGAACTGGGGCTGGAGGCAGAGACCGCCCCGGCGGGGTTGCCGCCGTCATAGGGCGGCGTGTAAACCGGGCGGGAACATCCTGCGAAAGGCCAAGCCCATGCGCATCTGCCCCGACCTCGCCTCTGCCATCGGCAACACTCCCCTGATCCGGCTGCGTCGCGCCTCGGAAGAGACCGGCTGCGAGATCCTGGGCAAGGCCGAGTTCATGAACCCGGGCCAGTCGGTCAAGGATCGCGCCGCGCTCTATATCATCAAGGACGCGCTGGAGCGGGGCGAGCTGAAGCCGGGCGGCACCATCGTCGAGGGCACGGCGGGCAATACCGGCATCGGCCTGGCGCTGGTCGGCGCCTCGATGGGCTTCCGCTCGGTCATCGTGATCCCCGAGACGCAGAGCCAGGAGAAAAAGGACATGCTGCGCCTGGCCGGGGCCGAGCTGGTCGAGGTGCCTGCGCAGCCCTACAAGAACCCCAACAACTACGTGCGCTATTCCGGCCGCCTGGCCGAGGAGCTGGCCAGGTCCGAGCCGAACGGCGCCATCTGGGCCAACCAGTTCGACAATGTCGCCAACCGCCAGGCGCATCTGGAAACCACCGGCCCCGAGATCTGGGAACAGACGGGCGGCCGCGTGGACGGCTTCGTCTGCGCGGTCGGTTCGGGCGGGACGCTGGCGGGCGTCGCCATGGCCTTGCAGCCCAAGGGCGTCAAGATGGGCCTGGCCGATCCCGAGGGCGCGGCGCTTTACAGCTTCTATACCGAGGGCAAGTTCGAATCGCCCGGTTCCTCGATCACCGAGGGCATCGGCCAAGGCCGCATCACCGCGAATCTCGAAGGCTTCACCCCGGATTTCGCCTATCGCATCCCGGATGCCGAGGCGCTGCCGGTGATCTTCGACCTGCTGGAATACGAGGGGCTCTGCCTGGGCGGCTCGTCGGGAATAAACGTTGCCGGCGCGATCCGCATGGCGAAGGACATGGGTCCCGGTCACACCATCGTGACGGTGCTTTGCGACTATGGCACGCGTTACCAGACCAAGCTCTTCAACCCCGACTTCCTGCGGGCCAAGGGCCTGCCGGTGCCGGAATGGATGACGCGCCAGCCGGCGGACCTGCCCGAGGTGTATCAGGACTGACCCGCCCCATGCCCCGCCTTTCGTCCCGCCTTGCCGCGCTGCCCCGCCTTGCGACGCTGCTGGCCGTGTTCCTGCTGGCCTTCAGCCTGCCGGTGCTGGCGCAGCAAGAGGCCGAGGCCCCGGATTTCGCCGCCTGGAACAAGCTGGCCGAGCAGGCCGAGCAGATCCTGGAATCCGGCTCGGCCAATGACGTCCGGCTGCAGACCATCCGCGACGAGGTGGTGAAATGGCGCGAGCGGCTTAAGGCGGCGCAGGGCATCAACGCCACGCGGATCGCCACGCTGAAGGAACAGATCGCCGCGCTCGGCCCGCCCCCGGCCGAGGGCCAGACGGAATCCGAGGACATCGCCGCCCGCCGCAAGGAGCTGAACGAGCAGCTCTCGACCCTGCAGGCACCGGGGTTGCAGGCGGTGGAATCCTACGGGCGGGCCGACGGCATCGTCACCCAGATCGACCAGACCCTGCGCGCCCGCCAGACCTTCGCGCTGATCCGCAAGACGCCCTCGCCGCTGAACCCGGCCAACTGGGGACCGGCCATGGCCGAGGCGGGCCATGTCGCCGGCCAGATCTATGCCGAGGCGCGCAACCGCTGGGACAGCACCGGCGGCATGAGCGGCTTTACCGCGCGCCTGCCGCTGATCGGCGGCTTCCTGCTGGTGGCCCTGCTGCTGCTGTCGCGCGGCCGGCACTGGGTCGATTCCCTGCCGTCGCGGCTGTCGGCGCGCGCCAGCGAGCGGTCGCGGGCGGCGCTGATCTTCGGCGTCTCTCTGGGTCAGATCGCCATCCCGCTGATCGGGGTGATCCTGTTTGCGGCGGCGCTGGCCTCGACCGATCTGCTGGAAGAGTGGGGCATGCCGCTCTTGCGATCGGTGCCGGCGGCGGGGCTGTCCTTCTTCGGCGGCATCTGGCTGGCGCGCCGGCTGTTCCCCGCGCCCGACACCGCCGTGCAGCCGCCGCTGCCGATGAGCGAGGAGCACTGCGCCAAAGCGCGGCTGCGGGCCACGCTGCTGGCCTCGGCCCTGGCGCTGCACCAGCTTTTCGCCCGCTCCATCCTGCCGCTTTCCGGCTTCAACAGCCAGAACGACACCGATACCGTGCCCCAGCGCCTTGGCGAGGCTTCGGCCGGGGTCTGGCACTTCCTGCTGGTGCTGTTCGGCGCCTTCTGCCTGTTCCAGCTTTGCAACATGCTGCGCGGGCTGCGGGCGGCCGAGGGCTCGGACACGCCGGATTACCGCATCCGCGTGGTCAGCTTCCTTGCCATGGTGGGGCGGCTGGCGGCGCTGGTCGCGCCGGTTCTGGTGGCGGCGGGCTATGTCACGGCGGGCAACGCGCTGCTCTGGGCGCTGGTGCTGACCCTGGCGCTGGTCGGGCTGCTGATCATCCTGCAGGACTTCACTGCCGACTTCTACGCCATGGCCAAGGGCGGCGACCAGTCGGCGCGCGACGCGCTGATGCCGGTGCTGGTCGGCTTTGCGCTGATCCTGCTGTCGCTGCCGCTTTTCGCGCTGATCTGGGGCGCCCGCGCCAGCGACCTGGCCGAGGCCTGGAGCAAGGCGCAGCAGGGCTTCGCCTTCGGCGGCGTGCGGCTGTCGCCGATGGCGATCCTGACCTTCCTGATCGTCTTTGCCATCGGCTATTTCCTGACCAATTTCGTGCAGGGCGCCTTCCGCAGCTCGATCCTGCCCAAGACCCGGCTGGATGCGGGCGGGCAGAACGCGGTCTCCTCGATGATCGGCTATGTCGGCGTGGCGCTGGCGGCGGTCTTTGCCGTCACCTCGGCCGGGATCGACCTGACCTCGCTGGCCTTCGTCGCCGGTGCGCTGTCGGTCGGCATCGGTTTCGGCATGCAGCAGGTGGTGTCGAACTTCGTGTCGGGCATCATCCTGCTGGTCGAGCGGCCCATCGCGGTCGGCGACTGGATCGAGGTCGGCGGCCAGCAGGGCATCGTCAAGAAGATGGCGGTGCGGGCCACCCAGATCCAGACCTTCGACCGCACCCAGGTGATCGTGCCGAATTCGAACCTGATCACCCAGCCGGTCACCAACTGGACGCGCGGCAGCCTGGCCGGGCGGATCATCGTGCCGATCACGGTGGGGGTGACGGCCGACAGCCGGCAGGTGGCCGCGCTTTTGCGCGAGATCGCCGAGGACCAGCCGACGGTGTTGGTGAACCCGCCCCCGGCGGTGCTGTTGCGCAGCATCACGCCCACGGGACAGAATTACGAACTGCGCGCCGTGCTTTCCGACATCAACGGCGGCACCTCGATCGTCTCCGAGATCAATCATCAGATCCTGGAACGCTTTGCCGCGGCGGGGATCGCGCTGCCCGGCAGCGCGCGAGGCGCGCAGGATATCTACCTGCACCAGGCCGAGGGCGAGGCGCCTGCCGCCCTCTCCTCCGTCGGCCCGCAGGACGAAGAAGACCCGACCGGCCGCAGCAGCTGAGAAGGCGCCGCGCCTTGCGCATGGTCCGCCGGCCGCGCCCCAGGCCCCGTCCGGTTCAAGCCGGCGCCGCGCCCGCCTCTTGCGCCTAGCGGCGCAGGCCGCTGGGCGGCTCCTGTTCGGGCAGGCCCTCTTGCGAAAGCATGATCGCCACCGGGCGCAGCCAGGGGATCTGGGCGCAGACGATCATGATCGCCACCATGATCGGCACGGCCAGGAAGGTGCCGGCGATGCCCCAGACCACGCCCCAGAACGCCAGCGACAGCACGATGCCAAAGGAGGACAGCCGCAGCGTCTGACCCAGCAGCATCGGATCGAAGACATTGCCGATGATGAATTGCACCGCCACGGTCAGCCCGCCCACGGTCAGCGTCGTTGCCGGGTCGCCGGTCTGCGCCAGCACCATGGCTATGGTGATGACCGTGGCCGCGATCGAGCCCAGCGTCGGGATGAAGTTCAGGATGAAGGTCAGCATGGCCACCGCCCCGGCCAGTTCCAGCCCCTGCACCCGGAAGATTGTCCAGATCAGCGCCGCCGTGACGGCGCTGATCGCCGCCTTGACCACCAGATAGCGGTTCACCCGCCGCATGATCTTGTGGACCGTCTCCAGCACCTGCCGGGCCTGGTCCGGGTCGCCGGTCAGGCGCTCGATCTTGATCGGGAACCAGATCCTTTCGCTGAACATGAAGCCGACGAAGGTGAGGATCAGCACCGAGCCCGAGATCAGGTTCGACGCCTGCGCCGCCGCCGAGCGGATCCAGCCGGCGACATCGATATTGCCCATGAAGGTGCTGATCGCCTCCTGCACGTTCGGCCCCCAGCGCTGGCTGAGCCGCGCCAGCGCCGCCTGCGCCCGGTCGGCATAGGCGATCGAGGTCGAGACCACCTCGTTCACCTGCGCCACCACCGCCGTCGCCGCCCAGAGCAGGCCGATGGCGATGGCGATCAGCGCCAGCGTCGTCGCCAGCCAGTTCGGCACCTTCAGCCTTGCAAAGGCGGAAATCGCGTCGCTGGTCAGCGAGAAGATGATGATGGCCAGCACCAGGCAGATGAGGATGAAGCGCGCCTGCACCAGCAGGAACAGGATCAGGCCAAAGGCGATCACGCCCAGAAAGCCGGTCTGCAACCGCTCGCCCAGATGCGAGTCCCGCCCGTTCAATCCCATCCCCTCATGCTGTCGGCGGCAGGGCGCGATGCGCGCGCCCCGGCCCCGTCTCAGGCTTCGGCCTCATCCTCGCCATTCTCGGCGATGCGGGCAACAGAAACCACCTCCTCGCCGGGTGCGGTGCTGAAGACGCGCACGCCGCCGGCAGAGCGCGAGCGGAAGCTGATGCCCTCGACCGGCACCCGGATCGATTGGCCGGTCGAGGTCGCCAGCATGATCTGGTCGTCGCCCTCGACCGGGAAGCTCGCGACCAGCGGCCCGCCGCGCATGGCCTTGTCCATCGCCATGACGCCCTGGCCGCCGCGGCCGCGCAGCGGATAGTCGTGCGACGAACTGATCTTGCCGGCGCCCTTGGCGGTGATGGTCAGGATCAGCTCCTCGGCGGCCGACATCTCGGCATAGCGTTCCTGCGAGATCGCGGTCTCGGCCACGGCATCCTCGTCCTCGTCCTCCTCGGCGCCGTCGTCCAGCGCGCCGGCCACGGCGCGGCGCATCTTCAGATAGGCGGCGCGTTCTTCGGACCCGGCCTCGAAATGCCGGATCACCGACATGCTGACCACCTTGTCGCCGTCGTTCACCAGCCGGATGCCGCGCACGCCGGTGGAATCGCGGCCCTTGAACACCCGCACGTCGGTGGTCGGGAAGCGGATCGCCCGGCCGGCGGCGGTGACCAGCATCACGTCGTCATTCTCGGTCGCCATGCGGGCGCCGATCAGCTCGACCCCTTCGGGCAGCTTCATGGCGATCTTGCCGTTGCGCATGACATTGGCGAAATCCGACAGCGCGTTGCGGCGCACGTCGCCTTCCGAGGTGGCGAAGATCACCTGGTAGCCGTCCCATTCGCTTTGCGGCGCATCGACCGGCATCAGCGCGGCGATGGAAACCCCGGGCTGGATCGGCAGGATATTGACGATGGCCTTGCCCTTGGCGGTCCGCCCGCCCAAGGGTAGCCGCCAGGTCTTCATCCGATAGACCATGCCGTCGGTGGTGAAGAACAGCAGTTCCGTATGGGTATTGGCGACGAACAGGGTCGTCACCACGTCGTCCTCTTTCGTCGCCATGCTGGACAGGCCCTTGCCGCCGCGGCGCTGGCTGCGGAACTCGGCCAGGGCCGTGCGCTTGATATAGCCGCCCGAGGTGATGGTGACGACCATGTCCTCGCGCTCGATCAGGTCCTCGTCGTCCAGATCGCCGGCCCAGTCGGTGATCTCGGTCCGGCGCGGCACGGCGAAGAGGGTCTTCACCTCGGTCAGCTCGTTCGAGATGATGCCCATGATCCGCTCGCGCGAGGCGAGGATGGCCAGGAATTCCCGGATGGAATCGGCCAGCGTCTTCAGCTCGTCGGTGACCTCCTGCACGCCCAGCTGGGTCAGGCGCTGCAGGCGAAGTTCCAGGATGGCGCGGGCCTGGGTCTCGGACAGGTTGTAGGTGCCGTCCTCGTTCACCGGATGCAGCGGGTCGTCGATCAGCCGCAGGTATTCCACGATCTCATGCGCCGGCCAGCGCCGCTCCATCAGCCGCGCCCGCGCCTCGGCGGCGTCGGCCGAGCTGCGGATCGTCGCCACCACCTCGTCCACGTTCGAGACCGCGACGGCAAGGCCGCAGAGCACATGCGCCCGCTCGCGCGCCTTCTTCAGCTCATAGGCGGTGCGGCGGGCGACCACCTCCTCGCGGAAGGCGATGAAATGCGTCAGGAAGTCGCGCAGCGTCAGCTGCTCGGGCCGGCCGCCGTTCAGCGCCAGCATGTTGGCGCCGAAGCTGGTCTGCATGGGGGTAAAGCGGAACAGCTGGTTCAGCACCACCTCGGCGGTGGCGTCGCGCTTCAGCTCGATCACCACCCGCACGCCGACGCGGTCGGATTCGTCCTGCACATGGGCGATGCCCTCGATGCGCTTTTCCTTGGCAAGCTCGGCGATCTTCTCGATCAGCGTCGCCTTGTTCACCTGGAAGGGGATCTCGTCGAGGATGATCGCCTGACGGCCGGCGCGGGTCTCCTCGATCCGGGTCTTGGCCCGCACGACGATGCTGCCGCGCCCTTCCAGATAGGCCTTGCGCACGCCCGAGCGGCCCAGGATGATGCCGCCGGTCGGGAAGTCCGGGCCGGGCACGATCTCCAGCAGCCGCTCGGTCGGCAGGTCCGGGTTCTCGATCAGCGCCAGCGTGGCGTCCACGACCTCGCCCAGGTTGTGCGGCGGGATGTTGGTCGCCATGCCGACGGCGATGCCGCCGGCGCCGTTGACCAGCATGTTCGGGAAACGCGCCGGCAGCACGGTCGGCTCGCGGTCCTTGCCGTCGTAATTGTCCTGGAAATCGACGGTGTCCTTGTCGATATCCATCAGCAGATAGGCCGAGGGCTTGTCCATCCGCACCTCGGTATAGCGCATGGCTGCCGGGCTGTCGCCGTCCATGCTGCCGAAATTGCCCTGGCCGTCCAGAAGCGGCAGAGACATGGAAAAGTCCTGCGCCATCCGCACCAGCGCGTCGTAGATCGAGGCGTCGCCATGCGGGTGATACTTACCCATGGTGTCGCCGACCGGGCGGGCCGACTTGCGATAGGGCTTGTCATGGGTGTTGCCGGTCTCGTGCATGGCGAAGAGCACCCGGCGATGCACCGGCTTCAGCCCGTCGCGCAGGTCGGGAATCGCCCGGCTGACGATCACCGACATGGCATAGTCGAGATAGGAGGAGCGCATCTCGTGCGAGATGTCGATCACCGGGCCGTCGTGATGCATCACGGCGCGCTCCGATCCGCCGTTCTCGGGGGTATCGTCGTCGTTTTCAGGGATGTCAGCCACGGGGGAAACCTCAAGATCTTGTTGGGCATGGGTCTATCCCATACCCGCCTTGGGTGCAATCTTGACGGGGCGCGGCCGGGCGGGAAATCCCGCCTCAGGCCAGCCCGGCCTCGCGCCGGCGGCCGCGGACCGAAGCCAGCCACAGCGCCGCAAGCCCGGCCGAGAGAATGGCGTTCCAGCCCGCCATCGAGATGCCGAACAGGCTCCAGGCCACCTCGTCGCAACGCACCACCGGCGCCTGCTGCAGCGCCGCCATCAGGTCCTGCGTGGACATGGTGGCCAGCCCGGACACGCCGCCCGAGCAATGCTGCGGTCCCTGCCAGATCTGCAACTCGACCCCGGCGTGGTAGATGGCGAGGCCGGTGGCGCAAAGCGCGGCGATCAGCCCCAGCGCCGCCAGCCAGCGTTTCCAGCCGAAGAACCAGATCAGCCCGCCGATGATCGCGGCGACCAGATGCGGCCAGCGTTGCAGGATGCAGAGCTCGCAGGGCGCATAGCCGAGGCTCTGGAAGGTCAGCGCGGCGGCCAGCAGGGCGGCGGAACCCGCGCCGGCGGTCACGGCGATATGCTTGCTCGAAAATCCGTTCATGGGCTTTCGGTTAGGACCGCGCGCGGCGGCCGGCAAGTGCCAATCGCGTGAACTCAATGCGGCTTCCAGGTGACGACGCGGTAAAGATAGATCGCCACCACTGCCACCACCACCAGCTTGGACAGCGGATCGACCCAATCCGCGACCAGCGCATAGTTTTCGTGCAGCATCAGCCCGGCGAATGTCAGCACCCCGGTCCAGAGCGCGCTGCCGATCACGGTATAGAGCAGGAATTTCCACATCGGCATGCGTGCCAGCCCGGCGGGAACCGAGATCAGCGTCCGAATGGCCGGGATCATGCGGCCGAAGAACACCGCCATGGCGCCATGGCGCTGGAACCAGTCATGCGCCGCGTCGATATCCGAGGGCGAGAGCGTCAGCAGACGGCCATGGCGGGCGGCGAAGCGCTTCAGCCGCTCCTCGCCGAACCAGAGGCCGATGTAATACCACATCAGCGTGCCCAGGACCGAGCCGATGGTGCCGACCAGGATGGTCAGGGTCAGCGACATGCGGCCGCTGCCGGCCAGGAAGCCGGCCAGCGGCATGATCACCTCGGAGGGGATGGGCGGAAAGACGTTCTCGGCCACCATCAGCATCAGCACGCCGAGATAGCCCCAGCTCTCGATCGTCGAAACCACCCAGTCGAACATGCCTGCCCCTTTCGTTTCGGACCCTGCTGCGGGCTGGGGCCGGAACTGTCAACCCTGCGCGGGTGTTGCGCCGGGACGAGGTTGCGGTAACCTTGGCGTGAAGGGCCGGATCGCGGCGGGGAGGGTGGCGGATGGAATGGCGGGGCAGACGCGGCAGCCGGAATGTCGAGGACCGGCGCGGCATGGGCCGGGCGGCGGGCGCGGGCGGCATGGGCGTCGTCGGCGTTCTGGTGGTGCTGGCGGTGGGCTATTTCTTCGGCATCGACATCTCGCCCATCGTCGGCGCCATCGATGATGGCGGCCGGCCGGGCGAGCCGCGCGAGCTGACCCAGGAAGAGCGCGAGATCGGCCAGTTCGTCTCGGTGGTGCTGGCCGATACCGAGGAGGTCTGGGCCGGCGTGCTGCCCGACCAGGCGGGGATGCGCTATCAGGAGCCGGGCCTTGTGCTGTTCTCGGGCGCGGTGCAGTCGGCCTGCGGCGGCGCCTCGGCGGCGATGGGGCCGTTCTACTGCCCGGGGGACCGCAAGGTCTATCTGGACACGGATTTCTTCCGGGTGATGGCCGGCAAGATGGGGGCGGGAGGCGATTTCGCCTATGCCTATGTCATCGCGCATGAGATCGGCCATCACGTGCAGAACCTGACCGGAACGCTGGGCGAGGTGAACGGGCTGCGCGCCCGGGTCGGCCAGCGCGATTCGAACCGGCTTTCGGTGCTGACCGAGCTGCAGGCGGATTGCTATGCCGGGATCTGGGCAAGGCAGGCCAGCGAGCAGTTCGGCAGCATCGAGGAGGGCGACATCGACGAGGCGATCAACGCCGCTGCCGCCGTGGGCGACGATACGCTGATGGAAAGCGCCGGCCGCGCGGTGGTGCCCGACGCCTTCACCCATGGCTCGGCCGCCGAGCGCCAGACCTGGTTCAAGCGCGGCTTCGCCTCGGGGCAGATGGCGCAATGCGACACGTTCAAGGCGGCCGGGATGTAGGCGGCCGCTTGGGTATTTGCCGAACGAAGAAGCCGGGCGCTGGGCTTGAGGACGCCGTTGCGGGGGTATGAGGAAAGGGGGCCGGAGCGGCCTTACGGGCGCTGTAGGTGCAGGCCGCGTGGCCGGTCCATGGTCGCCCAGTCCGGCCAGAGCCCGAAATGTTCCAGCCCCGCCAGCAGCAGGCCCGCCGCGATGATGGCGAGCACCAGCATCACGGTGCGCGGCTTCGGCGGGTGTCTTGCCCAGCGTGAAGCCCGGATCAGCCAGATGAGGTTGTTCATCGCCCCTTTCCTTTGCTAGTGCTGCCCGAAACGAATACGGCCCCGGACGATTTCCTTGCCCCAGCACAGCGACAGCCGCATCCTGCCCTATACCGCCGACCAGATGTATGCGCTGGTGGCCGATATCGAAAGATATCCCGAGTTCCTGCCCTGGAACACCGCCGCCCGCATCCGCGCGCGCCGGCCCGGCGCTTCGGGCAGCGAAGTGGTCGAGGCTGACCTGGTCATCAGTTTCAAGGTGTTCCGCGAACGATTCGGCTCTCGCGTGACCTTGTGGCCCGAGACCAGGCGCATCGACACCGAATATCTGGACGGGCCGTTCAAGTATCTGCGCAGCGGCTGGAGCTTCGCGGACCTGCCGGAAGGCGGCTGCAGGGTGGAGTTCTTCGTCGATTTCGAATTCCGCAACGCCATTCTCGGCAAGGTGATCGGCGTGGTCTTCGGCGAGGCGATGTCGCGCATCGTCCGGGCCTTCGAGGACCGGGCCAAGGCGCTTTACGGGACCTGACGGGCGGCCTGCCAGATCGCGTATTCCGGCGCCAGCGCCTCGCGCAGCCGCGCCTCGGCCGCCGGCGGCAGGTCGGTCGTGGCCTGGGGCGAGACGTTCCTGCGCCGCAGCGCGATCCGGGTGCCGAGGCGCTGCGACAGGAATTCGACCAGCGCCGGCATCGCCTCGTAGCGGAAGACGTGATCGACCGCGATGGCGCCGTCATGGTCGATCAGGAATTCCGACTGCCGGCCCAGCCGGGCGTATTCGGGCCGGTTCCCCGGCCGCAGGTAATCGGCGGCGAACGCCTCGAAGCTGACATGGGCGGTGCTGTTCGCATGGCCGATCAGCCCGTCGCGGGCGCGGAAGCGATACCAGCTGCGCAGCCAGTCCAGCGGCTCGCGCACCACCGCCACCGTCTCGAATTCCGGCCCGCCCAGCGGGTTCAGCAGCGGCCGGATGCGGTTGAGATATTGCCGCAGGTTCAGGTGCTTGATTTCCGGGCGCGAGCGGAAGGCGATCTCGGCCTGCGGCGAAAGCGCCTCTTCCAGCGCGGTGGTGCCGGTCTTGGGGACCGAAAGCAGCACGAGGCGGGGCTTGAGAAAGATCAGCATGAACAGGACAACCCATGGACGAAAACACCCCCGCGCATTAGCGGGCGTGTCCCGGGCTGGCAAGGCGGGCCGGGGGTGCCGGCCCGCGCAGGGGATCAGATCACGCCGAAGGCGCGCATCGGCTCGGCCACGCGGATGAAGCCGGCGATGTTGGCGCCGATCACGTAATCGCCCGGGGCGCCGAATTCCTCGGCCGTGCTGTAGCAGCTGTCATGGATGTCGCGCATGATCTCGGCCAGCTTCGCCTCGGTCTTCTCGAAGGACCAGCGGTCGCGCGAGGCGTTCTGCTGCATCTCCAGCGCCGAGGTGGCGACGCCGCCGGCATTCGCCGCCTTGCCGGGGCCGAACTTGACGCCGGCCTGCTGGAAGGCGCGGATCGCCTCGGGGGTGCAGGGCATGTTCGCGCCCTCGCCGACCGCCGTGACGCCGTTCTTGACCAGCTTGGCCGCGTCCTTGCCGGTCAGCTCGTTCTGCGTGGCCGAGGGCATGGCGACCTCGCAGGCCACGTCCCAGATCGAGCCCTCGCCGGATTTCACGAAATAGGCGCCGTTGCCTTCGCCTTTCATCCGGACGTATTGCGAAATGCGGCCGCGGCGCACCTCCTTGATTTCCTTGACTAGCGCCAGGTCGATGCCGGACTCGTCCACGATATAGCCAGAGCTGTCCGAGCAGGCGATGACCTTGCCGCCGAATTCCTGCACCTTCTCGATGGTGTAGATCGCGACGTTGCCCGAGCCCGAGACCACGACCGTCTTGCCGTCGAAATCGGTGCCGCCGGTCTTCAGCATGGCCTGGGTGAAATAGGTGTTGCCGTAGCCGGTCGCTTCCTTGCGGGCCAGCGAGCCGCCGTAGAACAGCCCCTTGCCGGTCAGCACGCCGGCCTCGTAGCGGTTGGTCAGGCGCTTGTACTGGCCGAACATATAGCCGATCTCGCGCGCGCCGACGCCGATATCGCCGGCCGGCACGTCGGTATATTCGCCCAGGTGGCGGTAAAGCTCGGTCATGAAGCTTTGGCAGAAGCGCATGATCTCGCCGTCCGAGCGGCCCTTGGGATCGAAGTCCGAGCCGCCCTTGCCGCCGCCGATGGGCAGACCGGTCAGCGCGTTCTTGAAGATCTGTTCGAAGCCGAGGAACTTGATGATGCCCACGTTCACCGAGGGGTGGAAGCGCAGGCCGCCCTTGTAGGGGCCCATGGCCGAGGAGAACTGCACCCGGAAGCCGCGATTGATCTGCACGCGGCCCTTGTCGTCGGTCCACGGCACGCGGAAGATGATCTGGCGCTCGGGCTCGCAGATGCGCTCGATCAGCGCGTCTTCGAGGTAGTCCGGGCGCTTGGCGACCACCCGGCCCAGGCTTTCCAGCACCTCGCGCACGGCCTGATGGAACTCGGGCTCGCCGGCGTTGCGGCGGACCACCTCCTCGTAGATGGGGGCAAGCTTGTCATCGATCTGCGGCATGTCGCGGAATCCTTCCCTTGGGGTCGGAAGGCTCCTTAGCCCAAGGTTCAGGCAGTTTGAATGGGGCAGGCGCAATATTTGGGCAAAATGCCGAAGTTTTCGGCGGAATGCTGTGCCGACCCGATAATAAATCGGTAAATATCAAAGAGTAACGCGATTTTGTTCTGCCTGTTGACAGAGCAGCAGGCTTTTCCGCGCCTTTCCGCAAACGAAAAGACCGCCCGGCGCCTCCCCGCGCCGGGCGGTCGGCATGCGCCGGGGGCCGGGTCAGCGCCGCCCCGCCTCCAGCGCGTCCTCGAAGGTGCGCAGGCCGGTGACCGGCGACTGCACCAGCACCGCCATGTTGCCGGGCTTGTGCTGGTTGCGCAGCATCTTCAGATGCGCCTGCGGGATTTCCGCCCAGGGGAAGACCTCGGACATGCAGGGATCGATGCGGCGTTCCAGCATCAGCTTGTTGGCGGCGCTGGCCTGTTTCAGATGCGCGAAGTGGCTGCCCTGCAGGCGCTTCTGGTGCATCCACATGTAGCGCACGTCGAAGGTGCAGTTGAAGCCCGAGGTGCCGGCGCAGATCACCACCATGCCGCCCTTCTTGCAGACCAGGGTCGAGACGGGGAAGGTCGCCTCGCCCGGGTGCTCGAAGACGATGTCGACGTTCACGCCCTTGCCGGTGATGTCCCAGATCGCCTTGCCGAACTTGCGCGCCTCGGCGAACCACTCCTTGTATTCGGGGGTGTTCACCGTGGGCAGCTGGCCCCAGCACTTGAAGTCCTTGCGGTTGATGACGCCCTTGGCGCCCAGCGACATGACGAATTCGCGCTTGTCCTCGTCGCTGATGACGCCGATGGCGTTCGCCCCCGCCGCGTTGATCAGCTGGATGGCGAAGCTGCCAAGCCCGCCCGAGGCGCCCCAGACCAGCACGTTCATGCCCGGCTTCAGCTCATGCGGCTCGTGGCCGAACAGCATCCGGTAGGCGGTGGCCAGCGTCAGCGTGTAGCAGGCCGATTCCTCCCAGGTCAGGTGGCGGGGCCGCTTCATCAGCTGCTGGGCCTGGACGCGAGTGAATTGCGCGAAGCTGCCGTCCGGCGTCTCATAGCCCCAGATGCGCTGGCTGGGCGAATACATCGGGTCGCCGCCGTTGCATTCCTCGTCGTTGCCGTCGTCCTGGTTGCAGTGGATGACGACCTCGTCGCCGACCTTCCAGTTCTTGACCTTGTCGCCCACCGCCCAGACGATGCCCGAGGCGTCGGAACCGGCGATGTGATAGGGCGCGCCATGCCCGTCGAAGGGGCTGATCGGAACGCCCAGGCCAGCCCAGATGCCGTTGTAATTGACGCCCGCCGCCATCACCAGGACCAGCACCTCGTTGCTGTCGATGGGCGGCGTCTCGACCACCTCGACCTGCATGGCCTTGTCGGGCTCGCCATGGCGTTCGCGCCGGATCGCCCAAGCGTACATCTGCTTGGGCACATAGCCCAGAGGCGGCATCTCGCCGATCTCGTAAAGGTCCTTTTCCGGTGCGTCATAGGGCGCGATCGGGGTCGGTTGGTCCAGGGCCATCTCAGAGTCCTCTCTTGCCGCCTCCTTGCGCCGGGGGTTCCGCCGCGGCGCAGAATCAGCGCGGGTTACAGGGCAGGTTGTAAGATCGTCCGCGCAACAATGCAACATTCCAGATGCAGAAATTATAATAATCTGTCGTAACGGATTTGCGAGGCGCCGCAATGCAGCGCAGATCGGGCGTCTTTACCCCGCCAGATGCCGCAGCAGGAAACCGGCCAGCGCCTCTTGCGTGCGGGTAGCCGTGAAACCGGCGCTGCCATGGCGCTCATCGGGCAGAATGGCGAAATCCACAGCCGCACCGGGATTGATCGCCAGCCAGGCCTCGCGCAGGCGCCGCGCCTGGCCCGGCGGAACGATGCGGTCTTCTGCCCCGTGGCGGATCATCAGCGGCGGCAGCGGCGTGCCGGGGCGCATGGCGCCCAGCCGGCCGACCGGCGACAGCGCCGTCGCCTCGTCTCGGCGCTGGCCCACGGCATAGCCGACCAGCAGCGATTCGGCGCTTTGCGGCGAATCGGCGGGCAGGCGTCTGGGCTCGCCGCCCAGCCGCGCCATGTCGGCATCCATGCTGCCGAAGTCCATCGGCCCGTAGAAATCGACCACCGCGCGCGGCGGCCGGCCCTGCATCGCCAGCGTCAGCGCCGCCGAGACCGCCAGGAACGCCCCGGCCGAACGCCCGCCCAAGGCGCCGCGCCCCGGCTTCAGGCCCAGATCGGGCCCGTCACGGCGCAGGAAGTCCAGAGCGGCCAGCACATCCTGTTCCTGCGCCGGCCAGAGCGCCTCATTCGACAGCCGGTAATTCATTCGGATCACGGCGATTCCTGCCCGCAGCAGCTCGGGCGGCACCGGCAAGAGCCGCTTGTCGCCGGCGCGGAAGCCGCCGCCATGCAGGTCGAGCAGCCAGGGGAAAGGTCCGCCGCCCTGCGGCAGATGGATGTCCAGCCGGTTGCGGGGCGAGGCATCGGAATAGGCCAAATCGTGCAATCCGGGCCGCGCCCCGGCCGGCCGAGCCGCCAGAGCGGCCAGGATCCCAAGAGTCGAGCGGCGGGTCAGCACCATGGCGCGCTCCGTTCCTGTCGATGGGCCTCGTCCGTGGGCCTCGTCCGTCGGGGCCAAGGCTAGCATCCGCCCTTCCCGCCGCCAACGCTGCAACTGCATTATTTGCCCCGGCCGCAGGTTTTCCCGGTTTTCTGCCGTTTTCCACGGCATCGACCGAGAACATCGCACCGACCGCAGCGTCAGGTTCTCTCTGCGATGCGGCGAATTGACCGGGCAGGATTATTACGCTATCGCTATGCCTGTCGTAATAATGTTGCGAGGGAAATCCCGTGGCCGAGAAAGACAAACCCTGGCTCTTCCGCACCTATGCGGGCCATTCGACCGCCGAGAAATCCAACGCACTTTATCGGGGCAACCTTGCCAAGGGGCAGACCGGCCTGTCGGTGGCCTTCGACCTGCCGACGCAGACCGGCTATGACAGCGACCATGTCCTGGCGCGGGGAGAGGTCGGCAAGGTCGGCGTGCCGATCTGCCACCTGGGCGACATGCGGGCGCTGTTCGACCAGATCCCGCTGGAACAGATGAACACCTCGATGACCATCAACGCCACCGCGCCCTGGCTCTTGTCGCTCTATATCGCCGTGGCCGAGGAGCAGGGTGCAGATGTCACCAAGCTGCAAGGCACGGTGCAGAACGACATCATCAAGGAATACCTGTCGCGCGGCACCTATATCTGCCCGCCGAAGCCCTCGCTGCGGATGATCACCGACGTCGCGGCCTATACGGCGAAGCACCTGCCGAAATGGAACCCGATGAACGTCTGCTCCTACCACCTGCAAGAGGCGGGGGCGACGCCCGAGCAGGAGCTGGCCTATGCGCTGGCCACGGGCATCGCGGTGCTCGACGATCTGAAAACCAAGGTCGAGCCGCAGGATTTCCCGGCCATGGTCGGGCGCATCAGCTTCTTCGTGAACGCCGGCATCCGCTTCGTGACCGAGATGTGCAAGATGCGCGCCTTCACCGAACTCTGGGACGAGATCTGCCGTACCCGCTATGGCATCGAGGAGGAAAAATACCGCCGCTTCCGCTATGGCGTGCAGGTGAACTCGCTGGGCCTGACCGAGCAGCAGCCGGAGAACAACGTCTATCGCATCCTGCTGGAGATGCTGGCGGTGGTGCTGTCGAAGAATGCCCGCGCCCGCGCGGTGCAGCTGCCGGCCTGGAACGAGGCGCTGGGCCTGCCGCGCCCCTGGGACCAGCAATGGTCGCTAAGGATGCAGCAGATCGTCGCCTATGAAACCGACCTGCTGGAATATGGCGACCTCTTCGACGGCAACCCGGCCATCGCCGCCAAGGTCGAGGAGCTGAAATCCGGCGCCCGCGCGGAGCTGGCGACGCTGGACGAAATGGGCGGCGCCATTGCCGCCATCGAATACATGAAGTCGCGGCTGGTCGAATCCAACGCCGAGCGGTTGAACCGGATCGAGGCCAACGAAACGGTGGTCGTGGGCGTCAATCGCTGGCAGCAGGGCGAGCCCTCGCCGCTGACCGCGGGCGACGGCGGCATCATGGTCGTCGATCCGGCGGTCGAGCAGGACCAGATCGCCCGGCTGAACGCCTGGCGGCAGGCGCGCGACGAGGCGGCCGTCGAGACCGCCCTCGCCGCGCTGCGCGATGCCGCGCAGAGGGGCCAGAACGTCATGCCGTTTTCCATCGCCGCGGCCAAGGCGGGTGCGACGACCGGCGAATGGGCGGCGGTGATGCGCCAGGTGCACGGCGAATATCGCGGCCCGACCGGCGTCTCGGCCAGCCCGTCCAACCGCACCGAGGGGCTGGAGCCGATCCGCGAGGCGGTGGACGCCGTCAGCCGCCGCCTGGGCCGGCGGCTGAAATTCCTGGTCGGCAAGCCCGGGCTCGACGGCCATTCCAACGGCGCCGAGCAGATCGCCTTCCGCGCCCGCGATTGCGGCATGGACATCACCTATGAAGGCATCCGCCTGACGCCCGAGCAGATCGTGACGCGCGCCGCCGAGGACAATGCCCATGTCGTCGGCCTGTCGATCCTGTCGGGCAGCCACCTGCCGCTGATCGAGGAACTGATGGAGCGCATGCGAGCCGCCGGTCTTTCGCATGTCCCGGTGGTGGTAGGCGGCATCATCCCCGACGAGGACGCGGCCCGGCTGCTGAAGATGGGCGTGGCGCGGGTCTATACGCCCAAGGATTTCGAGCTCAACCGGATCATGATGGATATCGTGGCCCTGGTCGAGCCCGAGGAGGCGGTCGCCTGATCCGGTGGCAAGGCCGCATGGGTATTTGAGGAACGAAGAAGTCCGGGAGCGGTGCCCTCGGCTTCTCTGTTGTGCAAATACCCAAATCGCGGCCGCGCCGTCAGTCCTTCAGCAGCAGAAGCAGCGCGGCGACGGTCGCCAGCACCCCGGGCAGCACGGCGAGCGGCGGCAGGCCACGGGTCAATGCGGCCTCGAGCCCGATCACCCAGGCCGGGGTCAGATAGGTATAGGCCATCACCTTGGAGGAGGGCAGGCGCATGGTGGCGAATTGCACCAGCGCCGTGGTCAGCGCGCTGGCGAAGATCGCCACATAGAGCAGCGTCACCCAGACGATGGCCGGCAGATGCGCCCAATCGGTGCGCAGGATCGCCTCTCCGCCCCAGACCAGCAGGATCAGCCCGCCTGCGCAGAGCGTGGCGAAGGTCGACACGATCGGCGTCTCGCCGCGGTTCAGCCGCCGCACCATCGGCGTATAGAGCGCATGCGCCGCGCAGCCGACCAGGTAGATCGCCTCGCCGCGGCCGAATTCCAGCCGCATCAGCGCCGCCGCGTCGCCGCCGAAGATCACCCAGAGCGAGCCCGCCGCCCCCAGCGCCAGCGCCACGGCGATGCGCCCGGTCATGCGCTGACGCATCAGAAGCCAGCCGAAGCCCGCCGACATCAGCGGCGTCAACGTGAACACCGCCGCCGCCGAGACCGGCAGAGCGGTCTTGAGCCCCTCGAACATCAGCACGAAATAGGCGGCGAAAAGCCCGCCCAGCAGAAGGTAGCGCCAGGGTGCCCGAAAGCTTGCGCGCGGGATGCCGGGGCCGGCAAGGGCCACGCCGCCGACCACGCCCGCTGCGATGGCGAAGCGCGCCGCCGAGATCGCCGCCGGGTCGATCAGGTTCGCCGCCCGCGCGCCGAGCGAGAACGAGCCGGCGATCGCGGCCGAGAACAGCAGCATCGCCGCATGGCCCTGCAGCGCCTCGCGCCGCATCTGCGGCACCGCGGACAGTTCGGCCATCAGCCGCGGCCCAGCATGTAGAATTCGTCGTTCGGCCGGATGTCGCCGGCATTCACCAGCCGGTTCGACATGCCGAAGAAGGCGGCGATGGCGCCGATGTCCCAGATCTCGTCCTGGTCGAAGCCGGCCTCGCGCAGCGCCTGGTGATCCGCCTTGCCGATCTGCTGGGCGTTCAGCGCCACCTTCTCGGCATAGGCCAGCATGGCGCGTTCGCGCGGCGTGAGGTCGGCCTTGCGCCAGTTCACCGCCGCCTGGTCGGCGATGAAGGCATTCTTCGCGCGGATGCGCAGGATCGCGCCATGCGCCACCACGCAATACTGGCACTGGTTCAGCCCCGAGGTGGCGACCACGATCAGCTCGCGCTCGGCCTTGGTCAGGCCCGACTCGCGCTCCATCAGCGCGTCGTGATAGGCGAAGAAGGCGCGGAACTCGTCCGGGCGATGCGCCAGCGCCAGGAAGACGTTCGGCACGAAGCCGGATTTCTCGGCCACCTTGCGGATGCGCGTGGCGATGTCCTCGGGCATCTCGTCAAGCGAGGGCACGGGAAAGCGGCTGATGGGATGGGTCATGGCTCGGTCCTCCGGGGGCCGAGGTTTTCACCAAAGCCGGGGCAGGGTCAACCGGGCCGCGCTTGACTCCGCGGGCCATTGCGCCTATCCACGCCGGGATTCCCGGAAGGTCCGCCCTTCCGGTCCCCGCCCGCCGGGGATCGCCCCCCGTCAGCGCGTTGCGCCCACGGGGGCGTCACTGTTTATTCGCGTCCCACATCCGGGGCAACGGCAACCATCAGGAGGGCCGCCGATGTTTGAAAACCTGTCCGACCGCCTTGGCGGCGTCTTCGACCGGCTGACCAAGCAGGGTGCGCTGTCCGAGGAGGACGTCGCCGCCGCCATGCGCGAGGTGCGCGTCGCGCTGCTGGAGGCCGACGTCTCGCTGCCGGTGGCGCGCAGCTTCGTGAAATCGGTGACGCAGAAGGCCACCGGCGCCGCGGTCACCAAGTCGATCACTCCCGGCCAGCAGGTCGTGAAGATCGTCCATGACGAGCTGATCAAGGTCCTGCAGGGCGAGGATGAGCCCGACGCGCTGAGGATCGACAACCCGCCGGCGCCGATCCTGATGGTCGGGCTTCAGGGCTCGGGCAAGACCACCACCACGGCGAAGCTGGCGAAGCGCCTGAAGGACCGCGAGAAGAAGCGCGTGCTGATGGCCTCGCTGGACACCAACCGTCCCGCCGCCATGGAACAGCTGGCGATCCTGGGCCAGCAGATCGGCGTCGATACGCTGCCGATCGTGCCGGGCGAGAATGCCGTGCAGATCGCCAGACGCGCCAAGCAGCAGGCGACGCTGGGCGGCTATGACGTCTATATGCTCGACACCGCCGGCCGGCTGCATATCGACGAAGTGCTGATGGACGAGGTGCAGGCGGTCCGCGACGTGGCGAACCCGCGCGAGACGCTGCTGGTCGTCGACGGCCTGACCGGCCAGGACGCGGTGAACGTCGCCGGCGAATTCGACGGCAAGGTCGGCATCTCGGGCGTCGTGCTGACCCGGATGGACGGCGACGGCCGCGGTGGTGCTGCGCTGTCGATGCGTGCCGTGACCGGCAAGCCGATCCGCTTCGTCGGCCTTGGCGAAAAGATGGACGCGCTGGAAGCCTTCGACGCGCAGCGCGTCGCCGGCCGCATCCTCGGCATGGGCGATATCGTCGCCCTGGTCGAGAAGGCGCAGGAAGTGCTGGAGGTCGAGCAGGCCGAGCGCATGATGCGGCGCTTCCAGAAGGGCATGTTCAACATGAACGATCTGCGGGGCCAGCTTGAGCAGATGCTCAAGATGGGCGGCATGCAGTCGATCATGGGCATGATGCCGGGCATGGGCAAGATGGCCAAGCAGGCCGAGGCCGCCGGCTTCGACGACAAGGCGATCAAGCGCCAGATCGCGCTGATCAATTCGATGACCAAGAAGGAACGCGCCAATCCGGACATCCTGCAGGCCAGCCGCAAGAAGCGCATCGCCGCCGGCGCCGGCATGGAAGTGTCGGAACTGAACAAGCTGCTGAAGATGCAGAAGCAGATGGCCGACACGATGAAGAAGCTCGGCAAGATGGGCAAGGGCGGCATGCTGAAACAGGCCATGCGCGCCATGACCGGCAAGGGCGGCGGGCTGCCCGACATGGCCAATGTCGATCCGGCCAAGATGGCCGAGGCCACGAAGATGTTGCAGGACCCCAAGGGGCTGGGCGGCGATCTGGGCAAGCTGAACCTGCCCGGCGGACTCTCGGGACTGTTCGGGAAGAAATAAGTGGTCACGCTCTCCGACACGCCCGTGCTGACGACCGAGCGACTGGTCCTGCGTGCCCCGCAGGCCGGCGACTGGCGGGCATGGCGCGATTTCGCCATCGGCGAGCGGGCGCGCTGGATCGGCGGGCCGATGGTCGAGCCGGGACAGGCATGGCGGGCCTTCGGCCATATCGTCGGCCATTGGGTGCTGCGCGGCTTCGGCTCCTTCGTGGTGACGGATCGCGACGGCGGCGCACCGCTCGGCTTGGTCGGGCCCTGGTTCCCGGATGGTTGGCCCGAGCACGAGCTGGGCTGGACGCTCTGGGACGTCGCGGCCGAGGGCAGGGGCATCGCGCATGAGGCGGCGCTGGCCGCCCGCGACTTCGCCGCCCGGCAGCTCGGCTGGACCACCGCCGTCAGCTATATCCTGCCCGCCAATGCCCGCTCGGCCGCCCTGGCCGAGAGGCTTGGCGCGGTGCGCGACCCGGATGCGGCGCATCCCGGCAAGGAACCCTGCCTCGTCTATCGCCATCCGATGAGGGGCGCGGCATGAGCAAGTCCTTCGGCGGCGCACATGCCCCCTGCAGCCAGATTTCAGCCAGCGGAGACCCGAATGAGTGACCCGACCGCCCGCGCCGCGACGCTGCTCAAGGAGCATCGCGCCAGCATCGACCGGCTGGATGCGATCCTGGTCTATACGCTTGCCGAGCGGTTCAAGCACACCCAGTCCGTCGGCCGCCTCAAGGCCGAACACGACCTTCCGCCGTCCGATCCCGCCCGCGAGGCGCAGCAGATCGAGCGGCTGGAACGCCTCGCGCGCGAGGCCGATCTCGACCCGGAATTCGCGCGCAAATTCCTGAACTTCGTGATCGCCGAAGTGATCCGGCATCATGAACGATACCACGCCTAGGATGCGTCAAGACGCAGCCTGCCAACCGCAACCCGACCCGTAGGCTGCGCTCCGGCGCATCCTGCAACCCCGCCATTCCAAAGGAGAAACGCAATGGCAATGAAAATCCGCCTGGCCCGTGGTGGCTCGAAGAAACGCCCCCATTACGCCATCGTCGCCTCGGACTCGCGCATGCCGCGCGACGGCCGCTTCATCGAGAAGCTGGGCACCTACAACCCGCTCCTGCCCAAGGATTCGGAAGAGCGCATCAAGATGAACCTCGAGCGGGTGCAATACTGGCTGGCCCAGGGCGCGCAGCCGACCGACCGCGTCGCCCGCTTCCTGGAAGCCGCCGGCGTGAAAGAGAAATCCGAGCGCAAGAACCTGAAGAAGGGCGAGCCCGGCAAGGCCGCCAAGGAACGCGCCGAGAAGCGCGCCGCCCGTGAAGCCGCGGCCAACGCCCCGGCCGAAGAAGCCGCTTCGGAATAATGGCCGAGCGGGTCTGCGTCGGAGCGATCGCGGGTGCCTTCGGCGTCCGGGGCGAGGTGAGGCTGAAGAGCTTCACCTCGCAGCCCAACGATATTGCCGCCTATGCCCCGCTTTACACCGAAGACGGCAGCCGCTCGTTCACCGTCCGCCTGACGCGGCCGGTGACGGGCGGGCTTGGCGCCCGGCTGTCGGGCGTCGAGACGCGGGAACAGGCCGAGGCGCTGAAGGGCGTCACCCTCTGGGCCGACCGCGACAGGCTTCCGGCGCTGCCGGACGACGAATTCTACCATGCCGACCTGATCGGCCTGTCGGTCTATGACACTGGTGGCGCGCTGCTGGGCAAGGTCCGGGCGATCTACGATCACGGCGCGGGCGATATTCTGGAAATCCACGGCGCCGGCCGCGGGCAGGCGCTGCTTTTGCCCTTTACCCGCGCCTTCGTGCCGACGGTGGACATCGCCGCCGGGCGCATCGTCGCCGACCCGCCGGAAGACCAGGAATGACCGGCGGGGCGATGAAATCCCACGGCCGGCTGTCGATCCGGGCCAGCACGCAGCCGCGCGATCTGATGGCCGAGCCGCAGGTCAGGGGCGCATGGACCGCACAGGTCATCACGCTTTTCCCCGAGGCTTTCCCGGGCGTTCTGGGGCTTTCCCTGACCGGAAGGGCGCTGTCGGAGGGGCTGTGGAACCTGCGCAGCATCGACCTGCGCCCCTTCGGCATCGGCCGCCACCGCAACGTGGACGACACGCCCGCCGGCGGCGGCGCCGGCATGGTGATCCGCCCCGACGTGATGGATGCGGCATTGCGCGAGGCGGGCGGGGACCTGCCGGTGATCTATCTTTCGCCGCGCGGCAGGCCCTTCACCCAGGCGCGGGCGCGGCAGCTGGCCAAGGGCCCGGGCATGACCCTGATCTGCGGCCGGTTCGAGGGCGTGGACCAGCGGGTGCTGGACGCCCATGGCATCGAGGAGATCAGCATCGGCGACTATGTCCTGACCGGCGGGGAACTGGCGGCTCAGGTCTTGATCGACGCGACGGTTCGCCTTATACCGCGCGTGCTGGGGAATCAGGAGTCTCTGGCCGAGGAATCCTTTTCCCCGGACCATGGCGGCCTGCTTGAACATCCGCAGTACACGAAGCCCGCCCTTTGGGAAGGCCGCGCGATCCCGGAAGTGCTTTTGTCCGGCAATCACGCGGCTATTGCCAGTTGGCGGCGCGACATGGCCGAAAGGCTGACCAAGGAACGCCGCCCCGACCTGTGGCGGGCATATGAGGAAACTCGTATGGACCCGGCAAAGGACCGACAGCTCTCGGGCGCATCAGACCAATCGCGGGGCTACCGCGAGCATCAAGAGGAACCATAGCGATGAACCTGATCGCCCAGTTGGAAGCCGAGCAGATCGCCGCGCTCGGCAAGGACATCCCCGATTTCAAGGCCGGCGACACCGTCCGCGTCGGCTACAAGGTGACCGAAGGCACCCGCACCCGCGTGCAGAACTACGAAGGCGTGGTCATCTCGCGCAAGGGCGGCGGCATCGGCGCCTCGTTCACCGTGCGCAAGATCTCGTTCGGCGAGGGCGTCGAGCGTGTCTTCCCGCTCTACTCGACCAATATCGACTCGATCACCGTGGTGCGCCGCGGCCGGGTCCGCCGCGCCAAGCTGTATTACCTGCGCGATCGCCGCGGCAAATCGGCCCGTATCGCCGAGGTCAGCAACTACAAGCCCAAAGCCGACGCTCAGGCCTGAGGAGACGCGCCATGAAAGCAGACATCCATCCCGACTATCACCTGATCGAGGTCAAGATGACCGACGGCACCACCTATCAGGTGCGTTCGACCTGGGGCAAGGAAGGCGACACCATGTCGCTGGACATCGACCCGACCTCGCACCCCGCCTGGACCGGCGGCTCGGCCAAGCTGATGGACACCGGCGGCCGCGTGTCGAAGTTCAAGAACAAATACGCCGGCCTGGGCTTCTGATCCCGGACCCGGACCGCAATGCAAACGCCGCCCCAAGGGGCGGCGTTTTTCGTTGGGCGGGTGGTGGGCGGCCCGCTGCCGGCGCGGCGCGAAGGGCCGGGTGCGCGTCGGATCGGCGATTCAATAGGCCAGGCCGAAGATCGGCATCCAGACCGGCGCACGCGGGGCCCGGTTCAGCGGCAGGCCGGTCAGCTGGCCGCGGCCGGTGTCGATCACCACGCGGCCGTCGCGATATTCGCGCAGCACCGGACCCTGCGCGCTTTGATGCGCCGACAGGGCGATGGTGGCAAAGCCGCGGTTCGGCTTGGGGAAAATGGCATGGATCATCGGATCGCTCCTTTCCGGTCGAGGCGATGGATGGCGGTGTCCCAGCGCGACGGGTCGCGGTGGCGCATCAGCTCGCACGTGGTCTCGAAAGGCGCGCCGGTGATCAGGCGCAGCGGTATGTCCGAGATGCGATGCGGTTTGCCGGTGCGGCGGTCGATCAGGCTGACCGCATAGCGGGGGGCGGCGGGCATGGCGGCCCGCAGCGCATGTTCAGCAAAGGCCGACAGATGGTTCAGCACGGTCATCTCTGGCTCCCTCCCTGGCTGACCCCGCCGGATGACTCCGGCATGGCTATATAACGACATATCCGATCGTGTTTTTCAAGATAAATATCGACCAATCAAGTCGTGATGAAAGAATGGCGCCGGAACAGGCGTTTGCGGGGTGCGTGGCCCTGCTCCGGCCCGGCGCGAAAAGGATGCGGCCCCGGCGATTCGCCGGCCTGGGCGCTTTTCATCGCGGCTGCCGCGGCCTATGGTCCGGCGCGTAAGCGGCGGGCATCGCAGGGGGATTCGTGGCGCATATCATCGTCGTCGGCAACGAAAAGGGCGGTTCGGGCAAGTCCACGACCTCGATGCATGTGGCGACCGCGCTGGCGCGCATGGGCCACCGGGTCGGGGCGCTGGATCTGGACGTGCGCCAGCGCAGCTTCGGCCGCTATCTCGAGAACCGCGCCGCCTTCGCGCAACGCGAGGGGCTGGATCTGCCGATGCCGCTGCTGGGCCATCTGCAGCCCGAGATTCCCGGCGGCCCGGACCCGCTGTCGCAGGCGGTCGCGGCGCTGGATGCCGAATGCGACTTCATCCTGCTGGACTGTCCCGGGTCGCATACGAAGCTCAGCCAGATGGCGCATACGCTGGCCGATACGCTGATCACGCCGATGAACGACAGTTTCGTCGATTTCGACCTGCTGGCGCGGCTGTCGCCCGAGGGCAAGATCCTCGGGCCTTCGATCTATGCCGAGATGGTCTGGTCCGCCCGCCAGCTGCGCGGCGAGGCGGGGGCGGGGCCGATCGACTGGCTGGTGCTGCGCAACCGGCTGGGCACGCAGGCGATGCACAACAAGCGCAAGGTCGGCGGCGCGCTGGCGAACCTGTCCAGGCGCATCGGCTTCCGCGTGGCGCCCGGTTTTTCCGAGCGGGTGATCTTCCGCGAGCTGTTTCCGCGCGGATTGACGCTTCTCGACCTCAAGGATATCGGCACGGAACAGCTCAGCATGTCCAACATCGCCGCGCGGCAGGAACTGCGCGACCTGATCGGCGAGTTGAACCTACCCGGCGTCAGCGTTTCCTTCTGAAACCCGGCTGGCATTGTTGCCGGGGGCAGGCGCGACTATGTTGCGCCGCAGATTGGTTTGGAGGGGACGATGACGGCAGCCTGCCGGATCACCCGGATCGCGATGCTGGCGCTTGCCCCGTCCCTGGGACCGGCCGGCATGGTCATGGCCGAGACCGCGGGCGCGGTCGAGCAGATGGAACTGCCCGTGGTGACACTGGCCACCGCCGAGCGCAGCTGGATCGAGGCGCGGGTGCCGGTCTCGGGCTCGCTGGTGGCGCGGCAGGAGGTGCAGGTCCATGCTCTCGTCTCGGGGCACGAGATCACCGGCATCGAGGCGGAGGTCGGCGACCGGGTCAAGGCCGGGCAGGTGCTGGCGCGGCTGTCCGAGGACGTGCTGTCGGCGCAGCTGGCCCAGGCCGAGGCCGAATATCAGCGCGCCGAGGCCGGGGTGCGGCAGGCCGAAAGCCAGATCGCCAGCGCCGAGGCCAGCCTGACCCAGGCCGTCGCGGCGCTGGAGCGCACCCGCAGCCTGCGGCAAAGCGGCAATGCCAGCCAGGCGGTGCTGGATCAGGCCATCGCCACCGAGGCTTCGGCGCGGGCGGCCTCGGCCTCGGCCTCGGACGGGCTGGGCGTGGCGCGGGCGGCGCAGGCCCAGGCCGCGGCGGCGCAGCGCATCGCGCGGCTGAACCTGGACCATGCCCGCATCGTCGCGCCGGTCGATGGCGTGGTGGTGGCGCGGACCGCCCGGCGGGGGGCCATCCCCGGCGCCGGAGGCGAGCCGCTGTTCACCCTGATCGCCGGCGGCGAGGTCGAGCTTGAGGCCGACGTGATCGAGACCGCGCTGAGCCAGCTGAAGCCGGGCGATACGGCCGAGATTGCGGTCGCGGGTCTTGGCCGCGTCGAGGGCAAGCTGCGGCTGGTGCCGGCCGCCGTCGATCCGGTGACGCGGCTTGGCCTGGCGCGGATCGCACTGGAGCCCGACCCGCGCCTGCGTCCGGGACTTTTCGCCAGCGGCTGGATCATCACCGACCGGCGCGAGGCGGTGACCGTGCCCAGCTCGGCCATCCTGGCGGATGCCTCGGGCGAGCGGGTGCAGGTGGTCAAGGACGGTCGGATCGAGGCGCGCGAGGTTCGCGCCGGCCTGCTCTGGCAAGGCCGGCGCGAGATCGTCGAAGGCATCGCGGCCGGCGAGACGGTGGTGGCCCGGGCCGGCGCCTTCTTCCGCAGCGGCGATCAGGTGCGGGCGGCGCCATGAACTTCTCGGCCTGGTCCATACGCCATCCGGTGCCGCCCATCGCGATCTTCCTCGTGCTGATGCTGATGGGGTTCTACAGCTTCAGCCGGCTGGCGGTCACGGCCATGCCGAATATCGACCTGCCGCTGGTCAGCGTCGTGGTCAGCCAGCCCGGCGCCGCCCCCAGCGAGCTGACGCGGCAGGTGATCCAGCCCATCGAGGATTCCATCGCCTCGATCACCGGCGTGCGGCACATCACCTCGTCCGCGACCGACAGTTCGGCCCGCATCTATGTCGAGTTCGAGCTGGAAACCGATACCGACCGCGCCGTCAACGACGTCAAGGACGCGGTGGCCAATGTCCGCGCCGACCTGCCGGAATCCATCGTCGAGCCGCTGATCCACCGCATCGACGTCAGCGGCATGGCGATCCTGACCTATGCCGTCAGCAATTCCGGCATGAGCATCGAGCAGCTGTCGGATTTCGTCGACGACGTGGTGTCGCGGGACCTGTCCACCGTGCCGGGCGTCGCCAGCATCACCCGCATCGGCGGCGCCGACCGCCAGATCAATGTCGAGCTGGACCCCGACCGCATCATGGCCTTCGGGCTGACGGCTGCCGAGATCTCGGACCAGCTGCGGGCCAAGAACATCGACATGGGCGGCGGCCGGGGCGATCTGGCCGGCACGGAATATTCCATCCGCGCGCTGGGATCGGCGGGCGACGTGGCCCGGCTGGCCGCGACGCCGATCCTGATCGGGGGCGGGCGCACGGTGCGGCTGGACCAGCTGGGCAGCGTCACCGACGGCGCCAGCGAGGAACGCAAGTTCGCGCTGCTCGACGGCCAGCCCGTGGTCGCCTTCGGCGTCTTCCGCGCCAGCGGCGAATCCGATCTGGAGGCCGGCGACGGCACCAAGGCCCGCATCGCCGAGATCGAGGCGCGCAATCCCGGCACCCGCATCACCCTGATCGACGATGCGACGACCTATACCTCGGGCAGCTACCATTCCACGATGGAGACGCTCTACGAGGGCGCGGCGCTGGCGGTGGTGGTGGTGTTCCTGTTCCTGAGGAACTGGCGGGCGACGCTGATCGCCGCCGTGGCGCTGCCCCTGTCGATCATCCCGACCTTCTTCGTCATGCATTGGCTGGGCTTCACGCTGAACGGCATCAGCCTGCTGGCGATCACCCTTGTCACCGGCATCCTGGTCGACGACGCCATCGTCGAGATCGAAAACATCGTGCGGCACATCAACATGGGCGTTCCCGCCTATGAGGCCAGCATGGAGGCCGCGAACGAGATCGGCCTGACCGTCATCGCCATCAGCTTCTCGATCGTCGCGGTCTTTGCCCCGGTCAGCTTCATGGGCGGGATCCCGGGCCAGTATTTCAAGCAATTCGGCTTGACCGTCGCGGTTTCGGTGCTGTTCTCGCTTCTGGTGGCGCGGCTGATCACGCCGATGCTGGCCGCCTATTTCCTGCGCGACAACACCCGCCTGGCCGAGGAGCGCGACGGGCCGGTGCTGCGGACGCTGATGGCGGTGCTGGCCTGGACGCTACGCCATCGCGGCCTGACGCTGCTGATGGGGCTGGGGGTCTTTGCCGGCTCGATCTTTTCCGCCACGCTGCTGCCGACCGAATTCATCCCGGCCTCGGATGTCGGCCGCAGCCAGATCACCATCGAATTGCCGCCCGGCGCCACGGTGTCGGAAACCGAGGCGGCGGCGCGGATGATCTCGCAGCGCATCGGCGCGGTGCCCGAGGTGCGCTCGGTCTTCGTCAATGGCGGAGAGGACGACGTGGCCAAGGCCAAGCTGATGGTCAATTACGGCCCCAAGGAAGAGCGCGAGCGGTCGAGCTTCGTCATCGAGGACGAGTTGAAGCGCGACCTGTCGCAGGTTCCGGACCTGCGGATCAACTTCCAGAACGAAGAGGGCAATGCCGACCTGCAGGTCTCGGTCCTTGGGGACAGCGAGGAGGGCGCGGCCGAGGCGGCCGAGCGGCTGATGGCGGCGATGAAGACCCTGTCCACGCTGGAGGGGGTCACATCCTCGGCCAGCCTGCAGCGGCCCGAGATCCAGATCCATCCGCGCCCCGAGGTCGCGGCGCAGCTGGGCGTCACCGCCAGCGCGCTGGCGACGACGCTGCGGGTGGCGACGCTGGGTGACACGGAATCGAACCTGGCCAAGTTCAACACCGGCGACAAGCAGATCCCGATCATGGTGCGGCTGGACGAGACCGCCCGGCGCGACCTGATGACGGTGCGCAACCTGCGGGTGCCAAGCTCGGCCGGGCAGGTGCCGCTGGAGGTGGTGGCGGATGTGTCGATCTCGGCCGGGGCGACCGAGATCGGGCGCTACGACCGGCGCTATCGCACCACGGTGTCGGCGAACCTGGCGGGCGGGGCGCTGCTGGGGCCGGTGAACGCGCAGGTCACGGCCTTGCAGAGCCAGGTGGAGCTGCCGGCGGGAACCCAGATCCAGCCTTCGGGCGATGCCGAGATCATGGCCGAGGTGTTCCAGGCCTTCACCGTGGCGATGATCTCGGGCGTGCTGCTGACCTATGTGGTGCTGGTGCTCTTGTTCCACAATTTCGTCACCCCGGTCTCGATCCTGATGTCGCTGCCGCTGGCCATCGGCGGCGCGATCCTGGCGCTGTTCCTGACCGGCAACTCCATCAGCATGGCGGTGGTGATCGGCTTCCTGATGCTGATGGGCATCGTGACCAAGAACGCCATCATGCTGGTGGAATTCGCCGTCAGCTCCATGGACCAGGGCACGGAGAAGCGTGTGGCGATCCTGGATGCGGTGCACAAGCGGGCCCGGCCCATCGTGATGACCACCATTGCCATGACGGCGGGCATGGTGCCCTCGGCCCTCGGCACCGGCGAGGGGGCCGAGTTCAGCTCGCCCATGGCCATCGCGGTGATCGGGGGGCTGCTGCTTTCGACGCTGCTGTCGCTGCTGTTCGTGCCGTCGCTGTTCTCGGTCATTCATGGCGGGCAGGTGCGGGTGGCGCGCTGGCTGCGGCGGCGGATCGGGCTGAACGCGGCGCCGGAGGCGGCGGGCGAGTGAGGCCGCTGCCGGGGGCTTCGCGCCCCCGGACCCCCGCGGGATATTTGGACAAGAAAGAAGAAAGGGGGCCGCCGGCCCCCTTTGCGGTTCATGCTGCCCGGATCAGGCCAGCATGCCCATCGGGTTTTCCAGGTGCTTGACGATGGCTTCCAGCAGCTGGGCGCCGAGGGCCCCGTCGATCACCCGGTGGTCGACCGAGAGGGTCATCGACATGACGTTGCGGACCACCACCTCGCCATTCTCGACCACCGGGGTCTGGATGCCGGCACCGACGGCGAGGATCGCGCCATGCGGCGGGTTGATCACCGCGTCGAAATTCTCGATCCCGAACATGCCGAGGTTGGAGATGGCGAAGCTGCCGCCCTGGTATTCGTGGGGCGCGAGCTTCTTGGTCTTGGCGCGGTTGGCCAGGTCCTTCATCTCGGCCGAAAGGGCGGACAGCGTCTTTTGCTGCGCGTCCTTCAGCACCGGGGTGAAGAGCCCGCCTTCGATCGCCACCGCGACAGCCACGTCCGAAGGCTTCAGCTTCAGGATCCGGTCGCCCGCCCAGACCGCGTTCGCATCCGGCACCTCTTGCAGGGCCAGCGCGCAGGCCTTGATGATGAAGTCGTTCACCGACAGCTTCACGCCCCGCGATTCCAGCTGCTTGTTCAGCATGGCGCGGAACTTCATCAGCTCGTCGAGCTTCGCGGACCGGCGCAGGTAGAAATGCGGGATGGTCTGCTTGGCTTCCGACAGGCGCGCGGCGATGGTGCGGCGCATGCCGTCCAGCGCCACCTCCTCGGTCTCGCGGTCGGCATAGATCTTGAGGATGGTTTCCGCGGAGGGGCCGGCGGGGGCTGCGGCCGCCGGGGCAGGAGCGGCGGCTTTCGGGGCATCGGCGGCGGCAGGCTTGGCCGCGCCGGGCTTGGCGCCCTCGACATCCGCCTTGACGATGCGGCCATGCGGGCCCGAGCCCTGGACCGAGGCGAGGTCGATGCCCTTTTCTGCCGCAATGCGCCGCGCCAGGGGCGAGGCGAAGATGCGCCCGCCCTCGGCCGATTTCGGCGCGGCCGGGGCAGGGGCCGCGGCTGCCGCCGGTGCCGGGGCGGCTTCGGCTTTCGTCGCCTCGGGCCTGGCTTCCGCCTTCGGCGCCGCGCCGATGTCGTCGGCGGATTCGCCCTCCTCCAGCAGCACCGCGATGGGGGTGTTGACCTTGACCCCTGCCGTGCCCTCGGCGATCAGGATCTTGCCCAGCTTGCCTTCGTCGACGGCCTCGAATTCCATCGTGGCCTTGTCGGTCTCGATCTCGGCCAGGATGTCGCCGGATTTGACCTCGTCGCCCTCTTTGACCAGCCATTTGGCCAGCGTGCCCTCTTCCATGGTCGGAGAAAGCGCGGGCATCAGGATTTCTGTCGGCATCTCGCTCGCTCCTTAACGGTAGGTGACTTTCTTGACCGCGGCCACGACCTCGTCCGAGGTGATCAGCGCGTGCTTTTCAAGGTTCGCGGCATAGGGCATGGGCACGTCCTTGCCGGTGCAGTTGATCACCGGCGCGTCGAGATAGTCGAAGGCGTTCTCCATGATATGGGCCGAAAGGTGGTTGCCGATCGAGGCGACCGGGAAGCCTTCCTCCACCGTCACGCAACGGTTGGTGCGCTTTACCGATTCGATCAGCGTGGCGTAATCGATGGGGCGCAGGGTGCGCAGGTCGATCACCTCTGCCTCGATGCCTTCCGACGCCAGTTTCTCGGCGGCTTCGAGCGCATGGACCATGCCGATGCCGAAGCTGACCAGGGTCACGTCCTTGCCGGGGCGCACGATCTTCGCCTTGCCGAAGGGGATGGTGAAATCGTCAAGATCCGGCACCTCGAAGCTGCGGCCGTAGAGGATCTCGTTTTCCAGGAAGATCACCGGGTTCGGGTCGCGGATCGCCTGCTTCAGCAGGCCCTTCGCATCGGCCGCCGAATAGGGCATCACCACCTTGAGGCCGGGGATCTGCGCATACCAGGCCGCGTAATCCTGGCTGTGCTGGGCCGCCACCCGGGCGGCAGCGCCGTTCGGGCCGCGGAAGACGATGGGGCAGCCCATCTGGCCGCCGGACATGTAAAGCGTCTTGGCGGCCGAGTTGATGATATGGTCGATGGCCTGCATGGCGAAGTTGAAGGTCATGAACTCGACGATCGGGCGCAGCCCGGCCATGGCGGCGCCGGTGCCGATGCCGGCAAAGCCGATTTCCGAGATCGGCGTATCGACCACGCGGCGCGGGCCGAACTTGTCCAGAAGGCCCTGGCTGATCTTGTAGGCGCCCTGGTATTCGCCGACTTCCTCGCCCATCAGGAAGACGGTCTCGTCGCGGGTCATTTCCTCTTCCATGGCCTCGCGCAGGGCCTCGCGCACGGTCATGGTCTTCATCGGCGTGCCTTCCGGCCAGTCGGGCGACTGGTCCGCGACCGGAGCCGGGGCAGGAGCGGCCGCCTCGGCCGGGGCGGACGGAGCCTCGGCCCTGGCCTCGGCGGGTGGGGCCTCGGCGGGCGCCTCGGCCTTCGGCGCCGGGACGGCATCGGCGGATTCGCCTTCCTCGACCAGCACGGCGATGGGGGTGTTGACCTTGACCCCCTGGGTGCCCTCGGCGATCAGCAGCTTGCCGAGGATGCCCTCGTCGACGGCCTCGAACTCCATCGTGGCCTTGTCGGTCTCGATCTCGGCGAGGATGTCGCCGGATTTCACGCTATCGCCTTCCTTGACCAGCCATTTGGCCAGCGTGCCTTCTTCCATGGTCGGCGACAGGGCGGGCATCAGGATTTCGGTTGCCATGGTTCCCTCCCCTCAGGCGTTCTGTTCCGCGCCGCCCTGCGGCACTTCCTTGGCGTAGATATCGGTCCAGAGCTCTTCCAGCGGCGGCTCGGGGCTTTCCTTGGCGAATTCGGCGGAATCGTTCACGATATCCTTGATTTCCTTGTCGATGGCCTTGAGGTCCTCTTCGGAGGCGTGCTTGCCGGTCAGCAGCAACTCGCGCACATGCTCGATGGCGTCGCGCTCGTCGCGCATCTTCTGCACTTCCTCGCGGGTGCGGTATTTCGCCGGGTCGGACATGGAATGGCCGCGATAGCGATAGGTCATGACTTCGAGGATGTAGGGCCCCTTGCCGGCGCGGCAATGCGCCACGGCCTTCTCGCCCGCGGCCTTGACCGCCAGCACGTCCATGCCGTCCACCTGTTCGCCCTTGATGCCGAAGGATTCGCCGCGGCCGAAGAGCGTGGTCGACTTGGTCGAACGCTTCATCGAGGTGCCCATGGCATACTGGTTGTTCTCGATGACGAAGACCACCGGCAGTTCCCAGAGCTCGGCCATGTTGTAGGTCTCGTAGACCTGGCCCTGGTTCGAGGCGCCGTCGCCGAAATAAACGAAGGTGACGTTGTCGTTGCCGAGATACTTGTCGGCGAAGGCCAGGCCGGCACCCAGCGGCACCTGCGCCGCGACGATGCCGTGGCCGCCGTAGAAATGCTTCTCGCGGCTGAACATGTGCATCGAGCCGCCCTTGCCCTTGGAATAGCCGCCGATGCGGCCGGTCAGCTCGGCCATCACGCCGCGGGCTTCCATGCCGCAGGCCAGCATGTGGCCGTGGTCGCGATAGGAGGTGATGCGCTTGTCGCCTTCCTTGGCGGCGGCTTCGAGGCCGACGACGACGGCCTCCTGCCCGATATAGAGATGGCAGAAGCCACCGATCAGGCCCATGCCGTAAAGCTGGCCGGCCTTTTCCTCGAATCGCCGGATCAACAGCATGTCGCGGTAGTATTTGAGCAGCTCGTCCTTGGACACGTTGGACGTGTTCTGCCTGGCTGCGGGCTTTCTGACCATGGGCCTCCTCCTCGGGGCGGGGATAGTTCAGCGTTAAACTAATTCTAGGCGAAGCTTTCGGGGGAAGTAAACCGGACTCGTGCATCCGTCCAGAGGGCAGATGCGGAAAGCCGCTTGCGCCGGGGAAATAGTCGAGGCGCGCAGGGGGCATCGCCGCGTCCTGGGGCGCGGGCGCAGGGGTATTTGGGCAACAGAGAAGGCGCGGCCGATGTCTGCGGGAGGCTCAGCGGATGATGATCTCGTCGGCGCGCACCAGGCCCAGCACGTCGCGGGCGCGTTCGTCCAGCAGGTCGAGGTCGAGATAGTCGTCCGACAGGCGCCGGGTCAGGTTGCGCATCCGGTCCACTTCGGCCTGCAGCTTGTCGCGCTGCTGGACCAGTTCCTGCGTTTCGGCCTGCAGCTGCACCCGCCGCAGGATGCCCGAGGGGCCCTGCACCGCCGCGTAGGCGAAATAGACGCCCAGAAGGATCATCACGACGAAGAAGATGATGGCGCTGATCGACAGGCGTTGGGTCATAGGCTGCTCGGCGGCTGCTCGCTGGTTTCGGGCGATCATGCCACAGGCGCGGGGCGGGGGGAATCCCCCGCGGGGCCGCGCAGGATGTCGTCGAGCACCAGGGCCATGACCCGGGCGGAATCCCGCATATCGTCCACCCCCACCCATTCGTCGGGCTGGTGCGCCAGGTCCAGCACGCCGGGGCCGTAGGCAATGCAGTTTTTCAGCTTGCCGATGCGGTCGATATGTTTCTGGTCGTAGGTGCCGGGGCTGACCACATAGCCGGCCTCGCGGCCCAGCACCCGTTCGATGGCGGCGGCGGTCGAGCGCACCACCGGCGCCTCGCGATCGGTCATGCTGGGGATCACCTCGAACAGGTCGCGGATTTCATAGGAGAATCCGGGGCGTTGCGCCCTGACCTGTTCGAGCAGGGCGGTGACCTCGCGCTTTACTTCCGAGAGCTCCTCCTCGATCAGGAAGCGGCGGTCGATCACGATGCGGCAGCGGTCGGCGACGCAGGGCGCCGGCAGGCCGGTGAAGTCCGGGCCGTGATCCGGCTCGCCGCCATGGATCGAGTTGATGTTCAGGGTCGAGTTCCGCGCGCCTTCGGGGATCACCGGCATCTGGGTCCGCTTGGTCATCAGCAGCGGGAACAGCGTGCGCTCCATTTCTTCCAGCACCGCGCCCATGTGGCGGATGGCGCTGTCGCCCAGGAAGGGCATCGAGCCATGGGCGATGCGGCCATGCGTCTCGATCTCGGCCCACCAGACGCCGCGATGGCCCAGGCAGATGCGGTCCTTGTGCAGCGGCTCGGGGATGATGACATGGCCGACATGGGCGAAGGCGCCCTGTTCGGCAAGATAGGCCACGCCGCCGAAACCGCCCGATTCCTCGTCCGCGGTGGCGCTGATCTCGATCTGGCCGGGATGGTCGGGGTAAAGCGCGATGAAGGCCTCGGCCGCGATGATGCTGGCGGCCAAGCCCCCCTTCATGTCACAGGCGCCGCGGCCATAGATGCGGCCGCCCTCCAGTTCCGCGGCGAAGGGATCGCGGCTCCAGCCATGGCCGACCTCGACCACGTCGTGATGGCTGTTGAAATGCACGCATTCGCCGGGCGGGTCGCCCCGATGGCGGGCGACCAGGTTCCAGCGCGGAAAGGCTTCGCTGTCGCCGGGCGCGCCATGGGCGCGGATCAGTTCGCAGGCCCAGCCCTGCGGCGCCAGCCGGGCCTGCAGGTATTCGCAGATCTCGCGATAGTTGCGGCCCGGCGGGTTCAGCGTCGGGATGCGGATCAGATCCCGGGTCAGGCGGACCAGGTCGTCGCGGCGGTTCTCGATCTCACGGGCAAGGGCGTCCATGGCGCAAGGCTAGGCCGGGCGCGGCGGCGCCGCAATGGGGTCATTGACAGTCGCGGCGCGGGGGCCTTCCATGGGGCAGGCTTTTCGCAACCAGGGTCGGCCCGATGATCGCCTTTCTTCGCCTGATCGGCATGGTCCTGATCGTCGAGCTGATCTTCTACGCGCTGATCTGGATCTATATCCGCAGCCTGCGCCGGGAAGAGCTTGAAAAGGAATGGGATCGCCGCCATCCCGAGCGCGCGGGCCCGTCCCCGGAACGCGCCGAGTTCGTGCGGCGTTCGATGGTGGGCTTCAGCAAGACCCTGCGGGCGCGGCTCGTCGGGCTGGTGCTGGTCCTGCCGGTGGTCGCGATCGTCGTGATCATCGTGATCGTGAACTACAATTGAGGGGGCGCCGATGCGCTGGTTCCTGACCGTCCTTGGGGTGATCTTCGGGATCGCGGTCTTTTCATTCCTGGACTACACGCTGCCCTCGAAGCAGACGGTCCGCATCACCAACACCTACA